>SKWQ01000003.1 GCA_007128855.1 Balneolales bacterium
AATTGCGCCAGGTGAGCAGATAGGCAATGCGCTGGGCTGTCGGGTGCCCTGTGATTGCCGCCAGCAGCTGGTTCGTGTACCAATCCGCATCCGCCAGGCAGTTTTCCTGCCCCGTTTCGGTAAGGGCAGGGATTTTCCCGCGCGCCTCGGCCTGCTCAACCATCCACACCAGGTATTCGGTCAGCTTGGCCACCCCGTCCTCATGTCCGTAACCGCCCCAGGTGGTGTAATAGTCGTCAAAGCCGAGCACGTCCACGTACTCATCACCCGGATACCAGTTCCAGTATTCGGTTTCATATTCGTATTCACTGAAAGAGTTTGGTGAAAACGCCCAAAGAATGTGGTTTAACCCCTTTTCATCCCGCAGGTATTCGACGGTAAACCGGTAGAGCTGACGATACTCTTCATGGCTGCTATAGGGGTCTCCCCACCAGAAAAAACCGGCGCTCATTTCATGCCACGGACGAAAAATGACCGGGATCGGATGGCTGTTGCCCTCTTCATCAACGTATATGAGATCGCCCAAGAAATCAGCAAGCTGGTCCAGCCAGGAACGGAATGTGTCGTGAAGTTCCCCGTCGGGAAGGATCCCGGCAATGACATTTTGTCCCCCTTCCACATCCCAGGAGCTGCCACCGGTCAGGGGGTTGTCCGGATGCCAGCTCAGAGTGATCACACCCCCGCGCCCGTATCCCTCACGGATCCAGCCCTTCATCTGCTCGAAATCCACATTGTCCAGATTTACCTCGGCGCCATGCTCAATGTGTCCCAGCTCCCAGCCATATAGGGCAGGGTAGGAGCCGGTCACCTCCAGCACATCCGACCTGCCGGGCTCGTTGATCCAGTGAACACCATAAGCCAGGTCATCCTGATGTCCAAAAAGGATATGGTCCTGCCGGATGCGGTCCAGGTTCACAAACAGGTTCCGGGTGTGCTCTGTGGCGTTCGGATCCACCAGGACCGGTGAAACCGGCATGCTGTCCCGATCCGTTTCAGAAAAGGCACATGCTCCTGTCAGCACCACCAGAAGTGCCAATATTGCCAGATGGAGACGGGGAAGTTTTTTTCCCAATTTTATGATTTTCATTGCGGTAAATTGTTGCGTTGGGTGAATGTGGTTCATGATGGTGCAAATCGTCAGGTTTTCAATAACCGTGAGAGAGAACGGGTTATGGAGGTCGGAACCTTCCGGCACAAGGGGTGGGAAGGAGAGGTATTGAGAGGAACATACAAAGCAGATGGAAATTAATCAAATTGATTGAGTATTAATTTATTTTGATGATACCAGACCGTTATGGGCAATAAACTCATTGAAAGGAATAATCGCAGAAACTGGCGGATGAATTTATCAAGCATTTTGATTAACTTAAAAAACATCCAATCAATAATATATCGCCATGCTAGTCGGAACAAACCTCCAGTACGCCAACTCTTACAACAACAGGATCATCCTTGAGACCATCCGGCTATATGGACCCATGTCCCGGGTAGGCATAGCTCGTCAGACACAGCTTACCGCACAGACGGTAACCAATATCACCAAGAAACTGATGAAATCCGGTCTGATCGTAGAGGATTCCCGCCAGCAATCCGGTCCGGGAGCACCGTCCATTCTTCTGCGCATCAATGACAGTGCCGCGTATTCTGTTGGAATCGACTTCGACAAGGACCACCTCACAACTATTCTTGTAAATTTCAACGGAAAAATCTGCCAGAAACTCACTCAGGATGTCCATTTTCCCTCACCGCAGGAGGCCATAGAACTGATGGCAAAAATGGTTAATGAGGTAATTGAAAAAGCCGGTGTGGACCGGGACATCATCTGGGGATTAGGAGTGGGTTTACCGGGTCCACTGGCCATCTCGGAGGGAAGTGCATCCAAAAACATTGTCAATCCCGAGGCACTCCCCGGTTGGGAAAACGTGCCCATCGTACGGGAGCTTGAATCGCGTCTGCACATTCCGGTGATCCTGGAAAACAACGCCTCGGCCGCCGCCATCGGGGAACACTGGTATGGTGATGGTAAGATGATGAAATCCTTTTTCTACGTCTATTTTGGCGCCGGACTTGGAGGAGGGATTGTCATCAATGGACAGCTCTATTCCGGTTTTACTGGAAATGCCGGTGAATTGGGGTACTATCCGACCCCGGTCTTCGTGGACGGTAGCAAAAAGAGCGAGCATGATCACCTTGGCGGATATTTCAACGTCCCTTTACTTCAGGAAAAACTTCGTGCGATGGGATACGAGGCCTCATCCATCGCGGATCTGGCAGAACTGTATAAAATGCAGAACACGGTTGTCACGAAATGGCTGGATGACGCAACAAGGAGCCTGATCCCCCTGATCCTCGCCGTGGAGTATATGTTCGACCCGGAAGCGATCTTTTTCGGGGGGAGACTCCCGGATACGATGCTGCGGTCCATGCTGGTATCCATGAACGATATGATGCCCGAGCAACGGATTGCCAGGAAGACCGAACGGCCGAAATATAAGATTGCCTCCGCCGGCATCGATGCGGCCGCACTCGGTGTGGCGTCCCTGCCTTTGTACACCTCCTTCGCTCCCCAGCCCAAACTTTTGATGAAGCAAAGCAAACTGATTCTGGATACGTTCTCAAAAAGCAGCATGAGCGGATGACAAACAAACTGATTAATTCAAATATTTTTAAAAATTAATTTGAATTTTTGGGAACACTCTCATACCTTTGCATCAGTCTGACGGCAACGTCGGACTTCTCTCTGTGATTTTGAAGGTAACTCTTTGATTTGCATAGAATATAACAATTACATGTCCCTGTAATGTACGCGAGTCGGTTGAGAGCCGGCTCGCGTTTTTTTTTATCGGACCGCCGCAAAACTTTAATTTCCGCATAGATGTAAAGTGTCATCCGTTTTTTACCATATTCATCACATTAACGGCTGAAACAATGTCCCTTTTGATGTATCTTTCTGCGTAATCTCACTTATTAAATGGCAGCCCGGCTGCCGTAACCGGATCTGAGCCCCGCGCCAATGTTATTCGGAACCAACTTACAGTACGCCAACTCCTACAACAACCGCATCGTGCTGGAGATCATCCGCCTGCATGGACCCCTTTCCCGCATGGATATCTCCCGCCAGACGCACCTGACCGTGCAGACGGTGACCAATATCACCAAGAAACTCGCCAAGAGCGGACTGATCCTGGAGCACTCCCGGCAGATATCGGGCAGGGGAGCCCCCGCCGTACAGCTCAAGATCAACGAGGAAGCGGCCTACTCCATCGGTATTGACTTCGACAAGGACCACCTGACCGCCGTAATGCTCAACATGAACGGCAAAATCTGTCATGAAATGTCCATGGACCTGGATTTTCCGTCCCCGCAGGAGGCCATCGAACTAATGAGCAACACCGTCTCGGAGATCATTCAGAAGCAGAAGATCAGCAGGAAGAAACTCTGGGGCGTCGGCGTCGGCCTGCCCGGACCCCTGGATCCAACCAAGGACAAGCAGGAAAGCGACGAGGGAATCAATCCGAACGCCCTGCCCGGATGGGACCACACCCCCGTCCTCAAACAGCTCAGGGAGCGCCTCGAGCTGCCGGTCATCATCGAAAACAACGCTTCGGCCGCCGCCATCGGCGAACACTGGTACGGCAAGGGCAAACACATCAACTCGTTTTTCTTTCTCTATTTCGGTGCCGGACTCGGTGGCGGACTCGTCATCCGCGGCCAGCTCTACTCCGGCCATACCGGCAACGCAGGGGAACTTGGATATTTCCCGTCCTCCCTGCGCTCCGACAACGGAAACCGGCACGAACATGACCACCTTGGCGGCTACTTCAACATGCCCCTGCTCAAGCAGAAAATGATCGATGCCGGCTATCCCGCACACTCCCAGCAGGATCTTGCAAGCCGCTTTGAAGAAGGCAACCCCATTCTCATGAAATGGCTGGAAACCGGCACCAGCCAACTCGTGCCCCTGATCGCCGCCGTGGAATACCTTCTCGATCCGGAGGTGATCTTCCTGGGCGGTCGCCTGCCCGAGAACATCCTCGCCTGGATGCGCCTCAATATCCTCGAGGCGCTCCCGCCGCATCGCATCCCGCGGAAATCGAGCCGCCCGGAGCTGGAAATCGCATCTTCAGGCATCGATGCCGCCGCGCTGGGCGTGGCCACCCTGCCGCTCTACACCATCCTGGCCCCGGTGCCGGAACTGCTCATGAAGCAGGAACTGCGCCACGCCGATCACTTTGGACCCAATCAGTAGGTGCCACCATGTCTGAAAAACGGGACGTTTCCGCTTTCAAGGCCTACGACATCAGGGGAATCTTCCCCGAACAGGTGAATGCCTCGTTCATGGATGCCCTGGCCCGGGCTTTTTCCACCCATTTCCGCCCCGAACGTGTCGTCATCGGCTATGACTCCCGCCTGTCGAGCGAAGAACTGGCCGCCGCACTGGCCAATGGCTTCCGTGACTCCGGGGTGGATGTGCTGGACCTGGGACTCTGCGGCACGGAAATGGTCTATTTTGCCACCGGACAGTACCGCACCGATGGCGGCATCATGATCACCGCCAGCCACAATCCGAAAGAATACAACGGATGCAAAATGGTGGCCCGCGACGTGGTGCCGGTGGGTGCCGAAACCGATCTCCCGAAAATCCGCACAATGGTCGCCGATAACGGCCCGTTCCAACATACCCGTCCCAACCGCACAGATTACCGCGGTGATTATACCCGGCTGGATATCACCAAGGAGTTCCTTGCCTGGATGACCGCCCAGCTCTCCACTCCCGTCAGCAAAGGGCTGCGGGTGGTCCTGAATGCCGGCAACGGCGCCTCCGGACCCACACTCCGCACCCTCACCGGATTGCTGCCCTGCCGGTGTGACCTGCTCTTCGAGGAACCGGACGGGAATTTCCCCAACGGCGTCCCCAATCCGCTGCTGCCCGAATGCCGGGAGGATACGGCCCGTACCGTCCGCGAAACCGGTGCCGACTTGGGAGTGGCCTTCGACGGAGACTTCGACCGCTGCTTTTTCTTTGATGAAAAGGGCCGCTTCATCGAAGGATATTACATCATCGGACTGCTGGCGCGTCAGGTGCTCAAAAAACATCCCGGCGCCAAGATCATACACGATCCGCGCCTGACCTGGAACACCATCGAAACAGTGAAACAGCTGGGGGGAATCCCGGTGGAGTCCAAGACGGGCCACGCGTTCATCAAGGAACGCATGCGCCTGGAAAAAGCCGAATACGGCGGTGAAATGTCCGCCCACCACTACTTCCGGAACTTCTGGTACTGCGACACCGGCATCCTCCCGCTGATGCTCATCCTTGAGCTTCTCAGCGGCACCGACAAGCGGCTGTCCGAGCTGGTGGATGAGGCCATCCGCCGATACCCGGTTACGGGCGAACAGAACTTCACCATATCGGCATCACCGGATTCGGTTATTCGGGACGTTGAAAAGCATTTTGCCGGCAAGGGCGAAATTTCCCGTCGCGACGGGCTGTCCATCAGTTTTGATAACTGGCGCTTTAACCTGCGCGCGTCCAACACCGAACCGCTTCTCCGACTGAACGTGGAAGCTCGCGGCGATCAAGACCTTTTGCGACAAAAAAGGGATGAAATCGTCGCGATCATATCAAATTACATGTAATTTTAACCTATGCATCCATTGCGCGGGTGTCACGGTTTGTGGTACCACGGCCAAACCCCGCTGGAATCATCATTATCATTATGACCGAAACTATTATGGACCATTTGCAATTTTCCGGGGAGTTCACCAAAGAGGAGGTATTCGATGAGGTATGTGCGTTTCTGACGGATCGCGGCTTCAAAATTGCCGCCTTTGATCAGGAAAGGCCCTGGGGTGGATATTTTGTTATCGACGAAAGGCAGGCCGATGATTTCATCAGGGATTTTTTCCCTAATCTGAGCCCGGATGATTTCGCGGGATTCAAAAAGCTGAGCCCGAAGATCCTGCTGGTGGCTCCGGACCAGAGACTATCCTGGCAGTACCACCACCGGCGTTCCGAAATCTGGAAGGTGATCGGCGGATCCGTTGCCGTTGCCGTCAGCCATACCGATGAAGCAACCAGTCCCGGCACGTATGCAGCCGGAAGCGTAATCGAACTCGAAAAAGGGCAGAGGCATCGGCTGATCGGTACGGGTCAGTGGGGGGTGGTCGCTGAAATATGGAAACACACCGATCCGGAACACCCCTCTGATGAGGACGATATCGTACGGGTACAGGACGATTACGGCCGTTGATCTATGAATTCCCTGCAACTTTTAACCTCATCGTTCGTATAACTATCATATAAGCCGGAATGAACGGTACATCAACCCGGTAAATACCGGAATGGTGCCTCGATTCTGCTTGCTCTTTTGTCCTGTTTTTGCATCCCGTAATTTGTGGAATCATCAGGACACACCCGTTTGCACCCGGTGCTGCACTTGCCGACGCATAAATACCGGCGGCCTCGCGCAGTACATCTCTCAACTGTATTTTTTTTGGAAACTAATATGTATAGTATTTCATCAGCCATGAAAAAAATTGGAACCGCCGTAATCCTGACAATCGGATGGGTCGTGTTCATCGGCATCATCGCCGGAAGCTGGATCATCAGCATGTCCGTCTGAACATTGCCATTTATCATCTATCGGACAGCAATATTATCCCGCTCAAACTGATCCCTTGTTTGTAAAAAAAAACGTCCTGCATACCAGTTGTATACAGGACGTTTTCTTGAAAACTATATCCGAGGATTCAGGAGTAGTCGCACCTTTCTGCTACATTGCGCAGCCTGAATGATTCCCGGAAACGATGCCGCCCGCGTCAGGGAAGCATCACGGTGTCAATGACATGGATTACACCGTTGCGCGCCATTACGTCGGTGCCAATGATCTGCGCAAAGCCATTCTCATTGCCGACAAAGAATTCACCCTCTTCCTCTTTCACGAAGAAGAATGATTTGCTGAGTGTGCGGATTCGGTCAGATGTGACCACGTCCTCAGCTTTGCGGCTGCCGGGTGCAACGTGGTAGAGCAGGATGTCACGGACCAGGCCGCGGTTTTCGGGAACAAAAAGATCTTCCGCAGTAGTCTCCAGCGCTTCCAGAAGAGCAACAAACGCATCGTTGGTCGGAGCGAACACGGTAAACTGGCGGCGGCCATCCAGCACGGAAGCAATACCGGCAAACTCCACGGCTTGTGCCAGTATGGAGAAGTCATCCAGTCCGGCCGCGATTTCAAGGATAGAGCTGTAAGGCTTGGACTCATATTGTTTCTTGCGATCGCCCGGATTGAACTCGGAAGGCGGAAGCATCACGGCGTCGATCACATGGATCACACCATTGCGCGCTTCGATGTCGATCAGGTCAAGATTCAGTGCTGCAAATCCGTTTTCTTCGTTGCCGACAAAAAATCCATCATCTTCTTTTACCTTGATAAAGGATCCCTGCTGGGTTTTGATCTGGTCCGACGTGACCACATCGTCAGAGAAACGTGCGCCGGCAGCTACGTGATACAGCAGGACGCTTGTCACAAGTTCTTTGTTCTCTTCGGAAAGCAATTCTTCGGCGGTCAGGCCAAGTGCATCCAGCAACACATCAAATGCGTCGTTGGTCGGAGCGAAGACGGTGAACTGACGGCGGCCATCAAGCACGCCATCCAATCCGGCAAAAACCACGGCAGCGGCCAGGGTTGAAAAGTCTTCGTTGGAGGCAGCAATGTCCAGGATGGACTGACTGCTCATGGTTGTACCGTTCATCAACGCCTCGGAGCCCGCAATCCGCGAGGTTTCGACGTTATTGTAGGCGCTGTCCGTTACATCACAGGCCGTTAATGCAAATAGCAACACTACGGTTGCAAGTATTGATGTTTTTCTCATGGATTACCTCACTTAGTTTGTTTTTGTGATTGTCTGTCGCTTTTTGCTTCATGCCTCCGTCAAAACTCAAAGAGTTGCGCCAAGGTTCCCGGACTTTAAAAAAAATTAAGTGGCAGTCAGGGGTTTACTGAATTTGTTCGGATTAATACTGTTTTTTTGCCAGTCCTTCACGGTTTTAAGGAAAATATTCCGGAAAATTGGTATCCTGCGTTTACGAATCCGTTACCATTAAGAAGGAGAGACCCCTATGGAGGAGATAAAAAAAACCGTGGGAACCGTCCTGAAGGACATGGCCCGCATCCACCCGGACCGCAATGCCATCACCTACACCAAGCTGCCCTACAAGCGGACCTGGGCAGAGTTCGATGAAGAGACGGACAAGGTGGCCAAAGGGTTCATGGCACTCGGACTCAAGAAGGGCGATCACCTGGCCATCTGGGCCACCAACGTGCCGGAATGGCTGCTGACGCTCTTCGCCACGGCAAAGATCGGGGTCGTGCTGGTGACCGTGAACACCAACTACAAAATCTTCGAGCTGGATTATCTGCTCAAACAGTCCGATGCCAAAGCACTGGTACTCATCGATGGGTTCAAGGACAGCAGCTACACTGATATCGTCGCCAAATTGTGTCCGGAGCTGAAGGATGCGACCGACGGCAATATCTCCGCAAAACGGTTCCCC
>SKWQ01000161.1 GCA_007128855.1 Balneolales bacterium
CAGGGGCTCGCTATGCGATTTTCTTGTCTTTCCATCCGGTCAAAGAACATCCCGCCTTTTTATTCGGCAGACTCCAAATATACACCCTTTTGATTATCCATGTCAAACTTTATTTTGAAAAAGATCCGGATCCTCCCATTCCGCCGGTGGACGGACAACGATCCGCCGAAGCGGGCAGAACCGCCGTATACAGGGCCGTGCCGCCGTAATCAGCGGACTCCCAGTTTCTTGAGCTTGCTCTGCAGCGTCGTGGGCTTCATGCCGAGCAACCGGGCCGCGCCATCCTCCCCGTAAATTTTATTTCCGGTCTTCTGCAGTACCTTCTCCAGATACCTGCGGTTCATCTCGTCGTATGGAAGTACGTCACCGGCAAGCAGGGCGGGGACGATCCCCGCTCCGGTGTCAGCCCCCTCGCCGGACGTGACTGCCACCGGGGACGTTTCTTCTGGGGTTCCTGCGGATGTCCCCTGTCCCGCCGGGCCTTCAAGCAGCAGGCGGAACGAGCCGGAGGATGCCAGCAGCGACCGCCGCATCACTTCATGGAACTCGTGAAAGTTCCCGGGCCACCCATATCCCAGCACCCGGTCCATCTCCGAGTCTGGGATCCGGAGCTCTCCCAACTGCAGCACGGCGGTCGCAGCCCGGATCCAGTTGGTGAACAGTACGCGCAGATCGTCCCGCCGCTGGGACAACGGCGGCAGCAACAGGGTATCGAAGCTCAGGAAGTAGTAAAGGTCGGCCGAAAATTCACCTTGCTGCATCCGCTCTTCCAGCAGAAAGGAGGTGGTTGCCAGGATTCGCGTCTCCTCTCCGGCTTGCTGGCGGTCGCGCAGCCAGTCCAGCAGCTTCTCCTGGTTTGTCTCCGTAAGCATACTGATCTCGGTCACAAGCAGCACGAGCCCCTGGCCAGGGGCCTCGGCCTCCCTGGTTCCGCTCTTGCCGCAGAAGCCGTCCACCACACGGTTCTGCTCCGGGACCGGCATGCTCTCCAGGTTCCACTCCATGGTGCGGGCACCCTGCAGCCTCCCTGCCTGGAGGACCTGGCGTGCAAGCGTGCGCTTTCCTGTGGCACGCTCTCCACGGAACAGCAGATGGACCTGCTGGTCGGCCAGCGAATCCACTTTCCGCATCAGGGCCTGCATCAGGGGCGACTCGGCAACGAAACCGACATTCCGTTGTCCCGGCAACGAAGATTCGGTGCCACCATCCACCTCCTCCCCTGCAAACGGCTCGAGTGAGACCGCTATGAACGGATGCGAGGCTGATTTGGCCGTGAAGATCCGGAACGAAAAATGGAAGTCGTGCGCCTCTGCCCGCTTGGAGTGGAAACGGCAGACCGCACGGGTACCCGATCCTTCTTTTCGGCTTTGTTCGGCAATCCGATCCACCAGTTCAGTCAGCTCGGCCTGCACCCTGGAACCCTGCGACTCCGATGCCAGCACAAATTCTTCGGGTTTGTAACCCAAAACATTCCTGATGTGGGCGTTCGCAAAAATGAGATGCGCATCCTCCTTTTCATCTACCCTGAAAATGAGAAGGAGTCCGGGAATGTGATCGAGCGTTTCCCGCCAGAAAGAGTTCGTCATAATAGTATCGATGTGTTTCCTTGCCGTCCATGGTACAACGAAATATCGTCAGCGGAAACGATACTGATTTCATCGCACTCTTACAATAAGAAATCCACCTTTTCCACGCGGGAAGCTGGTGGCCTTCCGGGTCTTCGAGGTTTCCGGCGAAGTACTGGAAGGGGAGGATGGCCGGAGGATGGCCAGGGAGCGGAACAATTCGGTTGTGCCAAGGATGGAATCTAATGCCGGTCCGGTACGTTTTGTTGTTTGAAAGGACAACAGCAAAGGGCTGGCTCATCCATCTATCTATTCAAAAAAACCAACCGCAATGGCACAGCATACCCAAACCAAGGGCACCGTTCACGCCGCCAATCCTAAAATCGGTGATCGCAGGAGTGGCTCAGGAAAAAGTGGTTCAGAGAGCATTGTTTCCGGGAACAGCGGTTCAGAAGGCAGCAGTCCAGGAAGCAGCGGCAACGCAGCCGGCGACAAGCAGGGCGCCGGGCCGGGAAGCGGCCGCACACGGCTGGTGGAAAAACTGATCGGGGCCGGACAGCGCGACTACGCCCGCCTTGACCTCGCCGACATGGCCCAGGTCACACGCACGCCGCTGGCCGATATCCGGGAACATTATCAGAGCACCGATGAATGGATCGATGATTTCTACTGCATGCTGGTGGACGAGTACCGCATCATGACCGAAGCGATCCCCGGTTTTGAGCAGTACACCGTCGGGGAAAAACTGCTCAATTTTTTCCTCACCTCCATGGATATGATGCACGACCACGAGCCGCTGGTGCGCAGCACATATCATCCTTTCATCCTGGACCGTTTTACATCCACCCGCTTCGAACACACGGTGGCAGGGCTGTTCCGCGGGTTCACGGAGCAGGACGGGCGCATCGGCCTGTCGCACCAGCTGCTCCTTGTCTCGCCGGTCTATACCTGGTGGAGCCGCGAATATCTGCATATGACCGGCTACTGGCTTTCGGATCCCGATTCCGGGCCCCGGGTCATGGCCCTGGCCGAAAAAACCACGTCCCTGCTGAATGAAATCCTCTATAACGGGGTTATCGACAACACCCTGGACCTGGGAAAATACCTGATCCAGAATGGATTCATCTCGGCACGGACCCCCGTATCGATCCTTCGGAGGTTCATACGATTCTGAGCACAGCGGTCAATCATCTGCAATCATCTGCACGATCCGAAATAACATAGTATAAGTAAAGCATGAGCGAGTTTCCTTCATCCCGGCTTGAGCGCAGCGCCCGCATTGCACGTACGGGGCTGCGCGTGGGCACCAATTA
Organism: Balneolales bacterium; assembly: GCA_007128855.1. Taxonomy (GTDB): domain Bacteria; phylum Bacteroidota; class Rhodothermia; order Balneolales; family Natronogracilivirgulaceae; genus SKNL01. The sequence continues at coordinate 2,879 of SKWQ01000161.1, forward strand.
CGCACTGCACAATCTCAAAAACCGCTTCAGCGGCAACGGCGCCGGTGCGTCTTCCCAAAGTGAGCTGCACACGAACAATGCACGTTATCTTTATGACGAGTTTTCCAAGCTTCGTGGCACGGCGCTGAAACTTGCCCAGACGCTCAGTCTGGATCACGGTTTGCTCCCCGAGGAGTTTGTGGATGTGATGTCCCAGGCACAATACCGCGTCCCACCCATCAGCAAGGCGCTCGTGAGGCAGATCATCAAGGACGAACTGGGTGGTTATCCCGAAGAGATCTTTGCCGAATTCCGGCCGGAGGCTTCCGCCGCCGCTTCGATCGGACAGGTGCACGAAGCGATTTTGCGCGACGGACGTGATGTCATGGTCAAGATCCAGTATCCCAACATCAGGGTGAGCATCGGTTCGGACCTGAGCATGGCAAAACTGGTGTTCCGGCGAATGGTGCGCAGTGACCGGACCGACGCCTATTTCCGGGAAGTCTACGACAAGATGATGGAGGAGACCGATTACCGTCACGAAGGGGAGCAGATTTCTCAGTTCGCTGAAAGATATGGCGGAGAACACTTTGCAATCCCGGAGCACCTCCCGGAATATTCCACGGCGTCGGTACTGACGATGACCCGCATCAGCGGTGAGCACATCGGTGATTTTCTCGCCCGCGACCCGGAGCAGGAGGAGCGGAACCGCTACGGACAGCTTTTATGGGATTTTTTCCATGCCCAGATAAACGATTCACGCACGCTGCACGCCGATGCACACCCCGGCAACTACATGCTGTGTCCCGATGGCCGGCTGGGCGTGCTGGATTTCGGGTGCGTCAAGGTTTGTCCGGACGATTTCTTCCGCGATTACGTCTCACTGCTTCCCCTGCATCTGGAAGGGGATCGGGAAGAGTTGTGGAAGCTGTACATCCGGCTGGGACTGGTGGACGCGTCTTCCGGTGACCCCGATTATGAGAAGTCGTTTTTCGAACTCTGCAGGAAATTCGGCAACCTCGTCATCTCGCCCTATCACGCCAGATCATTCGATTTTGGCGATGAGGAATTCAGCCGGACCTACAAAGAACTGGTCCGCGAGGCCACGGCTCAGCCGCAGCCCCGTGGGACTCACCACTTCATCTATGTGACGCGGGCCCATATAGGGTTGTACCGCATGCTGATGCAGCTCGGTGCAGTAATAGATCCGGGTGACGGGAAAGAGCAGGTGCTCTCGTGGTGGAAATCCCGTCAGGCAGGTGCGAACTGAACGGGAAAATCAATTACAGAAGGTGTCGAAAATCATCACCAGGTCGTCCGAAACTTCCTGGGCGGTGCGTCCTTCGATGCGGTGGCGGGGGATCATGGCCTTGATCTCGCCATTCACAAAAAAGGCAAATGCGGGAGATGATGGCGGAAAATCGCTGAAATACTCCCTGGCCTTGGTGGTGGCTTCCTTGTCCTGGCCGGCAAAGACCGTGAAGACCTTATCCGGTTTTTTGGAGTGGCCCATGGCGAGTTTCAAGCCCGGGCGCGCATTGCCTGCGGCGCATCCACATACCGAATTGATCACCAGCAGCATGTTGCCCTGCGGATCCTGGAAAACATTGTCGACCTCGTCCGTCGTGGTGAGCTCGGTGACACCGAGATCCGTTAGTTCTTTTCTCATCCAGGACGTGTCAGGTCCGATTCCATAACCGAATTGCATAATTCCGTACTCTTTTTACGTTGATGTTTACAGTTACTATTTGGATTATGTGCACAGAACAACGCAGGACATGTGCAAATACATATCCGGCAATTATAAAAATCCTCCTTTTAAGATGAATTTTATCCGAACGTTAGCATTGCTTTCAGCTCCGTTATTCCTGATCCTTTCCTGCTCTTCAACAACGAAAGTGACCAGTCAGTTCAACACACCGGAAACTTCCGGCCGCACCTTCAGCCTGGAGTCGCTCACCGGGTCGGCCGAACGGACCACGGTGGATGACCTGGCTTTTTATGTATCCCATGACGAGACGCATTTGTATATCCTGGTGGATTTTGTGAGCAGTCGCCGGTTTCAGAACGCACGGGAGTTTGGTTTTTCCCTGTACGTGGATGGGAGCAGCTCGGCCAGGCGGTCCTTTGGCGTGACCTATCCCACCGGGATCTATTATCAGCTGGGCAACTTTCCCGGCGCGCAGCAGGGATATCTGGAGGAGCCGAACTGGAGCAATTTTCCGGAGAACCGGTCCATCAAGGAGGCAGCGGAGCGTAACAGCCGCCAGAACGCATTGCTCGTCCAGCGCCAGAGCCGCCGGGATCCGATGCAGCCATTCCCACTCCCGGTCGCGCAGCTGGATGCCCAGGGTCTGAAGCTGCATCTGGATGATGACGACCGCACGGGCAGGATATCGTTTGCGATTCCGCTTCAGACCGGTCCCACAAGTCAGTTCTCTCCTGACCTCCAGCCGGGCGAAACCATCGACATCGGTTTTGAGATCGACCCGATACGGCTGCTTGACATGAACCTCCGTGGCGGCGCACCGCTGATCACCAGCGAGACGGCCAGTGGCCACGCCCGAACCGATTCCAACCAGGAAGAGCGCGAACGGGCCGACCGGCTGCTGAGGCGCATGGGCGACCCGTACGAAACATGGGTGCGGGTCACACTGGCATCGCCCTAGTCATTCGGCGAGAGATGGAACTACGCGTTCTTGAAGTTCTCTTCCACTTTGTCCCAGTTCACTACATTCCAGAATGCCTTGATGTAGTCGGGACGGCGGTTCTGGTAGTTCAGGTAGTAGGCGTGTTCCCATACGTCCAGACCCAGTACAGGTACCAGTCCCTTCATCAGCGGGCTGTCCTGGTTGGCCGTTGAGGTGACTTCCAGATCGCCGTTTTTATTCACGACCAGCCATGCCCATCCGGATCCAAAACGGCTGGTGGCGGCGCTGGCGAATTTTTCCTTAAAGGCATCCAATGATCCGAAGGCCTTGCCGATGGCATCGGCGACGGCTCCTTTTGGCTCACCACCGCCATCCGGACTCAGAATCTCCCAGAAGAGCGAGTGGTTGGCGTGTCCGCCGGCGTTGTTGATCACGGCCTGGCGCACATCGTCATTCAGGCTGTCGATGTTCCGCAACACCTCTTCGACGGAGCGCTCGGCCATCGGGTGGCCCTTCAGGGCGTCATTGGCTTTGTCGATGTATGTCTGATGGTGTTTGGTATGGTGGATCTCCATGGTTTTTGCATCGATATGGGGTTCGAGCGCATCGTATGCATAAGGAAGATCGGGAAGTTTGAAAGCCATGGTTTACCTCTGTTTCTTTGGTTTTGATTTGTTCTTACTTGTTACAACTGGTGTCAATATCTACTCCCTTAACAGTATGCATCCGCAAATAATTTCTGTCATGTAGCTAATTTCATGCTATCTTGTTGTCAGGACAAATCGTTCCAGAAACTGTAGAATCAACACGGATGGAATAATGAGCAGAGATTATGACGTCATCATCCTTGGCAGCGGTCCGGCAGGCTTTTCCTGCGCCATGCAATCTGCCAAGTTTGAAAAGAAGGCCCTGATCATCGAGGCCAATGAAAACTACCTGGGCGGAACCTGGATAAACACCGGCACCGTGCCCAGCAAAGCGCTGAGAGAGACCGCCAGCAGTATCTACAGGTACACGGCACAGTTCGGCGACGAGGGCAGGAAACCCTACGAACGTTTCCGCATGCGCGATGTGTTGCGGAATAAGGACCGGGTGCTGGCAACACAGAACAGTGAGATCAAGGACAGCCTGATCAAAAACGAGGTGGATACCGCACTGGGATTCGGCCGCATCGTGGACCCGAACACCGTGGAGGTGACCCGCGAGGATGGTACAAAAAAACGGTTCACCGGCGACTACATCCTCATCTCAACCGGAGCCACCTCCAAAAAGCCCAAAGCGTTCGAGATCGACCACTCCACCATCCTGGACAACCGGTCGATCCTGGACATCCACTATATCCCGAAGCGGCTGGTCATCGTAGGCACCAACATCCAGGCGATGGAATTTGCAACCATATTCTCCGCCCTGGGGACCCGCGTGACCATCCTCAGCGGCCAGAAAGACTATATGGTTTTCCTCGACAAGGAGATCAAGGAGGAGTTCGATGGTATTCTGAAGGAAGCGAAGATCAGCGTTTTCAACCGCAAACGGGTGCTTCAGGTCGGACCCAATCCCTTGCGCAATTGCACGGAAGTGAAATTTGAGGACAAGGACAGCGGCGAGCAGCATGTGATTGAAACCGAGCTGGTGCTCTATTTCGGTGACCGCAAACCGAACTCCGCCAACATCGGGCTTGAAGAGCTGGATCTGAAAACCGACAGGAAAGGGTTCATCCAGGTGGACGAGAACCATCGCACCGGGATCCCGTCCATCTATGCCGCCGGGGATGTGATCGGTCATCCAAGCCTTGCCTCGGTATCCTTCTCACAGGGACGGACCGCATCCTGCCACATGTTCGGGATTTCCAGGATGGATACGGAGAGTGCCATCCCCTATGGCATCTACAGCATTCCGGAAATTGCCAGCGTGGGGCTTACGGAGGATGAGGCGCGGCGGCAGATCGGGGATGTGACGGTGGGACGGGCCTACTACCGCAACCTGACCAAGGCCAACATCGCACGCACTCCCAGGGGGATGCTCAAACTGGTATTCGAAGCCGAGTCGCTGCGTCTTCTCGGGGTGCACATTGTCGGCAGCGGGGCTTGCGACCTGATCCATACCGGTCAGGCGGTCCTGAATTTCCGTGGAACCGCACGCTACTTCCTGGATACGGTGCACAACTACCCGACGTACTCCGAGGCCTACCGTGTTGCCGCCTTCAACGGGGTCAACTACGTGCACAAAACCGGCGTGACCTACATGGACATCCTCAAGGAGGAGTGACGCCGGACCTACTTGTCGCCGTTTGAAAGACCGGGGGCCAGGCGGATGTGCAGCTCTTTGAGCTGGGCTTCGTCGACCACGTCCGGACAGTTGTCCATCAGGCTGATCGCCCGCTGGTTTTTCGGGAAGGCGATGACCTCACGCAGGCTTTTTGCGCCGGTGAGCAGCATGGCGACCCGGTCCAGGCCCAGCGCGATACCGCCGTGGGGCGGGGCGCCGTAGCGGAACGCATCCAGCAGGAAGCCGAACTTCTGCTGCGCCTCTTCCTTGCCGATGCCCAGGGCTTCAAACATGGTGGACTGCATTTCGGTGTCGTGGATACGGATGGAGCCGCCGCCGATTTCGCTGCCGTTCATGACCAGGTCGTAGGCGCGGGCGCGGACCTTGCCGGGGTCGGTCTTGAGGAGGCCGACGTCTTCGGGACGCGGGGATGTGAACGGGTGGTGCATGGCGTAGTAGCGGCCATCTTCGCTGTCGTACTCCAGCAGCGGGAAATCGGTGACCCAGAGCAGGTTGTATTTCGAGGTGTCGATGAGTTCGTATTCACGGGCCATGAGCAGGCGCAGGTCGCCCAGCTGTCCGTACACCGTCTCGCTGGGGCCGGCCAGAAGCAGGATCAGGTCGCCCTTTTTGGCGCCGCTGGCGTCGACCATGGCACGGGTCATATCCTCCGGGACGAATTTGCTGACGCTGGAGTAGAGTTCGTCCTCGTTGTTCTTGATGTAGATGAGTCCGCCGGCGCCGATCTCGTCGC
>SKWQ01000051.1 GCA_007128855.1 Balneolales bacterium
CGGTCCGTAATCCACCAGCCGATACTGATGATCAATATGCTGGATATGGCCGTGAAGAAATAGTTATTGAGCGGGTTGATCAGCATGTCGGGCTGCATGATCTGGGCGGCCGACTGGGTGAAACCCTGGAGCAGCGGATCGATGCCCGACGGGATGAAATTGGCGCTGAATCCACCCGAAACACCGGCAAATGCTGCGGCAATACCGGCCAGCGGATGTCGTCCGGCCGCATAGAAAATAACCCCGCCCAGCGGTATCACCAGGACATACCCGGCGTCGGCTGCAGTATGGCTTACAATGGCGACCATAATGAGCATCGGTGTGAGCAGCGCCTTGGGAGTAAAACCAAGTACGTATTTGAGTCCGGCGTTGATGTACCCCGAATGTTCCGCCGCACCGACACCGAGCATCGCCAGCAGCACGATCCCCAACGGAGCGAACGTGATGAACGTATTGGTCATATTGGCCAGGAACATCGCCATCTGTCCGCCCGAAAGCAGGTTGATCACGCGAAGCGTCTCGCCGGTGCGCGGATCGGTCTCGCCGAAGTCGAACGGCGCCAAAATGGCGGACAGGATCCACACGAAAATCATCAAAAGAAAAAACAGGATGGCGGGATCGGGCAACTTGTTTCCGGCCCGTTCAATGACATCCAGAAACCGGCCGAGGAAACCTGTTTGGTTGTTGTTGCTCATAATGTATCAGTTAGAACTTGGAGAGAATTAACGGATGCGGCGGGTAGAGAACCGGCCCAAGCGGACATGTTCCTTTAGTGGTTGTACAGGTCGCATAGAGATAGAGAAATCCTGCGATTCATGCAAGAAAAATTATTCCTGACGGATGTGGTATATCGATGGCAGCTGGGCGGGATCGCTGATGCTGCACCCCATGTCTTTGAGCTTGCCATCCTTTACGCTGTAGATCACGCCATGCACGGAGAGCGGCTGGCCCCTGCGCCAGGCCTTCTGCACAATAGTGCTCCTTCCGACATTCCTGACCTGCTCGCGCACGTTCCACTCGCACAGCTTGTTGACGACCTCTGACTCGGACAGGCCCTCAAAATCCTCCAGATGTTCCTCATAAACCTGCTTTATGGGCCGGATCCAGTTGTCGACCAGACCGTGATCGGTCATTTCCAGCGAGGCCTTCACCCCGCCGCAGGAGTAGTGTCCACAAACAATGATGTGACGCACCTTGAGGGCATCCACCGAATACTGCAGCACCGAAAGGACGTTGAAGTCGCTATGGTGCACCATGTTGGCAATGTTGCGGTGGACAAACAATTCCCCGGGGTCCATGCCGGTTATCTGGTTGGACGGGACCCTGCTGTCGGAGCATCCGATCCACAGAAATTGCGGTTTTTGCTGGTCCGCCAGGCGTTGGAAGAATTCAGGATCCTTCGTGACCATACGTTTTGCCCATTCCCGGTTTTTTTCGAAAATGGCTGAAAATTCATTTTCCATTCTTTTAATAGTAATTTCTTTGAAAAGTGTGATTTCTGAAATTCCTAAATTACGGGGATAAAGTAAAAGGTTATTGAACCAAATGTCACACATTTTACACCCGGCGATACGTTGTGTTTATCCTGTGAATGAATGGAAGTGAACGGACTGTAGTTCTGGTACCGGGGCAGGGCGGATATTTGTGAAATACATTGAAAAAATTTCAGGAACATAGAGAACTGGTTTTTGCACTGGCGTGCGGTCTGCTGCTGCTGGGAGCATGGCTGTATGAGGTTTTCGGAGATCCGGAGGCTGCCCGCCCCATCCCGGTCTACCTGTTGGCCTATTTTTTTGGTGGATATGATGCGTTCCGGCACATGATCTACAGCCTGCGCAGAAAACAGTTCGATATCGATTTCCTGATGCTTGTTGCCGCCGCCGGTGCCGCGGTGCTGGGGGCCTGGGCCGAGGGGGCGCTGCTCCTGTTCCTGTTCAGTCTTGGTCACGCCCTGGAACACTACGCCATGGGACGGGCGCGCAAGGCCATCCGGGCGCTGTCGGAACTGGCGCCCACGGTGGCACGCATACGGGATGGCGGCAGTGAGCGGGAGGTTCCCGTGGAAGAACTGCAGCCGGGTGACTTGCTGGTCGTGCGTCCGGGCGAACGGTTCCCCTCGGATGGATTTGTGGTATCCGGACGCAGCAGTGTGGACCAGTCCCCGATTACAGGCGAAAGCGTGCCGGTGGACAAGGAGCCGGTCCCGTCACCTTCCGATGCGCGGGGCAACAAGGACCGTCTGAGTGCAGAGCACCGGATATTTGCGGGTACCATCAACGGCGACAGTCTGCTGGAGGTGGAGGTGCTCAGCCGTTCGGAAGACAGCACCCTGGCGCGGGTCATCCGGATGGTCAACGAGGCCGAGACACAGAAATCACCCACACAGCGCTTTGCCGAACGTTTTGAAAAGGTGTTTGTACCGGTGATCCTGGTGTTCGTGGGACTGCTCCATTTCGCCTGGCTGGTCATCGACGAGCCGTTTGCCGATTCGTTCTACCGGGCCATGGCGGTGCTGGTGGCTGCCAGTCCCTGTGCCCTGGCCATATCCACCCCGAGCGCCATCCTCAGCGGCGTGGCCCGTGCGGCGCGTCTGGGCGTGCTGGTCAAGGGCGGACGCCCGCTGGAACAGCTGGGCGGCCTGCGCGCGCTCGCATTTGACAAAACAGGCACCCTCACCGAAGGCACCCCGAAAGTCACCGATGTCATCCCGCTGAACGGGCGGGATGCGGCCGGACTCATGCAGATAGCCATGGCCGTGGAGCAGTTCAGCGACCATCCGCTGGCCCGGGCCATCACCCGCGGGGGCGCGGAATGGACAAACGGAGCCACGATGCTGGCCGCAACGGAGGTGAAGATGGTGACCGGAAAGGGCGTCACCGGAGTGGTCGGCGGGAAGAAGGTGTCCATCGGCCAGATGAAACTGTTTGACGGGACCATACCGGACGATATCCGGTCCCGGCTGGATGACCTGCACGAACAGGGACGAACCGCCATGCTGGTGCGGGAAGAGGAGGAGTTTGCCGGTATCATCGCCCTGATGGATATCCCGCGGCCGGGTGCATCGGGCGTCATCCGCGCCCTGCGAGCCATGGGCATCCGGCGGCTGATCATGATCTCCGGGGACCATCAGCGTGTGGCCGACAATATCGGCGCTCAGATCGGGGTGGACGAGTCATGGGGCGACCTGCTCCCCGAGCAGAAAGTGGATGCCATCCGCAAGCTTCTCGACGAGGAGACCGAAGTGGCGATGGTCGGCGACGGCGTGAACGATGCCCCCGCCATGGCCCACGCCACGGTCGGCATTGCGATGGGTGCGGCCGGTTCCGATGTTGCCCTGGAAACAGCCGATGTGGCTCTGATGGCCGACGACCTGTCCCGGCTTCCGGTGGCGCTGGGGCTGAGCCGGCAGACCCGCAAGATCATCCGCCAGAACATCTTCATCAGTCTCGGCATGATCGCCTTCCTGGTGCCGTTCGTGCTGTTCGGGTACGCCGGCATCGGTGTCGCCGTATTGCTGCACGAGGGCTCAACCCTGGTGGTGGTGCTAAACGCCCTGCGCCTGCTGGGCTACGAACATCCCGCACTTCAGGCGGAAAGCGCCTCCCTGACAATGGCCACGGCTTCCTCCTGAATCTTCTTCAGGTGGTCCTTGCCGAGGAAACTCTCGGCGTAGATTTTGTAGATGTCCTCGGTGCCGGAGGGTCGCGCAGCGAACCAGCCGTTTTTGGTTTCCACCTTCAGTCCGCCAATGGGTGCATCATTGCCCGGAGCACGTGTGAGTTTCTTGAGGATGGGCTCGCCTGCCATCTCGCCCGCCTTCACCTGCTCCGGTGACAGGTTCGCCAGAATCCGCTTCTCATCCGGGGTGGCGGGTGCGTCAATGCGGTCGTAAACGGGGCTCCCGTGCTGTTTTTCCAGATCGGCGTAGTGCTCCGCGGGATCCTTGCCCGTTTTGGCCGTGATCTCGGCGGCCAGCAGGTTCAGGATGATGCCGTCCTTGTCGGTGGACCAGGCCCCGCCGTCAAAACGCAGGAACGAGGCGCCGGCGCTCTCCTCCCCGCCAAATCCGAAGGATCCGTCCAGTAGTCCGTCCACAAACCATTTGAACCCGACCGGGACCTCGGCCAGCTTGCGGTCCAGCGATTTGGCCACGCGGTCGATCATGCTGCTGGAGACCAGTGTCTTGCCAACAGCGGCGTCGGGACGCCATTTCGGACGGTTCTGGAACAGATAGTGGATGGCGACCGACAGGTAGTGGTTGGGGTTCATCAGTCCGGCGCTGGGTGTGACGATGCCGTGCCGGTCGAAGTCGGGATCGTTACCGAAGGCGATGTCGAACCGGTCTTTCAGGCCGATGAGGCTGGCCATGGCGTACGGGGAGGAGCAGTCCATGCGGATCTTGCCGTCCTTGTCAACGGTCATGAAGGCAAAACGCGGGTCGGTGTCGGGGTTGACCACCTCCATATGCAGGTCATAGGTACGCGCGATCGGGTCCCAGTACCCGACGCCGGCCCCGCCCATCGGGTCCACGCCGATCCGCAAACCCGCCCTGCGAATGGCCTCCATGTCGATGATGCGGTCCAGCTCCTTCACATATGGCATCACGAAATCGGTCGCCATGATGTGATCCTTTTTCAACGCCTGCTCATACGGGATACGCTTGACCTGACGACATCCGTCCGCCATGATCCGGTTGGCCGCATCCTGGATCTTCTTTGTGATATCGGTGCCGGCCGGACCACCCGATGGCGGGTTGTACTTGAAGCCGCCGTCACCCGGGGGGTTGTGGGACGGGGTGATGACGACACCGTCGCACAGATACTCCTTCTGTGACTTGTTGCACCCCAGGATGGCATGGGATATGGCCGGTGTGGGTGTGTAGCCGAATCCCTCCTGGTATCCGACCGTGACATCGTTGGCCGCCATCACCTCGATAGTGGTGATAAGGGCCGGCTCGGACAGGGCATGGGTGTCGATCCCGATGAAAAGCGTGCCATGGATGCCGGCTTCCTTTCGGTAATCGGCCAGCGCCTGCGATATGGCCAGGACATGCGCCTCGTTGAAGGTGTGTTTCAGGGAGGATCCACGATGTCCGGAAGTGCCGAACTGTACCTGGTGGACCGGGTTGTCTGGATCCGGCCGATAGGTGTAATAGGCGGCAACGAGCCGTGAAATGTTGTCGAGTATGTGAGGCGGGGCTTTTTTGCCGGCTAATTCATGTATTGCCATGGTAATCCCTGAATATTTGAAATTTTTCCGATGCGTAAGACGTTCACTCTGATAAATCAATCCCAAAGATGTAGCAGAACCATGTCAAAATCAATTTATTTTATCCTCGGCGGCGTCGTGCTGGGCGCGCTCGGCGGCTATGCCTACTGGTATTTCATCGGATGCAACACCGGCTCCTGTCCCATCACCTCCATCTGGTACCACTCCACGGCTTATGGTGCGATGATGGGTGGTTTGCTCGGTAATATTGCAACTCCTGCTGCCAAAAAGCAGGAAGAAAACGAGGAAAACACCGCCCCGGAAAAGAAGACAACCTGACCTCTGGTTAGACCGCAAACTCCGCCCGGTTTCTCTGGATATATTTGTCCCGCATCCGTATCCTCCCTTACAACCGATACGAAAAATACAGGGACAAACATGGACGAGGAATCTGTCAATCACGGCACCACCCTAACCGCTGCTTCAACCGCGGTGCTGATAACCGCTCTGTTGCTCTTTACCGCAGCATGCAGCCCCACGCCGGAGGCCCGCTTCGATGCCGAACCCGAAGTTCGTGTGCTGCTCATCAACACACTGGTGGAATTTCAGCTCACGGCACCCGGACCCGTCACCATCACCGACCAGTCCACGGGCGCTTCCACGGTATCCGACACCGGAATTGCCGACCCTGACATCAGGGATGAAGTGCGGGAGGATGCGGATGCCGCTTCCACCCCGCTTGTTTTTCGGCTGGAAGGTGACGCCGTCACGGTCATGCGCGGTGGCGATGAATTGGTCGCGGGACGCTGGCTGACGGTGGAAACGGACGCCGGATTCACCATCGCGGATGTGCCCTACGGCATCAACTGGTGGTGGGGCGGCACTGAGGACCGGACCTACGAGGGCGAGCTGCACATCCACGTGAACAGTGACGGTGACCTGGAAGCCGTACTGCACCTGCCGATGGAAGAATACCTGAAAGGCGTAATTCCCTATGAAATCGGTCCCGAATCCCCGCTGCAGGCGCTCAAGGCGCAGGCTGTGGCCGCGCGGGCCGAGATCGTGCAGACCCTGCTCACCGGCAAGTACCAGGGGGAGCATCATGATGTCTGCGCCGAAGTGGAGTGCCAGGTGTTTGCCGGGAACCACCGGCGCACGGCACGCTCCGATTCGGCCGTGGTGCTGACCCGCGGCGAGGTGCTGATGCACGGAGACGATGTGATCGATGCGTATTACGCCTCCAACTGCGGGGGCATGTCCGAGCGGGTGGAAAAAGTCTGGCCGTGGCGCGGCGGACCCAAACCGTACCTCGTCGCGCTGCCGGACACCGACCGCAGGGCAATCGTCCCTGAACTGGACGGCCGTGAAGCCGCAGACCGGGAAGAGGGGGTCAGCGGCGCAGCAGGCCAGGCGGCAGGCGGGCACAACGAGCCGATCGATCCGCAGGCAGATATCACATCCTGGCTGGACAATCCCCCCGAATCCTGGTGCAACCCGTACATCCACACCCAACTTCCCGAGTGGAGCAAGGCCAATTTCCGCTGGGAGCGGCACGTGGCCGAAGAGGAGTTCGTGCCGGAATTCCGCGGACTGGATTCGCTGGAGATCATCGAGCGCGGGGAATCGGGACGGCTGCATCATGTCAGGGCATGGCGGGACGGGCAGGCGCAGGAGCTTGACTACGAGCTGGCCATCCGCCAGATGGTCCACCCGCCATTGCGCAGTTCGGCGTTCACCTGGAGCCGGGTGGATGGCGACTGGTTGTTCCGCGGGGCGGGATGGGGACACGGCGTGGGCATGTGCCAGAGCGGAGCCATCTCTCAGGCCCACCGCGGTCACGACTACGGCCGCATCCTCCAGCATTATTTCCCCGGGACCCGTTTGGAACGCCTATATGAGTGAAATGCGGCTCAGCGATCCACGGATATCCTGGCCTGGAGCTCTTCCACCCGCTCAAGCGAGGTCTGGTCGAAGAACCGCTCGTTGAAGTCGGAGCGGATCTGGCGGATTATGTTGCGCGCGCTGGACGGCGGCTGTTCGCCGGGTACGAAACTGACAACAAGCTCGGCGCGCCAACCCTGCAGGCCGCGCGGTTCCACCTTGATCAGCGTGGTGCGTTCGGTGACGTAGGTGGTTCTGTAGAAGAGGTAGTAGTAGTCATCGTTGACATAACCGGGATAGACGGCGAAGGGGGTGCCGGCCCAGACCGCCAGGTAGTCGGGGTCGGTGAAACGGACATCCGTGAGCTGGCGCCAGGATCTGGCCGCTTCCTCGACATTTATCAGCTCGTCGAAGTGGGCGAGGAAGAAGAAGTGCTCGCTGAAATCCTGGTGGTCCAGGAAAGCGATGGAGTCGGGCTGCAGATCGAAGGGAAGCTGGCTGGAATAACGGAAGAAACCGTCACTGACATCCTCTATGTGCCGAATGTCCGCGCCTACGATGAGCGAACCGGGCACCCAGGGCAGGGTAAAAAACTCGTCCACTTCGGGCAGTTCCTCCGCAAACTGACTGCGGATGGCTTCGCGATGCTCCAGGAACATGACGGCCTCCTCCGGGTCGGGCCGTAATCCACCCTCGCTCCAGAGCGCCAGTTCCCAGGCCTCGAAATAATCCGGATTCGCCTTGACGAAATCCTCATTGCTGAAACGGGCGAGCTTGTCGCGGTCCGAAATCGGGAATTCACGCTCGCTGTCGACGGCGTCGCAGGAGTAGATAAAAAAAGGTACGATCACCAGGAAGAGCATCAGATGCCGTCCCTGTCTCAGATGAAATTCTGTAAATGGGATCATAGTGGGAGTGTTCTTGAACAATTGGGTTTTTGCGGAACAATGCTTTCCGAAAATTACACTACTCCCAAAATAACGTGTTTTTTTTGCAATAATTGAATTTTTTAAGGCAGGGAATCCATTTTTCCTGATTCACGGTTGCCGCTGTCTCCGTGATACCGCTCGAAGAACTGCCGGTAAATCTTGTGAAGAAGTTCCAGGAAGCGGTACCGTCCTGCAATACACATGACGGCATTAGCTTACAAAACAACTCCAGCAACTTGCAGATCTAAAAATGCTATATTGCGGGAAATAAGTGAACATTGGAC
>SKWQ01000230.1 GCA_007128855.1 Balneolales bacterium
CATAATCGTCTCCTCCGTGCTCTCAGGCAACCGGAACTTCGAGGCGCGCATCCACCCGAGCATCAAGATGAATTTCCTGGCCTCACCGATGCTCGTGGTTGCCTATGCCCTGGCCGGTCGCGTTGACATCGACATGATCAACGAGCCGCTTGGATACGGGCCCAACTTCGAGCCGATTTACCTGAAGGATATCTGGCCCACTGAAAAGGAGATCCGTGAGCTGATGGAAAAAGTGATCGCGCCGGAGGATTTCCGCAGCAACTATGCAACGCTGTTTGAGGGTGACGATGTCTGGAAAGCGCTAAACGCGCCTACCGGCCAGGTATATGAGTGGGACGATGAGTCGACCTACATCAAGGAGGCCCCCTTTTTCCAGGATATCTCCGAAACACCGCAGGCCGTCCGGGACATCGAAAATGCCCGCACACTGCTCATGCTTGGCGACTCCATCACCACAGATCACATCTCCCCAGCCGGCAAGATCGGCGAAAACTCCCCTGCCGGACAGTATCTTGTCAGTAAAGGGGTCAAGCCCGTTGATTTCAACTCGTATGGATCGCGACGGGGCAATCACGAGGTGATGATCAGGGGTACGTTCGCCAACGTGCGGATCAAAAACCAGCTGGTGGAGAAGGAAGGTGGTTGGACGATCCATCATCCATCCGGCAAGGAGATGTTCGTGTACGATGCCGCACTGAAATACGCGGAAGAGGGCACTCCACTGGTCGTTTTAGGCGGCAAGGAGTACGGCAGCGGATCTTCGCGCGACTGGGCTGCCAAAGGCACCAACCTGTTGGGCATCAAAGCGGTCATTGCCGAAAGCTATGAGCGCATCCACCGCAGCAACCTGGTGGGCATGGGTGTGCTGCCACTCCGGTTCCAGCCGGGTGATACCCGTCAAAGCCTGGGGCTGGATGGCACCGAGATTTACACCATCACCGGTATTTCCGATGGCCTCTCACCCAACAAGGAACTCCGCGTGACAGCCCGCAAAGAAGATGGCACGGCTATCACATTCAAAGCAACTGCGCAGCTGAACTCGGAAGTGGAAATTGCCTACTACCAGAATGGTGGCATCCTGCAGTATGTGCTGCGACGCTTTTTGAAGGATATGCAGTAAAAAAAAGCCTGGCAGATCATTCATCTGTCAGGCTTTTCTGCTCTTCTGAAATGGTTCCCCGTCCACGTCGTAAAGATATCGCGGATTGCAGTATCGCTTTCGTGGACGTTGGGGGCTGTGGTTACAGCTGCTCGTCGAGATGCTTCTGGAGATGGGCCTTGGGGACGGCCCCGACAATCTGATCCACAACTTCCCCACCCTTGAAAATAAGGAGCGAGGGAATGCTGCGAATGCCATATTTCATGGAAATCTGGGGATTGCTGTCCACATCCACTTTTCCAACCTTCACCTTGCCTTCGTAATCGCCGGCAAGCTCTTCCACGACAGGCCCCACCATGCGGCAGGGTCCGCACCACTCTGCCCAGAAATCCACCAGTACGGGAGTTTCCGCGTTCAGTACTTCATCATTGAAGTTGCTGTCGGTCAGTTCAACTGCTTTAGCCATAAGATCGTTATTTTTGAATGATAGTTAGTTAAAAACAAATGGATTGCCTTTGGTTCAAGATAACAATCACCGGGATAATTCCATTCATCTATTGTATTTGATATGAATATATATAATTATTTAGATACATACAAATAAAATTGAGCTACCCGGCTCTACATCCTGGATGTTCCGGACCCAGAATGCTAGACTTCGGGACGTCGCTCGATCCACACATTGTTTTTCCCAAGCAACCTGCGTGCCTGCTTCAGGAGCTCATCACTGGGATCAATGACGAATTTTCTCACTGTCATGCGGATCGGGTCGCTCTTCCCGCTTTGGACCAGCATGTGAACATGCGTCTGGCCCCTGTTTCCGTCAAAGAGGCCGGCCAGTTCTTCGAGGTTTTCCGTTGCCACTTCATCGGTGGCCACGCTCAGGCAGAGCCGGATGGCGCCCTGGTTTTTCTCCCGGAGATTTTCGATCCGGTCAAAGGTCCGGGCAATGATCTTTGGAGTGCCGTCCCGCACCGTCACATTCCCTTCCACAACGACGAGATTGTCCAGCTGCAGCAGATTCATGCTTTTGTCGTAGCAGTCGGAAAAGACCAGGGCTTCGCTGCTTCCGTTCTCATCTTCCAATGTCAGGAAAGCGATGGGTCGACCCTTTTTGTCGCGTGTGTGCCGGGCTGCGGTAATGATGCCGGCACAGGTGACGGGGGTGCGTTCCTTGAGATCCCTGAGCCCATCCTCCCCGAGCCCGTGCGTGCAGAAGAGGCTGATGTCGTCGCGGAACTTTTCCAGCGGGTGCCCGCTGAGGAAGAATCCGATAAGTTCCCTCTCCTGCTTGAGTTTTTCCATGTTTGACCATGGTTTCACTTCCCTGAGCCGGGGTTCGGATTCCTGGTGGGACCCATTGTCGTCGCCACCGAACAGGCTCGTCTGATTGCGGCTTTTCTCGTCCTGCATCCGCCCCCCGTAGCTGAGCGCATCATCGAGACTCTCCATGAGCTGGGCGCGGTTTCCGTGGAGTTCGTCAAACGCCCCGGCTGCTACGAGGCTTTCCAGCATCTTCCGGTTGCAGCTGCGCAGGTCGACCCGCGAGGTGAAATCGTAGATGCTTTGGAAGGCTCCGCTTTTCCGCCGCTCTTCCACGAAATTCTCCACGGCGGAGGAACCGACCCCCTTGATGGCACTCAAGCCGTACTGGACCCGGCCATCCTTCGCGGTGAAAAAAGCCTCGCCTGAATTGACGTTTGGCGGATCTACGGGCACACCAAGATGGTAACACTCCTCGATGAACTGCGACACCTTCTTGATGTCGTTCATGTTGTGGGTGAGCACCGCAGCCATATAGGAAGCCGGATAGTTGGCCTTGAAATATGCCGTGTGGTAAGCCACCACCGAGTAGGCGGCCGAGTGCGACTTGTTGAATCCGTATCCGGCAAAATAGGCCATCTTCTCGAACACCTCATTGGCCGTCTTGTCGTCCACCCCGCGTTCACGCGCTCCATCCATGAACTTGACCTTCATCCTGGCCATCTGGTCTTCCTTCTTCTTGCCCATGGCCCGCCGGAGGATATCCGCTTCACCGAGCGTGAACCCACCCATGACCTGCGCCACTTTCATGATCTGTTCCTGGTAGACCATGATGCCGAATGTGGGCTTAAGCACCTCCTCCAGCATGGGATGCGGATAGATTACCTTTTTACGGCCGTGCTTGCAGGCGATGTATTCCGGGATGAACTGCATCGGCCCGGGACGGTACAGCGCGTTCATGGCGATCAGGTCGTCCATGGAGGTCGGCTTGAGTTCGCGCAGGTACTTGCGCATGCCGTCAGATTCAAACTGGAACGTGCCGACCGTATCGGCCCGCTGATAGAGCTCGTAGGTTTTCTTGTCGTCCAGCGGGATGTCGTCCAGGTGATACTCCTTACCCCAGCTCTCATTTACCAGCCGGATCGCTGTTTTCAGGATGGACAGGGTCTTGAGCCCCAGGAAGTCCATTTTGAGCAGGCCGCACATTTCGGAACTCGGTCCGTCGTACTGCGTGATGACATCCTTCTCCTTGGAGAGTGCCACCGGGACGTAGTCATAGACGGTGCCGGGAGCAATGATCACACCGGCGGCGTGGATGCCGGTCTGCCGCGGGCAGCCCTCCAGCGTCCGGGCAAAACTCATCATTTTCCGGACCTGACTGTCCGGATGCTCGAAGAGCGAGGTGAGCTCCTCGGCCGAATCCGGATTGAGCGAGGGATCCAGAACCTTTTTGAACGTATCGAGCCCCGGCCGCTCGGGAAACAGTTTGGCAATGCGATTCACTTCATTGAGCGGCACACCCAGGACCCGGCCGACGTCACGGATTGCCGTCTTGGCTTTCATGGTGCCGTAGGTGACGATCTGGGCCACATTTTGCCGCCCATATGTTTCAACAACATAGTCAATCACGGCCTGCCGGCCGGTGTCGTCAAAATCGATGTCGATATCCGGCGGACTTACCCGTTCGGGATTCAGGAACCGCTCGAAAAGCAGGTCATAACGCAGCGGGTCGATGTTGATGATCCCGATACAATAGGCAACGATGCTGCCGGCCGCCGACCCGCGTCCCGGCCCCACAAAGACCCCACGGTTGCGCGCCTCGGTCGTGAACCCTTCGACGATCAGGAAGTAACCTGCAAAGCCCATGTCCCGGATGATCTTCAGCTCCTGTTCGATACGGCTGCTGATCTCCTCCGTCAGCTCACCATAGCGAATCTTTGCCCCCTCATAGGTCAGGTGCCGCAGGTAATCATCCATGCCCTTGAACGGCTCCGGAACATTGAAGTGCGGCAGCAGAAGCTCAGAGCTCAGGATGATGTTCTCGGTCTTGTCGACGATCTCCTGGGTGTTCTCGACCGACTCTGGCAGGTCGCTGAACAGTTCTTTCATCTCGTCCGGCGTCTTCAGATAGAACTCCGGATTGAGGCGGTTCTGGTCGTCGGTGAAACGGAAGCGGTTGGGGTCGTTGATATCCGCATTGGTCTGCAGGGCAAGCAGGATGTCATGGGCCTCGGAATCCTGCCGGTCCACATAATGCGAATCGTTGGTGGCGATCATTTTGACCCCGTACTCCCGGCTCCAACGCACCAGCACTTCATTGCACACATCCTGGTCACGCAGTCCGTGCCTCTGGAGTTCGATGTAATAATCCTCCCCGAACAGGTCCAGGTACCACTCAAACAGTTTTTTCGCTTCGGCTTCGCCCTTGCGGAGGATGGCCTGGTTGATTTCGCTCTGCAGGCAGCAGGTGGTCGCGATCAGCCCCTCGGAATGTTCGGCGAGCGTCTTCCGGTCGATGCGCGGTTTATAGTAGAAACCATCCACGTAGCCCAGCGAGCTGAGTCGGGCAAGGTTGAAATATCCCGTGCGGTTTTTAGCCAGGAGTACCTGGTGGTACTGCTCGCGGTTCTCCCGGTCGGACATGGTGGTCGGTGTGATGTAGAATTCACAGCCGAGGATCGGTTTAACACCCTTTTTCTTGGCCTCGTTCAGGAATGCGGGAACACCGAACATGTTGCCGTGATCGGTGATGGCAATTCCGGGCATGCCATGTTCCGCCGCTTTGGAAATCATGCCGGGAATGGCGGCGGCACCGTCAAGAAGACTGAACTGGGAGTGGCAATGGAGGTGTGAAAACTGGCACATGCTGGTTCCGGAAGTTGATGTCAAAATGAAAAGCTACTCATAAATAAAATGACATTCTTTCTTGACTTTTTTCGACTTTCATTTTCCGGCGGACAGGTTGTGAAAAGGGATGAAAAACCTGAACCGGACAGATCAAATGTCGCGGTGGCTCAGTATCTCACCAGAGGGGAAAAACTCTGCCAGCATGAGCCGGGACAGACGGCCGGCTACTTCGCGGGAATCACCTATGACGCCCTCCTTCCAGGCCGAAATAAAGTCGTGGACCATGGGAAAATCCTCCTCGCTGGTCTCTCTGATGGTCTTCTGCATATCCGTAGCGATCCGCCCCGGATTGAAAGCCATGATCTCCACTGGATGGCGCTGCTTCGTCTGTTCGATGCCGGCAGTCCGGGAGAACATGTCCACCCCTGCCTTGGTGCTGCAGTAGTGGCTCCAGCCGTGATACGGTTTTTTCGACGCTCCGGAAGAGATCATGATAACCCGTTTAACCACGTCCCAGTCCTGAAAATGCTGTATGAAGGCATGCGTGAGCAGAATAGGTGCGACAAAGTTGATCTCCAGGTTGCTCTTGTACGCATCGTAGCTGTACTTGCCGGCCGGACCGACCGGATCGATCATGCCGGCGTTGTTGACCAGGCCAAGGAAGCCGGTATCCTGCTTTGAAATCGATTCGGCAATACGGGAAATGAGGTCGTGAAGCTCTGCCGTCTGCGTAAGATCCTGCTTCCAGGTGCGCACTTCGGCTCCGCGTGCTTCAAGTTCGTGGACGAGGGCCGACATGTCGCTGCGGGCTATCAAGTGAAGAACGGTGCCGCTTTCAGCCATGTGCATGGCAAGGTCGCGCCCGAACCCTCTGGATGCTCCTGTAATAATGATGTGCTTTTCTCTTGGGGTCATGTTTTTGTGTGGTTTTATTCCAGTACTTTTTTAAGGAAACGGTCCCACCCATCCACATAATGCCTTCCGGTCAGGATATAGCCATCATTATGGCCACCCTGCATTTCCAACCGGAATTTCGGTTCTGTTGCGGCTTCGTAGAGATTTTGTCCGTGGTGATAAGGTATGACCTCATCCTCCCGGCTGTGCACTATGAGCACCGGCATCCTGATGTCGTCAAGGTAGTCGATCACCGGGTAGCGGATCCGGAGCAGCCAGCGCACAGGTATAAAGGGATAGATCTCGGATGCCAGATCGGCAGTCGATGTGAAGACCGATTCCAGGACCAGTCCGCCGGCATCCACTTCGCTGCCCAGCCAGGAGGCGATGCCGCCACCGAGCGAGCGCCCAAACAGGATGATATCGCGCGGGTTTTTATCCTGTACCTCGGTCAGGTATCGCCAGGCGGCAATGGCATCCTTGTAGGTCCCCTGTTCCGTCGGTTTGCCCTCGCTGTGTCCGTAACCGCGGTAATCGAAGATCATGACATTGAGACGCAGTTCATGAAAGATCATGATGCTTTCGAGACGGCCCGAAATGTTGCCGGCGTTGCCATGGAAAAACAGGATGGTCCCCCGCGCATCCTGTGCCGGAACATACCAGCCGTGAAGCCTGACCCCGTCTTCGGCATAGAAATACACATCCTCGTAATCAAGTCCGCGAACCTCCGGTGTGGCAATGAGATTCTTTGTAGGGAAGTAGATGAATGCTGCCTGAAACAGGTACATGAGCAGCAGGATAATGAGATACCCGCCGGCTGCCAGCAGCAGAATCCATAAAAGCGTTGAACCTGTCACACTGCTTGTGGATAAAGACATGGAATAACGTGTATGAAAGGATGTCAGGAAACGGAATCCCTATAGTGCAGGGCGCTGACTTGTGTCCGGAATTTTCTGGCAACCCAAAGATTTACGATTCCTCCCAGGATCAGGATTCCACCGGTCAGTTGGCCAACGATTCCGGAAAAACTGACTTCCCCCCAGAAGACAAACAAATTCTGTATACCGACCAGAGTAACCACAATCCCGGTTGTAAGCAAGGTATAGAGAACAAATTTTTTGCCCATGATATCATCGTGTTTGGTTGGAATTTGATTTCTCGCCGTTCCTGCCGTTCGATCACAAAATACCAAACTTTCCGTCATTGTGACAATCAGGAAGCGCGGTATTCCTGGAGACAGTGGTGAATGGCCCCTCCCGAGTGCAACCGGCTCTGGTACAAACGGAACCGGTCCATGCGAAACGTGATGTGGAACCGGGATGGCTCCCCGTTGAAAAAATTGTCCAGCACCGACGCAATCGGCGTGGTATCCGGTGTGGAACGTTCCTTTTTCTCCCTGCGGATACGGCCAAGCGTGACATGCGGATGGAACGTGCGGTTTGGCGGCGGCATCCCTGCCCGGGATAGCTCCTCCTGCATGCTGTCGTAAAGTTCCCTGAGAACGGGATGATAACGGACGCCAGCCCAGAGTACGGCCGGTTCACTTGGATTGGGGAAGCATCCCGTGCCCATCAGCTCGATGTCAAACGGCCGGAATGCCACGTGGGTCAGGGCGTTCAGAATCCGCCTGGTACGCACCTTGTCCGTTTCGCCGATGTAGCGAAGCGTCAGGTGAATCTGTGATTCCGGAGTCAGCCTGATGTCCGGATGGGAAGGCTGAATCGCTACCAGTTCGCTGCGCGCAGAATCAGGCAGTACAATAGCGGTAAACAATCGCATCATAGCTATCCGTGCCGCACTTCAAACGTTTCATAACTGACATCCGGATCCACCGGATAACAATCGACCTTATCGACCCGCGAGAGCGCCGGGCCCTTGCGGCATGCGGCCTCCACAGAACCGACATCGGCTGGCCTTCCCTGCAACATGGCCTCGACCGCCCCGTCACTGGTGTTGCGTATCCATCCGGTAACGGAACGCTCCATGGCAATGGAATGGATGAACTGCCGGAAGCCGACTCCCTGCACCCGGCCGTGCACGCGTAATAAATGTGTTACAATGTGATCCATAACCCAAAAATATTGCTCCTTGGTCTGTTTTCCTAACAA
>SKWQ01000010.1 GCA_007128855.1 Balneolales bacterium
ATCGCGATACCGGAACGACCGGCATAAAGCCGTAGCCAGCTTTTTGTTCACATACAGCAACGTGGCATCCCGGTTGCAGAAGATGCTCAATGAGCACAAGCTGTCACTGCAGCAGTTCAATATCCTCCGAATCCTTCAGCGGCAATACCCGAATCCTTCCTGTAATTTCACCATCCGGAAACAGATGCTGGATGCGCGCTCGGACATTACCCGGATCGTCGACCGGCTTGTAAAGGAAGGTCTGGCCGTACGCAGGAACTGCAGTGATGACCGCCGCAAGGTGGATATCACCATTACGCAAAAAGGGCTTGATTTGCTGGAACGGACGGATCATCTGAACGAAAAGATGGATGGTATCATGGCCTGTCTTACGGACGGAGAGGTCGCAGAACTGAACCGGCTGTTGGAAAAGATCCGAAACCACCCTGATGATGACCAAAAACAGAGCATCTAACAAATTTTGGTATTGACATGACGGACAAATTGACAGCCGAAGAGTTGAAGAAGCAGGAAGATTTCAATACGGAGATCATTCCGCATCTGGACGCCACCTACAACTACGCCCTCCGTCTGACCACCGATCCCAATGATGCCGAAGATCTGTTGCAGGACAGCATCGTCAAGGCCTTCCGGTTCTTCAACAGTTACCAGAAGGGTACCAACGCCCGGGCTTGGCTGTACCGCATCGTCAAGAACTCATACATCAACAACTACAGAAAGGCCGCCCGCCAGCCACAGCACGTTGATTACGATGAGGTTGCGACCTACTACGAGACCATCCGCAGCGAGCAGAGCGATACCACCGACCTGCAGACACAGTTTTACCGCGGAGAATATGACGACGATTTCAAGAAGGCCCTTGACGAGTTGCCGGAGGATTTCCGCACCCCGCTGCTGCTCTGTGACGTGGAGGACTTTACCTACGAAGAGATTGCCAACATGCTGGATGTGCCCATCGGCACCGTTCGGTCGCGGCTGCACCGCGGACGCAACCTCCTCAAGGAAAAGATCAGGGAAATTGCACTAAAGCGTGGCTATCTTAAGAATTAGCCGCAACGACGCTCATATCTTAAGCGATATGGGAAACGGGGCGTTGTCCACCCACCATTTTGCCCCCCGGAGGATGTTGGTTATCGTCTTTCCATCGGTGACTTCCCCGCTGTAAGCGGCCTCGACGGCCTTGGCGAAAGAGATGCGCACCGGCTTAAGGAACTCGTCATCGTCAACACGGTTGTCACTGACTTCAAGGTCCCAGGCGAGATACAGGTAGATGATCTCGTTGGTGTAGCCGATACACGGATGGAACCCGCCCAGGTCCACCCAGTGCTTAGCACGGATCCCCGACTCCTCTTCCAGCTCCCTTTTTGCCGTGACCAGCGGGTCCTCGCCCGGATCGATCTTACCGGCCGGGACTTCCAGGAAATTCTGTCGCAGCGGATAGCGGAACTGTTTGACCAGCTGCACTTCCCCCGACCCAAAGACGGGAAGCACAGCCGACGCGCCGGGATGATCTATCCACTCGCGGTGGGATGTGGTCCCGTCCGGCAGGCGCACCTTGTCCTTATAAACGTGCAACAGGTTGCCGGAGAATATCTTCTCCGACTCCAGCTGCTTCTCGAGAAGGGATTGGTCCGTTTCTTTCGTGTTCATCCGATAAATTTCTATTTTACGATTCCGGGTAACTGTTCAGTGCCATACGCAAGGTACAATGATTCGCCCGGAAAAATAAATTGCAACCCGTGAAGGGATGGGATGGCGCATCACCCGGGCAGGCCCGCGCAAGCAACGTGAAACCACATGTAACCTTGGAGCATCGTGAACGAAGTCACCAATATAGACGGAAAGATCATACCGGTAAAAAAAGATGTGCTCACGCTGGCCAATTCCATATCCCTGTCACGTGCGCTCATTGCCATCCCGGTCCTGATACTCCACCAAGCATCCGGGAAGGAAGCGAACTGGCTGATCGTCGCACTGATCGGATATGCCTTCATCTCCGACTACCTGGACGGGTATTTTGCGCGTAAATTCAACCAGGTCACGGAGTTTGGCAAAGTAGTGGATCCGTTGGCGGACAAGGTATGCGCGATCATTTTGTTTCTTTACGCAGTCCTGATCGGGGTCATTCCCCTGTTCTTCTTCGTCATCATGGTTGCCCGCGACCTGCTCCTCCTGACCGGTTCCCTGCTCATTAAGAGAAAACGCGGCAAGTACGCCATGTCGGTGATCTCCGGCAAAGTGGCGGTGAATGCACTGGCGTTATACTGGATCGCTGCCTTTTTCTTCCCCCATAGGGAACAAACGGTCGAATTTTTAATGTGGTTAAGCCTTATTTTAATGTTCTACTCACTGGGCTCTTACGTTCACCGCTACATCCTTATCCAGAGAAAGGGTGCGGAGTACAACTAAGGTGCAGCGGCTGCCTGATTCCGGGGATTGCACGAACGAGATACAATCATCCAACCAGCCCTGCCTCCACACACAACAGTAATGATATCTGACAGGAACCACGATGGGAATTTTTGACAAGCTGGGATTCGGAAAAAAAGAGGAGAAACTTCAGGAGGGGCTGGAAAAGACCCGGGCCGGCTTCCTGGACAAAATCGGCAAGGCGCTGGTCGGCAAGGACAGGGTGGATGACGACGTGCTCGATGATCTTGAGGAAATCCTCATCACTTCCGATGTGGGCGTTAAAACGACACTGGAAGTGATCCGCCGCATCGAGGAGCGGGTCGCCAGGGACAAATTTGTCAGCAGCAGTGAGTTGCAGCAGATCCTGAAGGAGGAGATCACGGGCCTGCTGAAAGACAACGAGGCCGACCGTCCGGCGGAATTCGATGCGGACCTCCGCCACAAGCCCCATGTGATCATGGTGGTCGGTGTCAACGGAGTCGGCAAGACCACCACTATCGGAAAGCTGGCCCATATGTACAAAACGGCGGGCAAGAATGTCATGCTCGGGGCCGGGGACACCTTCCGGGCCGGTGCCGTGGAACAGTTGCGCATCTGGGGTGAGCGGGCGGGCGTCACGCTTATCCAGCAGGGACAGGGTGCCGATCCGGCGGCGGTCGCCTACGACACCGTGGCCTCGGGCAAGTCCAGGGATGCCGATGTGGTCCTGGTGGACACGGCCGGACGGCTGCATAACCGCCGGGCACTTATGGACGAACTTGGAAAAATCAAGCGTGTCATGGGCAAGGTCGTCGATGGCGCCCCGCACGAAGTGCTCCTGGTCCTGGACGCATCCACCGGACAGAACGCCCTGCAACAGGCCCGCGCTTTTTCAGAAGTGGTGGATGTGACCGGGCTGGCGCTCACAAAGCTGGACGGAACGGCAAAAGGGGGAATCGTGATCGGTATCTCCCACGAAATGAGCGTGCCGGTCAAGTATATCGGTGTCGGCGAGAAAATCGAGGATCTGCAGGTATTTGAGCGCGCCCGTTTTGTCAGCGCCCTGTTCGAAAGAACAATGCCATCGGCCTGAAATCCGCGACGGGCTTGTCCTGCCCAAAAACCCTGTCTTTCGCTTCCAAAAACGGGATGCCCCATGTCCCCGGGTGCGGTTGGAAGGTGCGTACCACTTATCTTGCCGGAACCGGGTCCGTTCCCAGTTTTTTCCTGTCGGTTTCCGGCCTGAACGGCAACTCTGTCAGATACCACGTCAGTTCCGTGACCAGCCGGGCCCGATCTGCAAGAAGCGCACTGTCAACACGGTCGGCCGTATCTGAAGGACGGTGATAGTGTTCGTGCAACCCGGAGAAAAAGAACACGAACGGGATGTTCCGCTGCGCAAACGGCCAGTGGTCGCTCCGCCGGTAGAGTTGCATGTAGTGCGATGTATCGTTGTACATTTCATCGAGGATCAGGTCCGAAGTGGCTTCATTGGCCTGGTATACCAGCTCCTCCAACAGGGAGGATACCATTCCGGCCCCGATCACATACACATAATCCTGGTCTTCGCGCCGGGCATAGAGGTCATCCACATACCCGACCATGTCGACGTTGATATTGGTTACGATTTCGTATTGCGGGAACGGCTGATTATCCACGAAATATTGGGATCCGAACAACCCCCACTCCTCTGCGGCCACATGCAGGAAGACCAGGGTGCGCGCAGGCCGGTATCCCTCCTGAGCGGCCTGCTGGAAAGACCGCGCCACCTGCATGAGCACGGCCGTGCCGCTTGCGTTGTCATCTGCCCCGCTGTAGACAATATCATCGGATTCATCGGGCTCCCCGAGGCCCATATGGTCATAATGGGCAGAAAGCACCACGGCTTCACGCGACAGGTCTTCATCCGCACCGGGGATTACGGCAATGATATTGTGTTCCTCAAAAGACCGGGAAGCCAGTACGGGTGTGTTCCGGAATCGGAAACCGGTATGCTCAGGCAGGGGGGGCGATGCCTCCGGGTGCCAGTGGTGGCGCAGGCTGTCTATCTGTTCCGGGTGAGACAGCCCCAGGATACCCGCAGCCAGCTCCGGATGAATGGATACAGCAGGGGCAACCGGGCGTCCGGAGGAGCGATATCGTCCGCCTGGCCGGCGGATCATGCCCGGGCGCTCCAGCTGGCGGCTCATGTCCAATGCCTTCCATTCCCAATCCCCTGGATCATCATCCGTGATGAAGACCACGCCCACCGCTCCGTAATTCCTGTACAGCTCACGGACAATCCCGTTGCGCGAACGGTTGTCTTCCGGACCGGGCGCAAACACCATGACCCAGTTGTTTTTCAGGGATGCCTCGATACTTCGGGAAATTTCGTCCCCATCATCAAACAGGGCGTGTCCGGCAAAAACCATAGGGGCATCGTAGTCCCGGGAGCCATCCAGCAGGGGATAGAAGTGCGCCAACCCTCCCTTTTCCAGGTGCGTCCGGGAAAGGAACAGGGTATCGCCGGCCTCGGTCCGGTAGACGTCATAATGGACTGAATCCCAGAAAATGCCTTCCAGATCAAACGGCTGGCGATGCACCGAAATGGCTTCATGGTCCGGGATAGAGGGGCTTGTGTAAAAGCTGTCCAGATAATCTGCCGTCATGGCCGATCCCGGTTGTCCTGTGCCACGGCCCTTAAGGAAATCCGATGAGAGGACGGCGACATGTTCGGTCAGGAATCCGGCATCGACAAAACGGGCGGGACTTTCGCCGGCCGGAAACCGGATCTCTTGCGGATGGGGCTGTTCCCCGGTTGCGGCGGAGGTGGCGCAGCCGGCAATGACAAACAGTGGCAATATGGCCGCTAACATGGCGACCGGATAATGGCAGGGATGTCGCATGGTATTCAGGATACGTCGATGCTGGATTTTCCGGCCGCCAGAAGTTCATCGGGCGTGTGGAGTTCAATAAAAAACTCCGTGTGTTTGCCGGAGGTAAGCAGTTTTACCTGCCTTTCCTTGATGAGCTCAAGGATGGCCAG
This sequence comes from Balneolales bacterium, assembly GCA_007128855.1. Classification (GTDB taxonomy): domain Bacteria; phylum Bacteroidota; class Rhodothermia; order Balneolales; family Natronogracilivirgulaceae; genus SKNL01. Next base: position 5,417 of record SKWQ01000010.1, read on the forward strand.
GAAGGTGACAATGACATAGATTCGCGAGGCCAGACCGATGCAAAGTTGCTGGAAGGAACTCTTCCCGTGCTTGCGCAGATGGCTTATGACGTACTCCGACTGCGTTTCAACATCGGTTTCCATACGCCTTACATCATGGTAATGAACTTCCCTGACCGATTTCATTACGTTTTTGAATGCCGCCATGATGTCGATCATGGTCACCTCCCGGAGCGCCTCGCCTTTCTGCTCCTGATCCACCTGATCTGGTTCGGTATTTCCCCGGGAATAGGAATTCCTGGCCTTTTTATCGAAAATCACCATCTCTTCGGCCACCTCCTTGTAGCGCTTGTACTCCAGAAGCGCCTGCACCAGCTCAAACCGGGGATCGTCTTCCGGCTGGTCGTCCTCGTCGGTTTCCGGTTCGGGAAGCAGCATCCGCGCCTTGATGGCCATGAGCGTGCTGGCCATGTAGATGAATTCGCTGGCCACACTCAGGTCCAGCTCCTCCAGAAAACGGATATATTCCAGAAACTGCTCGGTGATGTAGGATACCGGGATGTCATAGATATCCAGTTCGTCCCGCTTTATAAAAAAAAGCAGGAGGTCGAGCGGGCCCTCGAAGTTCTGTAGTTGTACACGATACATGTGTTGGCAGATTTTCGATGAAAATAACTTTTTTTACAACACGATGCGCAGAAGCTTTTCTTATTTTGCACCCTTCCGGGATTAATAGTCCCCATTCTGTGCTCGGTTATTGACAGTTTCCTTGTCATGGTGTTTCTTTTGATGTAGCACGGGAGCCTGGCGTGAGTACGATGCCACTAAACATGGTTGAGGATCAATTGAATCTGAGGAGTACGTATGGATTACGGAAAGTTCGTGGAGGCGCTTAAAAGTGGGGATTCTAAAGAACTGGAGTCACTTTATGCCGAGGCGTTTGAGATACTTTGCCGGTTTTTACGAACCACCATGAGGGCGGACCATCAGGATGCACAGGACTGCGCCCAGCATGCATTGGTGATGACCATGGAGCGCCTTCGGAAGGGGGCCATCCGCGAGCCGGATAATATCTACTCTTACTTACTGCAAAGTGCCAAAAACCGCTACATGCGGATGAGCTATGAAAGTGAAAGGAACAACTTCCAGGATAATATCGAGCGCTATGTCCCCGTGCAGGAGCAGATGGACCACCTGGTGTCGGAAGAGAAGAAAAATGCACTGCAGTCATGTCTCGCCAAGCTGGACGAACCCTCTCGGGAGTTCATCCTGTTCTGGCTGGAACATCCCGAAGCCCGCAGCGGCGCTATCGCAAGGCAATTCAACATCTCCGTAAACAACGTGTGGACTAAGCGACACCGCCTTGTGAAGAAGCTCGGCGAGTGTGTCCGGAAAAAAATCAACAAATAACTGTAAGGAATTGCCGCCATCCTTGTCTAATAGGTAAATATTTCAAACCAAGGCCCTGTTATGCAAAAAGAACATTTGCCGCATATCGTACAGAGTATTGATGATTACCTGAACGGAAAACTGGACACCTCGCAAGTTGATGCCCTGTGGGTTCACCTTATGCAGCATCCGGAACACTACTCCCTGCTTGAGACCCAGGCAGCCCTGAAAAAAATAGATGTCCCGGAGTTTCGTGAAAAACTGGCGGAAGGATATGACTTCAACCAGGATGATGATGTTTCCGGCCAGGGGCTGGTACGGGAAAGCAGAACCGCCTGGGCGGGAGCGCTTGCTGCGGTTATCCTCATCACCCTGCTGGTCAATGTGTTCCGCTCGACCGTCGAGACGGAGCTGGCTCCGGCTGTTTCAGAAATCCATCCGGTCCAGCTGATTTCACCGGATGTCTCACGGTCTTCGATGGATGGCATGTCTGCATTTGACCGCGGGCTCTACCGTGCCTATCTCCTGTCTGTTTCCGGCGATCTGGGCGGCGCACTGGCGGAATACGAACTCCTTACCGGTACCGGCGATCCCGGCCGGAACTGGGTTCGGTACAATCAGGCAATCCTGCATTTTAACAAGGGGGCTTATGCCGTCTCGGCCGGATATTTCACCCAGGTTGACTGCGCCGGGCTCGATCATGCAGACCGGAAGGAATCGTGCTACTGGTTCAAGACGAACAGCTATGTAGCGGCCGGTGACCTTGGGCGTGCCTGGGAAGCGGGAAACAGCACGCTTGAACTTTCCGGTTATTACCAGAACGATGCCATTGAACTGCTCAGGAAAATCCGATACATCAGGGATAGCGCGGATTAACGGATTCTTTTGGCGTGGAAATAAGGCCGGTAAGGCCAAACGTTTTTTGGCAATTGTACCCCTCCGCTGTGTATTTTGTGGCGTCTGCACCACCCACCAACAAGAAAACGTCCAAGCATTGTGGCAAACCCCCTATTGAATGCATCCGAGCAGGATCCCGGATTCGAGCAGAATATCCGCCCATCGCGACTGCAGGAATTCATCGGTCAGCACAAGATCATCTCCAACCTGGAGGTCTTCATCAAGGCTGCCCGCAAACGTGGCGAGGCACTGGACCATGTCATCCTTTCGGGTCCACCCGGTCTTGGAAAAACCACCCTGGCATACATTATAGCCCATGAGATGGGTGTTCAGATCAA
>SKWQ01000085.1 GCA_007128855.1 Balneolales bacterium
CAGCAGTTACTTGACAGTCCAGGTCTCTTCGCCCGTAAGCAACTCTTCCAAATCGCCATCGCCGAGCTGTTCCATGGTGGCGGCTATCTGCTCCTGGACCATCCGTTCGTATGTCGGACGCTCTTCGGCCAGGATGACACCGAACGGCCTGGGGAGCTTGCCCTGCTTGGCGTTGTCATCAAACAGGGATGTCAGCAGCCAGCCCTTATTGCGGTCTTTCTGATCGTGGATCCAAAGGTCGTCTTTGGACCATTTACCGTTCCTCAGGTCGACGATCTCAGGCCGGTAGCCGTCCAGGCGCACGCCGAAGGCATCGTCAGCACCGAAAGCCAGCGGCTGACCGTCTTCGAGATACAGACTGGTATTGTCCCGGAGGGATTTGTCCGTGTACGGACTGAACGCACCGTCGTTGAATACGATACAGTTCTGGTAGATTTCCAGGAAGGAGGTGCCTTTATGTTGCGCGGCGTGCTCCAGCATGATCTGGAGATGCTTCGGATCCCGGTCCATGGCGCGGGCGACATACGAGCTGTTGGCGCCCAGTGCCAGTGCGAGGGGGTTGAACGGGCTGTCCACGGAACCTGTCGGGGAGGTTTTGGTAACCCGGCCCTGGGGCGATGTCGGAGAGTACTGGCCCTTGGTGAGGCCGTATATCTCGTTGTTGAACAGCAGCACGTTGATATCCAGGTTCCGCCGCAGCAGGTGGATGATGTGGTTCCCGCCGATCGACAGGGCGTCACCGTCACCGGTCACGACCCAGACACTGAGATCGGGACGTGCTATTTTGAGTCCCGATGCAATGGCCGGCGCCCTTCCGTGAATGCCATGGATGCCGAAGGTATTCATGTAATAGGGGAACCTGGAGGAGCACCCGATTCCCGCGATGAAAACAATGTTTTCGGGATCCAGTCCCAGCTTGGGCATCAGGTTCTGGACCTGCTTGAGGATGGTGTAGTCACCGCAGCCGGGGCACCAGCGCACTTCCTGGTCCGATGCAAAGTCTTTTGCCTGCAGGTTTCCGTTGCCCTGGGATCCGTTGACTGTTTTTTGCGTACTCATATCACTTTCTGATAATTCTGTTGGTCGGTAAATTTCTTTTAGGTTTGTGGATGCCGGACGTGCCGTGGTGGCAGTGTCAGGCTTTGCACAACTGGACAATCTTTTCCTTAAGCTCTGAAACCGTAAGCGGTACGCCCCGAACCCTGTTGAAACCTTCAACAGGGAGAAGGAACTGTTCCTTCAGGATTTTGGATAGCTGTCCGCGGTTGATTTCTGGTACCAGTATCTTTTCAAATCCATTGAGGAGCTTCCCGAGGTTTTTCGGGAACGGGTTCAGATAGCGAAGGTGGAGGAAGGATGCATCCAGCCCCTCTTCCCTGGCCTCGTATACGGCGGATTTTATGGTTCCATAGGTGGAGCCCCATCCAACCACGAGGAGTTTGCCATTCTCGTTGCCCTCATCGATCTGCTGATCGGGGATGTAGTTGGCGATCATGTCCCGTTTCTTCTCCCGCATCTCGGTCATCATGTGATGGTTGTCCGGGTCATAGGAGATGTTGCCGGTCTCGTGCTCCTTCTCGAGTCCGCCGATGCGATGCGCCAGACCCTTTGTGCCGGGAATGGCCCAGGGACGGACCAGGTTTTCATCCCGCTTGTAAGGCAGGAAGGGAGTGTCGTCCTGACCGTTGTCACGGGCTTTCTCGAATCGCGGGTCGATGGGCTTGAGCTCGGAGATCTTGGGAAGTTTCCAGGGTTCGGCGCCGTTGGCGATGTACCCGTCGGTCAGCAGCATCACCGGGATCATGTGCTCCACGGCAATCCGGCACGCTTCGTAGGTGACATCGAAGCAGTCGGCCGGGGACGAGGCGGACAGGATGGCAAGGGGGGCTTCACCGGCCCGGCCGTAGAAGGCCTGGAGCAGGTCGGACTGTTCCGTTTTGGTCGGGAGACCGGTGGATGGTCCGGCACGCTGTACGTTGACGATCACGAGCGGAAGTTCCAGCATGATGGCCAGGCCCATTGCCTCGCCTTTGAGGGCGATACCGGGACCCGAGCTGGTGGTGATCCCGAGACTTCCCCCGAACGATGCGCCGATGGCCGAGGCGATGGCGGCAATTTCGTCTTCTGCCTGGAAGGTGGTGACACCGTAGTTCTTGAGACTGGAGAGTCCCTGCAGGATCTCCGAAGCCGGGGTGATCGGGTAGGAGCCGAGGAATACGGGGAACTCGGATCTTTTTGCCACGGCGGCGATTCCCAGCACGATGGCATCGTTGCCGGTGATATTGCGGTAGGTTCCCGGTTCAATGGGGGCCGCGTCCACGCTGTACCGCTCGCTGAAGAGCTCGGTGGCAATCGCGTACGTGAAGCCATCGTTGAGCGCCTTGATGTTGGCCTCGGCGACCTGGGGCTTTTTGGCGAATTTCCGGGTCAGGAACTGGATGGTGGAATCCAGCGGCCGGCTGAAGAGCCAGTAGAGTACCCCGAGCACGAACATGTTCTTGCTCCGGTCGATGTCCTTCAGGGAGAGGCCGGTGTCCTTGAGGCTCTCACGGGTCATCTTGGTCACGTCGATCTCGATGACGATGTAGCCGGAAGCTTTGGCATCCTGGATCGGGGCTTCATTGGGTGCGAACTTGGCCAGCGACAGATCCTTTTTGCCGAAGCCGTCGGTATTGGCGATGATGATGCCGCCGGGCTTCAGGAACTTCAGGTTGGCCTTGAGTGCGGCGGCGTTCATGACCACCAGCACATCGCACATGTCACCCGGTGTATGGATGGCTTTGCTCCCGAAGTGGATCTGGAAGCCGGACACCCCTGCCACCGTGCCCGCCGGGGCGCGGATTTCGGCCGGGTAATCGGGAAAAGTGCTCAGGTCATTGCCCGAAAGGGCGGTGGTGCTTGTGAATTGTGATCCGGTAAGCTGGATGCCGTCACCGGAGTCACCTGCAAAACGGATGGTGACTTCCTTCTTCTGCTTCTCAATAATACTCATGGTCTTTAAATCGCAACGATCGGGTTTATAATTATCGGTGTGGATGAACCTGGTAATGCATGATTTTTTGCCCTGTAAATGCCTGCATGAATAGCTTCATGAGGACAGTACCTTTATTACGCAAACAATCATCAAAAAACAAGTGAAATCGGGTATAATTGACTGAAAAATTGACTGTGCTCCCGGCGGTGCGGGAGATGGCTGCTAGCGGGGCTCATCGGCCTTGAGACCGTGGCGCATGGAGACCGAAACCCGCTCTTTGTTACTGCATACCTTGAGCTGTCCGCACCCCGCACTGATGTCCTCGCCATAGCACCACCGGATGTCAACGGGAAAGCCGGCTTCCTCCAGAACAGACCGGAGAGCGTGGATCCGATCGTCACCGGTCCGCTTCAGGCCGGCCTCCGGGACATCGTTGTACATGATCAGGGTGATGTTTGCGCGCAGGTTTCCGAGATAGCCGATCAGTTGGCGGACATCGTCCGGCCGGTCGTTGACCCCTTCCATGACCAGGTACTGAATGGTAGGCGGGTTGCCGGTCTGGCGCTGGTGAAAGACCAGGGCATCGCGGATATCGGGAAGGCCAAGCCGTGAACTCACGGGCATGATCTCGTAGCGTTTTTGCTGGTCGGCGGAGTGGATGGAAACGGCCAGACGGACTTCCGGGTGATCCAGTGCCAGCATGCGGATCTGGCGGAAAAGCCCCACGGTGGACACGGTGATCCGCGCCGGGGGCGGGCCGGGCGCCGCTTCGTCGCGCATGATGGTCAGGGCATCGGATATGGCCCGGTAGTTGTGCATCGGCTCGCCCATGCCCATGAAATAGAGGTGGGTGAGGTCGGTGTCCAGTTCCTGGCGGATCACCTGTTCCGCCTGCCGCACCTGCTCAAGCAGTTCGCCCGTGGTCAGGTTGCGGTGAAACCCCATGCGACCGGTGGCACAGAAGGAGCACCCGAAAAAGCAGCCGATCTGTGAGGATATGCTGGCGGAACATTTCCGGAGCTTGCCATCGACCCATTCGGGGATGATGACGGTCTCGGCCATATGACCGTCGTGAAGCGCCAGGGTGAGACGAAACGAGCCGTCCGCACTGCGGGCAAGTTCGTGCAGGCTGGAACGGCGGATCACCGCCACGCCTGCCAGCGACCCGCGCTCACTGTCTGTCAGGTCCGGGATTTCATCCACCCCGGAAACATGCCTGTGGAACACGGCTTCGAACACCTGTCGGCGCGAAGAGGACCCAAATCCGAGATGGGCGAAAAACTCATCCCACTCGGTCAGCGAGATATGATTAAGGTCGACCGGGAGCTGCTGCATTAAATGATGCTGGCGGGTAGGCATGGGGTTCTGATTTCAATAATCTTTGCCTTGTGTAAAGAGGATGCTCTTGCGTCTCCGGGGACGTTGCAAACACTGAAAATTAAGGAGTTTAACGCTGTTCCTCATAACAGGGAAAAGGTAATAGCCACTCTCAGGATACATATCCTGCCGAAGAGTTGCAAAAAAAGATTGCACACTCTCAAACTAGCAGTTGCAAACGGGTTCCAAATCCATTACAATGAGGCAGGACCTCATACTATTACCACTACTCTTAACCCCAAAACGACTGAGGGTGCTTATGAAAGAAAAAGAGCTTCTCGACGCCGCTGAGAGCGGTGATCTGTCAATAATCCGCAAGCTTGTTATTGACGAAGGACTCAGTGCCGATACCATGGATGAACACAAGCGGTCAGCGTTGCTGAAAGCATCCAAACACGGACATATGGACATTGTAGAACTCTTGCTGGAGCAGGGTGCAAATGTAAATCTCAGGGACAATCGCGGTACCACCCCGGTTTACTGGGCTGCCAGCCGCGGCCATAAGGATATCGCCACGCTGTTGATCGAAAACGGTGCCATTGTCAGTTATTCCGACGACAGGAGATGGACAGCGATGGATCACGCGAAATCAAACGGCGACAAAGAGATGATCGCCATCCTGGAAGAGGCTTTGACTACCAGCAAGACCGCCTGACGAGGGCGTTTTTTCCCGGTTGGTATCACGGATTGCGTCATAGCAACAAAAACTGCTATTATTTAACGGCCCGCTTGCTTCTGTGAGCGGGCTTTTTTTTGCCCCGTTTTTCCTGTGGACGCTCCTCTGCCAGCAGGAGAAAGATGGCCGGTCGCTGGTCCAGGTCGATGTCCACTCCCACGTTTTTCTTTCTCCACTCCGATATCCGGATACTTGTGACCTGCTCGTCCGGCAGCGTCAGGTCCGAGGCGATGCACAATCGGGTGTTTTCATCCAGCTCCAGGATCAGTTCCTTCAGCAGGTCGTTGTTGCGGTACGGGGTTTCCATGAACACCTGGGTCATGTTTCGTTTGGCGGATTCATTTTCCAGGAATCGTATGCGTTCCGTGCGCTCCGTGCCGGGACGCGGAAGGTAGCCGTGGAAAGAAAAGGCCTGTCCGTTCATCCCGGAAGCCATCACGGCCAGCAGGATGGATGACGGGCCCACAAGTGGCACGACGGGGATCCCGGATTCATGCGCCAGCCGGACCATTTCGCCGCCCGGGTCGGCCACACCGGGACAGCCGGCTTCCGTGATGATCCCCGCATCCACCCCGCTCTTCAAAACCGAGAGCATTTCGATCAGGTCCTCTCCCGGGGTGTGCTTGTTCAGTTCATAGAAACGGCATTTGAAATCAGGGACCGGGTGCGAGATCCAGCGCAGGAAGGAGTTGGCCTGACGGATGCGCTCGGCAAAAAAGGTGTCGAGTCCGTGTATTGTTCGAATCACATGGTCGGGCAGCACCTGGTTTTCAGGATGGGCACCGAGCGGCGTGGGAATGAGGAAGAGTGTGCCGGTTTTGGCCATGTTTCGTGTGGATTGGGTTCAGGAGTCAACAATGACGATCTGATGCTCCGGTTCGCCTTTCCCTGCCAGTTTCCGGCTGGCAAATCGGTGGGCCGTCAGGGCAATGAAAAACGTGATCAGGAGGGAAACGAGGAGTACGGCCAGGTTGACCAGTACCATTTTACGGTGAAATTCGTAAATGGGCACCAGTACGATCGGCTGGTAGCTGTTCTCGAGATAGCGCACGGGCATAATTTCCGACGCCTGGAGCTGTGCCGCATTCTGGATGGGCTGTGAGAGCTTGCGGGTAATCTGGCTGCCATCACTCTTGGTAAAGCGCACCGTGATGCTCCCGTTTGTCTGGGCGGCTATCTGTTTGATCTCGAAGTGGACGACATCCGCCAGGTAACTCTCACCCTGCTCATAGGTTTTGCCCAGTCCGTGGTGGATGGCACCCATGTGGATGGCCATGCCGAGCAGGTAAAGAGGGAGCAGCCATAGCAGGTACCAGAGGTAGGTCAGATTGTTCATCCGTAAATCATTCGGTGTTGCGGTTCATGAGGTCATCCCTTTTGATCCGGGAGCATATTACGCAACACCAGAGCCTGGTAAATCAATTCCGACAATTGTGCCGCATCGAATTTGCTGTTGTCAAAGATAAGGTGGTAATGATGCGGGCTGCGGACATCCTTGTGGGTGAATTCATAGACAAACTCCTCCCGTTTGCTGTCATAGGCGCGGATTTTCTCCCGTGCCCCGGACGGGGTGACGTCCAGCAGTTTGGCGATGCGCTCCACCTTGAAATCCATAGGCGCCTGCAGCCTAACGCACAGCATGTTCGGGAGGTCGGAGTTGATGATGGCCGCACCCGAGCCCAGGATCACGGACCGGCCGCGTTCGCCGAGGATCCGGAGTGTCTCGGCGATTTTTTTGAAGAGCTCCACGTTGGTCGGTTTGTGTGCCAGAAGATGCTCGATATATTGATGGATCTGACCGCGGTTTTCGTCCGAAATGGACTCCACCAGATCGCGTTGGATGTCCTTCTGCTCTGACATCTCAGTGATAAGCTCCTTGTGGAAAAGCACCCAGGGATACTCATTGGTGCTGAGCTTCTGCACCAGTTTCCGGGCCAGGGGCGTTCCCTCGCATCCGAATTCCCGGGATATGGCGATGCAGGGAAAGTGAACTTTCTGGCTGCGTTTTTCACCGATTCCCAGCACTTTGAGTTGTGCGGCAATGTCCCGGTCAATCTTTTTATAGAGGTTTGGTTGCATATCGGTTTCGTTGTGGGATTCTGTTGTACCCCGCTGGCCTGCCATTATCAGGACGACGGCCCGGGGCTGATCACCTGAGCAGATCATGGGATCTGGTGCGTATGGCCGGATCGTAGAACATCCTGTTGTGAAAATCCCGTACCATGAAATTGCTGTTCATGTGGAACCACAGTCCGGCAGGGATATCGACTGCCATCATTACTTGAACGCGAAACCCGGATGATTTCGTTTTCCCGGCGGCACTCCATCCGCACAGGTAGCTCATGCGCTCGTCAAATTGTGCGGCATACCAGCCTACGTGCGGTTTCAGGAGACGGTCGTCAGGTTCCCGCATGAGCAGTTTCTGCAGTTCTTCGCTTGCCGCATCGCTGATCAGCGTGCCCTGCAGGATGGCGGCGATCAGGTCGGCGAGCCGGTCGGGTTGGATCCGCGGATAGAGGCCGTGGAGCATGCGCTGGTCCTGAAAAGCGGAGATGGTGGCCGGGGCAATTTCGGCGGGACGGTCCCATTGCTGCCGTGCGATGGCAACCGCATCCTCCAGAAAAACGGAACGTTCGGTTTCGGTAAGCACGGCCAGGTGCTCCGAGAGTGTTTGTCCGGCGGGGTGCCGGAGGGCGGCCATGCGCAGGCCGAACTGCGGTATGGGCGGCTCGATGAGCCCATCGCCGAGAAGGAGGGTCCGTCCCGTCACTTCATCCGGACCCAGTCGGAAAAACAGGTAGTCGGCGGCGGCCGGGTCGTTGTGCTGCAACAGGTAGCGGACAAGATCTTCCACGGTGGGCGGTGCCGGCAGCTCCGAATGCCAGCGGCGGAAAGCCTGCTGGTGGCGCCGGTCGAGGCCGGGGATGTGAAAAGATGCGATCTTGTCGGTGTCGACCGGTGTGCGGGGATCGAGCGAGCCGGATGTGGCCAGGTCGGCATACGTGATGACCAGCATCAGGTTGGACAGGGTCCCGGCCGGATGCATCATATCGGACCGGTAACGGATGGAAAGGGAGTCGGCGGGTGTTGCGGCTGGAGCTTCGTCAATGTCTGCCGCTGCCCTTTCCGGATAGGGGATGGAGAGCAGGGAGGCGTGCTGCGGCTGTTCGGCCATGAATTCGATGAGCCCGCCCAGCGAGTAGGTCTTCTCCACCCATTCGCTCCCTTCGAGGATGGCGGGACGGTTCTGGAAGACGGTGAGGAAGCTGTCGCGGTTGATCCAGAAAATGGAACCGACCACCAGGACGGCGACAGCAAGAAAGACCAGCAAAAAAGTTAACAGGCGCATGGACGGATTGTGTGGTTCAGGGTGCCGGTCATGCCTCCAGGGGAAGCAGCAGGATCTCCTCGAAATCCAGGTCCGAGTCCTCAAGGATCGGCCCTGCCTTCTTTTCGACATCCTCCTCCGACAGGTAGTTCAGGCATTCAAGTTCGATGTAGAGCGTCTCGGACGGCTCGTCGTAATACCAACGCGAGGCGCCGCCGCCGAGTTCGGCCTTCAGCGCCTCCACCAGCTGGACGATTTCCGCTTCAAAGGCCTCGGGGGCATCCGGATCGATTTCGAATTGGTCACTCATTGCGGTTTTTGTTGAAAAGGGGGTGTATTTTGGCTTATGATACCTGTGCGGGACAGACACCGCATTTGGATCGTAAAATCGCAATATTTCCAAGAAAAAACTGCAATCATTATGAATCCGTTACTTAAAAAACTTGAAACCATTTCCAGCAAGGGAGAACGCAGGATCATCGGACTGATGTCGGGAACGTCCATGGACGGGCTGGATATCGCTTTGTGCCGGTTCCGCGGGTCCGGCGCGGCCACACGGTTCGAACTGGAGGAATTTATCTCGGTGGGATATCCGGAGGATGTGATCCGGCAACTGATTTCGTTTGCCACGTCGGAATGCCTGGATCCGCAGCTGCTGTGCGTCTGGCACACCTGGCTGGCACACCTTCACGCCGGCTATGTCCGGGAGGCCCTGAAGACATGGAACGTGCCGGCTGATGAGGTGGACCTGATCGCAAGCCACGGGCAGACCATCTACCATGCACCGAAGCACAAGCACAAAATGGAAGGTATGCCGAATGCCACGCTGCAGATCGGCGACGGGGACCACCTGGCGCATCAGACCGGGATCATCACCATCAGTGACTTCCGTCAGCGGGATACGGCCCGGGGCAACGAGGGTGCGCCGCTGGCTGCCTATGGCGACTATCTGCTCTTCAGCGATCCGGATACCCACCGTGTGCTGCTGAACATCGGAGGGATCTCCAACTTCACCTGGCTGCCGGCCGGATCCGACCGGTTTCCGCCGATCAGTTTTGATACCGGTCCCGGCAACACGCTCATCGATGCCGCCACACGCAAGCATTTCACCGGGATGCGGTTCGACAAGGGCGGGACGCTGGCGGCAAGCGGAAAGGTGCACGCCGAGCTGCTCGGACTGCTTAAACAGCATACTTATTTCCAGAAACCGGCACCCAAGACCACGGGTTTCGAGGTGTTCCATCTGAATTGGGTGGAAAACTGTATGATGGAGGCCGCGGTTGCGCTGGAAGACGATCTGCCGGATGCGGGAATGGAGGAGAGACCCGGGGAAAGTCGCAGGAAAGGTCCGGATACATTCCGGGCGGTGGATCTGCTGGCCACCCTGACACGGCTCACGGTGGATACGGTTGCCGATCAGATCCGGGAGGTGTTGCCCGGCGATGAGTCTGCAGAGGTCTGCGTCAGCGGCGGCGGGGCATTCAATGATACGCTCATGGACGGTCTGCGCAAGTCGCTGGATCCGGTTCCGGTCAGCCGGACCGATGAGCTGGGGGTGACGGCCGATGCCAAGGAGGCGCTGTTCTTCGCGGCACTGGCCAACGAGCTGGTGTGCGGGGAGGATACGCGCCTGCACCTGGGCAAGATCTCGCTGCCTGACAAGTGATAGGAGAAGGCTACCCATATAATCCAACATGACAAAAAATAGGTTTTGGCTGAGGGAGTGCCTGCACTTCTGCCTGCATCTGCGGTGGCACTACCAGGTACTCATCCTCTCAGGGGGATTCCTGCTGGGCGGACTGCTGTCCGGGCTGCGCACCCCGGCCGATTTCCTGTACCATTTCCTGGTGATCCATCTGCTGCTGTTCGGAGGGGCCACGGTTTACAATTCATACTGGGACAGGGACGAGGGCCCGATCGGTGGACTCCGCAACCCGCCGCCGCTGGCATCCTGGACCCATCCGGCTTCTCTTGCGCTGCAGTTCGGCGGACTCGTTCTGTCGATTCCAATGGGGTGGATCTACCTGCTGTTCTATCTTCTCAGCATGCTCCTGTTCTGGCTTTACAGCCATCCGGCATATCGCTGGAAAGGGCATCCAATGCTTAGTCTAGTTGCAATAGGTGTAAGTACCGGTACCAATTCACTCGTATTTGGCTATCTTGCGGCAGGTTCGCCGTGGGATCCGCTTATCCTGGTGCCGGCGACCGGCGTCGCATTTGTCATGCTGAGCCTGTATCCGATATCGCAGGTCTATCAGCGCCGGGAGGATGAGGCGCGTGGTGACCGGACGTTTGCCGTTGTATTCGGGACGCAGGCGGTCCTCCGCTTTTTCCTGGCGTCCTATGTGGCTGGTGTCATTCTGGTAGCCATCGGTTTTATGATCTGGCAACCCTGGCTGGCGATCGTTTTTCCGGCCGTGGCTGTTGTTGCCGGAGGTGTCACGCTGTGGTATCTCCGGTCCCTGAGGGGCGACCGGTCGGAGTACGGGAACGTGATGCGCGTGAAATACACCATGTCGCTTTTGTTCGTGCTGTTTTTGCTTGCAGCTATGGTCATTCACCATTTTTAGCTTTACTTTTGAGGCACATTTTTCATCCAAAGAAAAACAAACTTTTTCCATGTCAAACGTCATTACCCAGGATCACATCGACCGCTCGATATCCTACGCCAGGTTCCGCGACCTGATCTACAGCCTGCTTATCGAACGCAAGACCACCGGGCCGGGTCAGTCCAGCGAACTCGTCCAGTATACGCGCCTGAACAATCAGCGGATGGATCGAACGGACAAAAAGACCGTCATCTTGCCGGAGCTGCTGGATGAGCTGAAGTCGATCCGGGAAAACCAGATCTGGCTTGGACTTGTGGAGGCATGGTGCGGTGATGTTGCGCACAATATCCCGCCGTTTGCCAAGATGGCCGTGTCGGTGCCGAAGGTCAGTTTAAGCCTGCTGTTTCGCGATGATAATCCGGATGTGATGGATGCCTACCTGACCAACGGTTCCCGTTCCATCCCCAAAGTAATTGCACTGAAGAAGGATACACTTGAAGTATTATGGACGTGGGGACCGAGGCCGGAGCCCGCTCAAAAGCTTTTTTTAGATTTGCGGGAAAAGGGTGAGCCGAAGGCAGCCATCGCCGAGGAGCTGCAGAAGTGGTACAATCAGGACAAGGGCCAGACCCTGCAGAAGGAAATCCTGGAGCTTGTTCGCTCGGTTAAGTAAGGTGCCTGTTTAAGATCACGCATGTATTTTGGGTCACGCTCGACTTTCCGTAAAAAAAATCTGTCATATGTCTCAGAATCCCCCACGTGATGCATTTTACCGGCATGTGGCCCAGACGAGCGATGCGCCGATGGGACTGGAGATCGAGAGTGCGGACGGGGTGTTCCTGCGCACAAATGATGGACGTGAGATCATCGACTTCATTTCCGGGATTGCCGTCAGTTCGCTCGGGCACGGTCATCCCGAGGTGGTGCGGGCGGTGCAGGAGCAGGCGGCCCGGCACATGCACGTGATGGTGTACGGGGAGTTTATTCAGCGACCGCAGTCTGCCCTGGCTGCCCGGCTTGCGTCCCTGCTTCCGGCCTCGCTCGACCGCATCTATTTCGTCAATTCCGGAACCGAGGCCAACGAGGCAGCGCTCAAGCTGGCCAAGAAACATACCGGACGTCACCGGTTTGTGGCGTTCCGGGACGGGTACCACGGCGATACGCAGGGTTCGCTCAGCGTCACAGGCAGGGATGTGTACCGCACCCCGTACGAGCCGCTGCTGCCGGAGGTGACTTTTTGTGATTTCAATGACCCGGCCGTCACGGAGCTCATCACCGGGGATGTGGCGGCGGTGATCCTGGAGCCGATCCAGGGCGAGGGCGGCATCATCGCCTCGGATCCGCAGTGGCTGGCCGCAGTGAGGAAGCGCTGCACCGAAACCGGGACGATGCTCATTTTTGACGAGATCCAGTCGGGCTTCGGCCGCACCGGTCGCCTGTTTGCATTCGAGCACTACGGGATTGTGCCGGACATCCTGACCATGGCCAAGGCGATGGGCGGGGGGATGCCGCTGGGCGGACTCGCCTCATCCTCGGATATCTTCCGCGCGTTCATGTTCGATCCGCCGCTGAACCACGTGACCACGTTCGGCGGACATCCGGTGTCGTGTGCGGCGGCCGATGCGGCTCTGAACGTGCTGGTGCGGGACGGACTCATGGAGCGCGCAGCCGTAATCGAACGGATGGCCAGGGAGATACTGCGCGGCAAAGGGATTGTGGAAGTCCGCGGCCGGGGTGCGATGCTCGGACTTCAGCTCACCGATGCGGAGACGACCCGCAAGGCGGTGACGCACTGCCTGGAGAAGCACGGGATCCTGCTGGGATGGACGCTCCACTCCAACACGCTGGTGCGGCTGGCCCCGCCGCTGATCATCGACCGGGCACTGCTCGAGCAGACGCTGATGACCATCCGTGATGCGGTGGCCCACTGGCCAGATCGACCATGATTGCAATACGCATCCGCCCAATCTTCGAACTCCTGATCAACCGGTTGTAACTCGATTCCAGAACCTTTTTTCTCGATACGTAATTTGTCACCCGTTTTCAGATGCAGTTCCTCGACCAGCTGTTTTGGGAGGATCAGGCCAAGGCTGTTTCCGACTTTTCGAATTTTTGCTTCCATGGATTGCCAGTTTAGATATGGTTATAACCACTTTATTACAAAGTGGGTAAAAAATCAATATCTGCAAATAGCGCCACCGCCCTTTGGTATATGTGCGAAATATGTTACCTTGGGTTCAGGATTTCACCATGGACCCGATGGACGCACAAAAACCGAATACCGAAGCGATCAGGGGGCGCGGCGCCGCAGCCAATCCGGCCAGCCGGTTCGCGCAGATCGAGGTGCAGCCGGATCCGGAATACACCGAAGGCGGCATTTCACCCAAAACGTGCTTTTACAGTGACGATGCGTCCAATGTGATCGCGGTCAATGACAGTCCGGATGTGCCGTTCGATGCCAGCCTGAATCCCTATCGCGGATGCGAGCACGGGTGCGTTTACTGTTATGCGCGTCCGTTCCACGAGTACCTGGACATGTCGCCCGGGCTCGATTTCGAGACGAAGATCATGGTCAAGAAGGATGCGGCGCAGAAGCTGCGGCGGCAGCTGCAGCGGCCTTCCTGGAAACCGCGGACGCTTTCGGTGAGCGGGGTGACCGATCCGTATCAGCCGGTCGAGCGCCGCCTCGGGGTCACGCGCCGGTGCCTGGAGGTGCTGGCCGAGTTCCGGAACCCGTTCACCATCGTCACCAAGAACTACATGGTGACGCGCGATATCGACATCCTCGAGGAGATGGCCCGGCATCAGGCAGTCAGGGTGATGATCAGTCTCACGTCGCTGAACCCGGACCTGACGCGCATCATGGAGCCGCGCACCAGCCGTCCGGAGCGCCGGCTCAAGGCGATCCACGAGCTGTCGCGTGCTGGCATCCCGGTCGGGGTGCTTTTCGCGCCGGTCATTCCCGCCCTGACTGACGAGGAGCTGCCCGCCATGGTGGCTGCGGCGGCCAAAGCCGGGGCGATGTTCGGCAATTATGTGCTGCTGCGCCTGCCGGGCGCGGTGGTGCCGCTGTTCGAGCAGTGGCTGGAGCAGCACTATCCCGTGCGGAAACAGAAAATCTTGTCCCGGCTCACGTCGCTGCGGGGCGGCAAGCTGTACGACACGCGGTTCGGGTACCGGATGAAAGGGGAGGGGGCGTACGCCGATCAGATCCGCCAGACGTTCCGTATTTCGTGCCGCAGGTACGGGCTTGCCGAAGAAGGACCGCCGCTGAACGCAGCCGCTTTCCGGCGGATACCGACCCAGGGAGAGCTGGACCTGTTTTAAATGTAATCGTTATCCCGGCCTGCAACGCATCCGATCGGCGGGGTGATCCAAAGAGACCGTGAGTGTTGACTTCTGTCCGGTATCCAACCACGGATCAATCGCTGTACTCGATCTGTACGCTGCCACCCGAGGTCTTGAGCTCGACCGGAATACCGCCGCCATGGACCGAGCCATGGATGCTGTTTGAGGTGATGTCACCGGTCAGGTCATCCAGCCGGCTCCTCACACTGGAACCGGATGCACGGATATCCATTCCCTGATTGCGGGGCAGCTTTGCCGTGATGGAACCGCCGGAGGTGCTCAGCGTGAGATGATCCTCCACATAGCGTACCCGGGCATCGATCGGACCGCCGCTGGTGCGCCCTTCGACCGCACCCGAGACGCCATCCAGCCGAATCGGCCCGCCGCTGGTGCGCGCCGACAGTTTCCCCCTGGCATTTACCACGTGGATGCCACCCCCGCTGGTCCGGGCGGTCAGATTTCCGGTGATGTCCCGGGCATTAATGGGGCCGCCCGATGTGCGTGCCAGCACTTCCCCTGTCACCCGCTCCACGGTAACCGGTCCGCCACTGGTGATCAGGGATACATTGTGGGCGATATCGAAAGCGGAGACACTGCCGCCGCTGGTTGTGGCCCGGATTTTCGTTTCAGCCGGGACCAGGATGTCGTAGGATACCGACACGGCCGGACCGGACCGCAGCCATCCGTCCCGCTCAGGTTTGGCGGTGATCTCAACTCCGTTGGGCGAATCGGTGATGGAGACGTGTACCGGAGCATCTTCGTCCGCTTCAAGATGTGAGCCCCCTTTCCTCACGCGGACCCGGATCAGGATCTCATTGCGGTCGTGCGAGTTGACAGTGATCGATCCGCCGAAAGTACTGGCATTGAGGAAAGCGGGCACCTCCACGGGGATCCGTTCCGTGTGCCAAACCGGTTTGTCCCCAAAGCCGGTCCCCTTGCCGCCAAAGGCCAGGGAAAATTTGCCCGGTCCGTTACCGGTAAGGGCGCCTGAAAGCAGCAGAATGCCACCAATAAGCAGCAGAACCCATCCTTTCCAGTTCATATGTCACTCCGTTTCCATTTTTAAAATAGTAAGTTTGCTGATAGAGAGGATATACGCAAGGGCCATTCAAAAGTTTTGATGTTCCTGAACATGATTGGCTCAAGATGGTAATGAAAGAGTGAAAAAGACCTGTTCCGGACGCAGCAGAGGAAATGGCAATCTACCCGATGGTGGAAAGTGCCGATTAACGTTGTATTTTCCGGATGGGTCCGTCAACAAACCCAATGTTAAGGGACAGCAGTTTGAAAAATCATCACGACACATCCGCAGAACATCATGACCGAAACCGGCCGCAGGCGATCATCCCGACTTGAAGTGCTGATAGGAATGGCCCTATTCGATCCGGGGCAGCCAGCCAGTGAGGAGATCCGGACGTACCGGCAGTTCGGTAAGCGTCTGGATGACACCTTGGGTATTTCCGGCGGAAAAGGCCGGCGCGCGGATGCACAGCGGCTCCGGGAGTGGTACGACGCCTTCATGCCGGTGGACATCAGGGAATCCGCGGCCAGGATGGCAGCCCTGCTCCGTCTGGCGGCCATCATTGTGGGCTTTATCGCCTTTTTCATTGGTCTGGGCGCGGCCGGCTACCTTTTTAGCTACGACGGCACCGTGCCCGTCAACGTCCTGCCGATACTGGTCTTCTTTGCGCTGCTCCCGTTATTGATGCTCCTTGCCTCAGCACTGTCCGGTTTGCTGCTCCGGCGCGGGACCGGTCGTATCCCTGTACTTTTCTGGTGGATGGAGTGGCCGCTTCGGTCACTGCTTCGGAAAGCGGGCCGGGATCTTCCCGAAGGAATGCGCCGGAATCTTTCGGAGACCTGGCTGGTCCATTCCACCCCGGCGGGCCACTATCTCCGGAGAAGCCTGCAGCTGGCAGGGGTTGCCTACATCTTCGGGGCCCTGCTTTGGGTCCTGTTCCATGTGACCACCACCGACCTCGCCTTTGCTTGGAGCTCCACCCTGGAAATGAGAGGAGAGACGCTGTACAGCATTACGAATGTGATTTCCGCGCCGTGGCGGGACCTGGTGCCGTCGGCGGTGGTTGATGCCGGGACCGTGGAGGCCACCCGTTTCTACCGGGCGGATGGCAGTGACTTCCGGGCCGTGTCATCGGGACGCTGGTGGCCTTTCATTTTCATGTCGATGATGGTGTATGGATTCCTGCCGCGGGTGCTGGCGTATTTTTATTATCACTGGAGATTTCGCAAAACCGTTGACGTCGCGATGGTTACCTCCGATTCCGGCAGGGAGATTCTCGGATTCATGGAGGAGTCGCTGGTTACGGTCAGCAGCGATGATCGCAACAGGGCCGTGGAGCCGGCCGGTCCGGATCCTGACCGGCCAGTAGGTGCATCGGGTTCGTGCGTAGTGCTTCTCTGGGGTATGGATGACATCGGGCAATCGGAGGTCCAGGCAGTGCTGCAAAGGAAGGTTCTGTCCGTCGGGTCGCTGAGCGGGCTGCACAGCATCGCCGGGGACCGTAAACCCATATCACAAGCCGCCCGTGTCTCTATCGAAAACGGGCAATGTGACGTCCTGATCATGGTGCCGCTGTGGGAACCGCCGCGACTCCACTTTGAAAGAAAACTGGAAATGCTGATGCAGGAAGCCTCTAAGTCCAGGATCATCATCCTCCCGGTGTCAGATGAACAGGAACGGAGCAGCGGAACCGGCAATGTCACATGGCGAAAGCGGGTCGATGAAATCAATGTGAAGCATGGCGGGAAGCAGGTATATTTCGACTCCCGCAATATGATCGAAATCGGAAGACTATCCGGAACTCAATGAACACAGTAACAGGATGTACTCCCGGATATGACAAAATGCATGAGGTAATCGGCTGACATGAACAGTCCCGTATTTGTTGTTACCGGTGCCCCCAACAAGGGGAAGAGCACGTTTGTAAAGGCGATGACCAACGATGCATCGGTGGTGGTCAGTCCGTACGCGCGAAACACGGAAACGGCCGTATCCTACCCGTTCAAAATAGACGGGGAAACGCTGTTCACCCTGTGGGACACGCCCGGTTTCGAGAATGCGGCCGGCATGCATGAAATTGTGACAGGGTGGGGCATCCGGGATTCGGACCATCCCATGGAGGTGCTGCGGCAGTTTCTGGAATCCTATGCAGGCCATGAGGATTTTACCAGCGAAGTGGAGATTTTCAAGCCGATTGCGGATTATGCCTGCATCGTCTACGTTGCCGACTGTTCGAGGAAATTCAGCGAATCGGAGTATCTGAGGGAAATCCAGCTGATCAGGTCAACGCGGCTGCCGCGCATCGCCATCCTCAACCCGATCGACGGGGACCGCTATCTGGAATCGTGGCGGACGGGACTCACGGACTACTTCAACAATATCAAGGTATTCAACCCCCACCAGACGACATTCGACGAAAAACTCCGGATCCTGGGGGCTTTCAGCCATCTGGACGATGAGTGGGAACAGCCGCTGAACCGGGTCATAGAGACCTTGAAGGTCCAGCGGGACAAGGTGCTCGAGGAGTCTGCGCGCGTCATCAGGAGGACCGTCATCCAGATTTTCGACAAGGAATTTTCCGTAGCGTATGATGTCGCGCGGGATGAGCAGGAGCACCGGGAGGAGCTGCTGGCCCAGGTCCGGAAGTTCGTGCAGAGCTCGCTCGATGCCGCCCAAAAGGATATCACCCGTCGATTCGGACTTTCCGTAACCGTTGATTTTTCTCAGGAGATCCGGGATAACGATCTGTTTGACACGACCATACGGAAGAAAAACCTGTCGGTGCACCAGCGGGCCATGGTGAATACCCTTGTCGGCGGTGGAATCGGCGCGGCCATTGACACCGCGGCCGGCGGGCTCACCTTCGGGGTGTTCACGGCGGCCCTGGGCCTGGGCGGGGGTGCCGCGGCCTACGTAAAAGACATCTCGCCCATGGACCTGGTCAAAATCGGTGGATTCGATCCCAATGAGGAGAAAGTCCGCGTCGAATCGCTCCATGCCGAACTGGGACTGCTCATCATCAACCGGCTGCGACAGGTCGTGGCGGTGCTGTACAACCGGACTGCCGCCAATACCGAAAATGTGACCATCAGCAAGGACCTGGATCCGGCCGGCCTGCTTAAACTAAGCCGTCTCCTAAGAAAAATCGCATCCTCCCGAAGACACCGCTATTCCGAAAAGCACAAAAAAGAACTTCTGGACCTGATCCATGAAAAGCTCAGGGAGGATAGGGAAAACGTGCTGGTGGAGACGCCGTAAACTGCTGCGAACGACGTCGCACGGGCCCATGTTTACTCACATGTGGCACACAAGAAAAACTTCGACAACCAGAACACCCCAAAATGGAAAACCTGTCCGGAAATGGGACCCCTAACTTCTCTTTGAACTGCAAATCGGTACCCGCCGGCGCGGTATTGGCGCTCCTGCTTGTTCTGGTGATTCCGTTCCCATCAGCAGCACAAATCCCGGAGCCGGACACGCTGCGCTATGAACTTGCTGAAATCGAGATCCAGGCAACCCGCGATACCGAGACCGAAGCTACCGCACCCTTTTCGGTGTCCGTGGTGACCCGCACCGTGAGCGAGCAGGCCAGTGAGCCGGCATTCAGTTTCGACCGCATCGCTGCGGGAATACCCGGGCTCTGGGTGAACGATCGCCAGAACTACGCACTGGGCGAACGCGTGTCCATCCGGGGGATG
This sequence comes from Balneolales bacterium, assembly GCA_007128855.1. GTDB lineage: Bacteria > Bacteroidota > Rhodothermia > Balneolales > Natronogracilivirgulaceae > SKNL01. The sequence goes on from SKWQ01000085.1 coordinate 18,972, forward strand.
GGCTGGCGGACCGCCTTCGGAGTCAGGGGGATTTATGTGCTGCTGGACGATGTGCCGCTCACCGTGCCGGACGGACAGACGGTCATGGACATCCTCGATCCGGCGATGGTGCGGCAGATCGAAGTGGTACGGGGTCCGAGCTCGTTTTTCTGGGGCAATGCCGGCGGCGGAACGCTGTTCCTGTCCACCCGACCGGCCAGCTACGACACCGCGCTGCGCACGCGCATTTACGGCGGAGCATTTGGCACGTACAGCGCCCAGGTGCAGGGAACGCATCGCGAAGGTCCGCGGGGATATCACCTGAACGCCTCATGGCTGCAGAGGGATGGCTACCGCGACCACAGCCAGCACCAGGTTTTCCGGATGACCGGACACATGAACTGGGAGTTGCCATCGGGCCGGGAGCTGCAGTTCAGCGGGGCTTTCGTGGATGCGCCCGACACGCGCCACCCCGGCAGTCTCAGTGCGTCGGACCTGCAGGAAAATCGCAGGCAGTCCGCAGCGCTGTTTGAGAGGGCCTCGGCGGGCAAGACCTGGCGGCAGGGCCAGGCCGGACTCACACTGCGGTCGGAAAGCCCCATCGGGAACTGGACCGGTACCGTGTACGGAACGGCCCGGTCGCTTCACAATCCGCTGCCCTTTGCTGACATTGAGGTGGACCGGCTCATGGCCGGGACCCGGGTCACGCTGAGCGGGTCGTACCGTTTCCTCCGGTGGGGAGTTGGCGCCGACGGGGTTATCCAGTCCGATGACCGTCGAAACTACAGCTATATTGGTGATTTTGAGCGCGGCGCGCGCACTATCGATCAGCAGGAAACCGTGCTGAACGGGGCCCTGTCCACCCGGCTGGCAACAGCATTCCGGAGCTTCAACGTGACGGCCGGGGCGCGGGTGGATGCGATCCGGTTCGAAAACGAGGACCGGCTTCTGGCAGGCGGGGAAGACCGTTCGGGCAGCCGGAGCTTTACGGCTCTGAGTCCCTCGCTCGGCGTGTCATGGAACACGCGTCCGGGGCTTTTCTATGCCAGTGTCGGCACATCCTTTGAAACGCCGACCACCACGGAACTTGTCAACCGTCCGGATATGACCGGCGGTTTTAATCCGGGTATCGATCCCGAGCGGGCGACCGGGCTTGAGGCCGGATTCCGCGGCGGCTGGAGTCCGGTCCGGCTGCGCTACCAAATAGCGGTGTTCCGCATGGATGTCCGTGACCAGCTCATCAGTTACCGGACCGAAGAGGGCGGGGACCGCGACTTCTACCGAAATGCCGGTAAGACCCGCCACGACGGTCTCGAAATTTCGTTGCGGTGGCAGCCGTTGCTGTGGCTCGAACTGACGGCCGGCTACAACCTGGGCCGGTTCACTTTCCGCGAATCAGTCAGCGATGGGGAGGGAGTCACTTTCGAGCGCGGCAACTCCCTGCCTGGAATCCCGAAACACCGTCTTGTCTCATCGGTGACGCTGACACCAGGCGACTACCGCATCAGTTTCTCATCCGAAATACTGGATTCCTACTACGCGGACAATGCCAATACGGCCACCAACCCCGGATACGAGGTCTTCCATCTGGAACTTGGCCACGACGGCATCGCGCTGACCGAACATCTGCGGATGGCGCCCTTCCTCATGATCAGCAACCTGTTCGATGCCCGCTACAACAGTTCGGTGAGCATCAACGCCAATTTCGGGCGCTACTACGAACCGGCACCCGGACGGGCCATCTACGCCGGATTCAGTCTCATGCTGTAACGAAGTCCCGTTTTTTTTGTATTTTCAGGGAAATACTCGCCTGATTTGCAGACCCGGCTGTGTGACTGGTGCACAAACGCATCCAACAGAATTAAAAAGTGCTGCATCCGCTGTCCGATATTATTTTGTGAAACAGCGTGACAAGACGGGCAAACGGATCAAACGACAAGGTCCATGCTATGGCATCAGAAAGACCATACAACGATTATTACAACTATCTGAAAGAGCATTTCGGGGCCGTTACCTACAAGGTTTCGGTGGACGGGGGATTCACCTGTCCCAACATCGACGGCACGGTTGCAGAAGGGGGGTGCACGTACTGCAACAACCGGAGTTTCGTGCCGAAGTACCTGAGCCGGCGTGATTCCATCCGCGACCAGATCCGCCAGGGGGTGGAGTCGCAGCGCAAACGCTACAAGGCCGAGCGGTTCCTCGCCTATTTCCAGGCCTACTCAAACACCTATGACAGTGTGGACCGGCTGGAGGAGTGTTATCGCGAGGCGCTGTCGCACCCGGACATTGCCGGGCTGGTGCTGGGCACCCGGGCCGACTGCCTGCCCGAACCCGTGATCGCGTTGCTGGAAACCCTGGCGCGGGAATGCTATGTGGCCGTGGAGATCGGCATCGAGTCGGTGCACGATGTCACGCTGAAGCGCATCAACCGCGGGCACGACTTTGCCGACGTGACCGATGCGATGTCCAGACTGTCGGGCCGCGGCATCCACATCGGTGCCCACCTGATTTTCGGTCTCCCGGGGGAAAGCCACCGGCACTGGCTGGATACGGCCCGCGTGGTATCGGAGCTGCCGCTGGAATACCTGAAGTTGCACCATCTGCAGGTCGTCAGGGGAACTGCGCTGGCACGCGAGTACTTTGACAACCCGTTCCGGGTGTTCACGTTCCGTGAATGGGTGGAGCTGGCAAGTGATTTCCTGGAGCGGCTGCGACCGGATATCGCCATTGCGCGATTATCGGGAAGCGCCCCGCCGCAGTTACTCATCGTACCGCAGTGGGGACGCAAAAAGCATCCCGAAGTAAAACAGCAGGTGAAGCAAACACTGCTGGAACGCGGCACCCGGCAGGGCGTGCGCTACGTCACTTCACCAGGACCATCCGCTCTGTCTTTGTAAACGAACCGGCCTGCAGGCGGTACAGATAGACGCCGCTCGCAAGTCCGGATGCGTCGAAAGTCACCCGGTGCTCGCCGGCGTGCTGGTTTTCATCCACCAGCGTAGCCACCCGCTGGCCATTGATGCTGATCACATCCAGGCGTACATCATTTTGTTCGGGGATCACGTAGGTGATGGTCGTGGACGGATTGAACGGATTGGGATAATTCTGGTTCAGCCGGAACTCATCACTCACGGTTTCCACAATGGAGGATGTGGGAGCATTGGAGACTTCGAACTGCACCGGTACGATAATGGTGGATTTCGATGCGTCATTGGTACTCACCACCAGGTCAAATTCGTAGACGCCGTCGCGCGGACGGTCTGCGATCACATCGAACGTGATCTGGCCGCTGGATCCGGCTGCGATGCCGCCGGACTGCTTGCGATACTGGAAGCGCGGAAAGTCACGGGTCCGCAGGGTGGATACCTGGAAGTTGTCGATGTCGAAAACTTCCTCTGTCTGGTAGTTCAGATGCGCAAGGATCACACGCTCCGGGGCCGACCCTTCAAAAAGGACACCGTCGAACACAACTTCGCCGTCGATCAGATAGTGGATGCGATTGGTCCGCGGGTCGGTGCGGATCTCGAAGTTGAAATACTCATCGGGTTCGTATGAAATGCCGAAATCGAAGAAATCGTTGCCCTGGGAAGTGATGCGGTTGCGGATGGTGAGTTTGCCGTCATCGAACCAGACCCACGCGGTTATGTTGTCCCGGGAGGGCTCTTCGATGACAATGTGGAACTGGTTCTGGGTATCCATCTGAGGCAGTTGCAGGTCCATGGAGATGGAGTATCCCTGAGAGGTGAGGGGCCCGAAGAAGGGTGCCAGCACCCCGGTGAGCCGTCCGCTTTCCAGGTCTTCCCTCGGAACCAGGCGCATGTGCAGAGGATCCGACCTGGTATTCTCCTTTGTCAGGATAAAAGGATTGCTTTCGTTCCTGGGCCAGGCACTCCACCCTTCCAGGATCGGATATTCCGCCGACTCCCCGAGCAGCTGGGCAAAGCCGAAATTAGTTTGATAAACTACATTGTTTGGGATTATGCTGCTGATCTCACCGGATTCCAGCAACTCGCCATTGGCGCCAGCGGGTTTGCCGTAACTGTCGAAAATGCCTGATGCTGCCGGCGCGGAGCTGTAATGGGGCCCATCCTCATGCCGGATCAGCCGGTCTCCCCGGGTGTTGAAGAAGGGATAGGATGTGGCGATAACCGGCCGTTCGGGTCCCTCGAGCCCCGTGCCTCCGGATTCCGAAAGCGCGATCCTGGCAGGAACGGATGGCTCCGGATAGCGTACGTCTGTTGTCCAGTAAAGCGGACTGTCCCCAGTGTTGGATAGTGTGACCTGGATTTCCTGCACCTCCCCGTAGTTGGCGTCGATCCGGATCAGGGAGTTGTCCAAGGATGCCACGGGACGATCCACCTGCGTCGGCCGGTACGATGCGACCAGATTCCGCGTATACTTCATGCTGCGTACATTGTCGGCCGGAGCGTTCCCCCCGCTGTAGCTTCCGGTCAGGCGTCCGTCAAACGATACTTCAGGATTTGAAAAGTGCTGGATACCCGCGCTGAAAGACTGGTTCGGAGCTTCATTGTAGGTCATGACCGTTGCGAACGAAGTGCCGGAACTCCCGGTGAAGCGCCAACCGGTCGAAAAATCGAACAAACCGCCAAAAAGTCCGGCCGCATTGCGCCGCTGGTTGCGGCTGTGGGCGTTGCCCATGTTGTGCCCGATTTCGTGAACAAACGTGGTGGAGCTGGTCATCTGTTGCACCCGGTTCAGAGAAAACCCGAGCTGCGGGATTCCGGTGGCATTATTCAGTTGGAAAGCGAGTCCACCCACATCGGTATTGGTTGTCAGAATGGACACCAGATCCGCCCCGTACTGGTTGCGTAATGTGTGCACATTTTCCATGTAGCCCTGGTATTCATTGCCAAGGTTGAACGTGGGCGAGGTAGTCAGGCGGAACAGGTCGGTTTGCGAATCGCTTCCGGTCTCCTCGTAGGTGGTTTTGTGCGCGTGAACTACCCTCAGGTCGATGCCGGCCTCGCTGTTGTCCATGGAATTCTGCGAAATGTTCATCATCTCGGAGATGAGCAGCTGGATGCTGCCCTCGTTCTGGCTGGCCCAGGTTTCGGCCGCAGCGGTGTAGACGATCAGGATGTCAATGGGCACGGACCCTTCCAGCCCCGATGACTGGATGTCAAATGCGGAGTGGACGTGGCTCTGGCTGTACGGATCGTGGTGAATCTTCTGGAACGCTTC
>SKWQ01000046.1 GCA_007128855.1 Balneolales bacterium
AAGCCGAGTTCTCCAGACAGCTTCTTGAGGGTGTCGATGGACCCCTGCCGGTCACGGCCGAAATGGTGATCATAGCCGATCACGAATTCATCCACCCCGATCCTGTTGAAAATGTATTCACGGATAAACTCTTCGGAGGTAAGGATCGAAAAGTCCCTGTTGAACGGAATGACGACCATCTCATCGATTCCGTAGTCCTGCATGATGGCGGCTCTTTCACTGAGCGTGGTCAGCAGCCTGATTCCGTCGGAGGATGGATTGATGACCTCGCGGGGATGCGGGTCGAAGGTAATGACCACGGCAGGCGCATTTTTACGGCGCGCACGGCGAACGACATTATCAATGAGTGCCTGATGTCCCAGATGCACCCCGTCAAATGTGCCAACGGTCAGCACGTTTGCCGGATTTTTCCGGTATTCGTTAATAAAAACAGGTTTGCTCATGCCGCACAATACAAGTTATCGTGTGAATTCATGCCCCTTGTCATAAAAACTGCGGATCTGGTCGATCTGCACTGCATCGTCGACATGATAGGGTCCTGTCGCGGTACGGCGAAGTCCGGTCAGGTGTGCCAGTGAACCGAGCGCGATGCCCAGGTCGTGCGCGAGTGTGCGTACATAGGTACCCTTGCTGCACAGGACATCCAGCTCCATCCGGTCTTCATGAAAAGATACCAGCCGGATATCGTGAATTACCACTTCGCGGTGTGCTCTTTCAACCTCCAGTCCTTTTCGTGCATACGTGTAGAGACGTTTCCCATCCTTCCAGAGCGCCGAATACATGGGAGGCAGCTGCCGGATCGTGCCGCTGAACTGCTCCTTGAGCACGTTGCGGACCTGTTCTTCCGTTATGTGCGCAACCGGTGCGTGGGCGTCCGGTTCCGTGGCACTGTCCTGACTGGGTGTGGATGCCCCAAGCTGAACCTGCGCGTGGTAACGCTTTGGGAGTTCCTGTATCTGGGAGATGACCTTGGTAGCCCGGCCGGCGCAAAGGATCAACAGTCCGGTCGCAAGCGGGTCAAGGGTTCCGGCATGCCCCGTCTTCCGTGTCCTGATTCGGTTCCTCAGGAACTTGACCACATCAAAACTGCTCCAACCAGAAGGTTTGTCCACCAGGAAAACAGCCCCAGCCGACAGATCGGATCCGGGTTCTGGCAGCAGGGATCGGTCATACACCGGCAGGCTGGTGAGTGACTTCCCGGAAGGCATGTCAGCTTCCAGGGTTCTCGTCGGTATTTTCCCTGTCGGATGGATCATCGGGTTTATCCTGTCTGATCTTTCGGAAGAGGGAGTCAATTTTTTCGACATATTCCGCCGTATCGTCCAGGTGAAAATGGATTTCGGGTATGCGGCGAACCTGGTGCCTTATGCGTGCCGCCAGTTTTTTACGGATTTCCGGTGTTTTTTCGAGGATGAAATCAAAGACTTCAGCATGGTTGCCCGAAGTGGAAAAAACGCTCAGGTTGACATGGGCCTGCATCAGATCGGGGGATACGCGCACACTGGTAATTGTCAACATGGCGCCATGCTGATAATCCAACTGCAGGATTTCACCCAGATCCGATTTAAGCAGGGCTGCAACCCGCTCTGTCCTGATACTCATCAGCTTGTTTCCTGCTTGAGTTTTCGCTTGGTCTCGATTACCTCGAACCCTTCAATGACATCGCCGGTCTTGATGTCATTGTAGTTCTTGATACCAAGTCCGCATTCGTATCCGCTCGTGACTTCCCTGACGTCATCCTTGAACCGCTTGAGGGATGTCAGCTCCCCTTCGTAGATGACGATACCGTCACGGATGAGGCGTACCCTCGTATTCCGGGTTATCTTGCCCTCAGTCACCTTGCACCCGGCCACGGTACCTATTTTGGGCACCTTGAATGTTTCAATCACTTCCAGTGTAGCAATGGTCTTTTCGTTCACTTCCGGCGAGAGCAGTCCTTCGAGGGCATCCCTCACGGCGTCAACGGCATCATAGATCACGCTGAACAGACGGATGTCGATCTCCTCGTTTTCAGCAAGTTTCCTTGCGTTGGCGGACGGACGCACCTGGAAGCCGATGATAATGGCTTCCGATGCCGATGCCAGCAGGACGTCGGACTCGGTGATGGCGCCCACACCGGTGTGGATGGTGTTGACCTTGACCTCGTCATCCGAGAGTTTTTGCAACGAGCCGGCCAGCGCTTCGATGGAACCGTCCACATCCCCCTTGATAATGATATTAAGTTCTGCCATTTCCCCGAGGGCAAGACGGCGTGAGATATCATCAAGGGTCACATGTTTCACTTTCCTGAGCGACTGTTCGCGTTTGATCTGCTGCCGTTGTTGGGCGATTTCCTTGGCCGAGCGTTCATCCTCAACGGAAACGATCTTGTCACCGGCCTGTGGAATGCCATCAAATCCTGTCATCTGGGCCGGTTGAGCGGGACCGACCTCGTCGATCCGGTCGCCGAATTCATTTTCGAGCGCCCGCACCTTTCCGGAATACGATCCGGCCACGAATGGGTCACCGACCCGCAGGGTGCCACGCTGAATCAGGATATTGGCCACTACGCCTTTGCCGCGGTCGACTTTCGCTTCCAGGATGATCCCGCTGGCGCGTCGGTTCGGATTGGCTTTCAGTTCCATGAGTTCGGCTTCGATGAGCACCTTGTCCAGCAACTCATCGATTCCCTGTCCGGTGTGTGCGGATACTTCGGCGATCTGCGCCTTGCCACCCCACTCCTCTATGATCACGTTGTAGTCGGAAAGCTGCTGTTTGATGCGATCTGGATTTGAGCCATCCTTGTCGATCTTGTTGATGGCCACCACGATGGGCACCCCGCCTGCCTGTGCGTGGTTGATGGCTTCGATCGTCTGCGGCATTACGGCGTCATCTGCAGCCACCACCAGGATAACCATATCGGTCACCTGGGCTCCGCGTGCACGCATGGCGGTAAAGGCTTCGTGACCCGGTGTATCGAGGAATGTGATGTTTCTCTTGTCGGGAAGCCGAACTTCGTAAGCACCGATGTGCTGTGTAATGCCTCCGGCCTCACCGGCCGTAACCTTGGTCTTGCGTATGTAGTCAAGCAGTGAGGTCTTGCCATGGTCAACGTGTCCCATGACCGTCACTACGGGGGAGCGCGGAAGCAGGTCTTCCGGCTTGTCTTCTTCACCCTCGTGCAGGTCATCGGTCAGCTCCTCGGCATCCACGAATTCCACATCACGTCCATACTCATCTGCAAGAAGCTCAATGGTACCGGCCTCCAGGCGCTGGTTGATGGATACCACCATCCCCAGATTCATGCAATGCATGATGATCTCGTTGGGCTTGGCATTGAGCAGGTCCGCCAGGTCACTGACGGTGATGAATTCCGTCACCTCAAGGACACGCTGCTGCTTCTCGGTTTTTTCCGACTGCATTGTCTCGCGTTCGGCGGCCATCTCTTCCCGCTTCTGCTTACGGCGCTTCTGGCGTTTTCGTCCGGCAGAACCACCCGTGCTAAGCAACGCAAGGGTCTCTTTCATTTTGGTTTCGACATCAGAATCGTCGACCTTGGGCGCCTTGCGCGACTTGATTCTCTTCTTCTTTTTACGGGTCGTTAGAGTATCATCACCATCTTTGATCTCAGGTTTATCATCTTTTACCCGTTTTGCTGCAATTTTCTTCTTCTTGGGCTTATCGGCATCATCGACCTCCTCCTTCGCAGCAACAGGAGTATCCTCCTTCTTGGCTTTCTTGCTTTTCTTCTTTTTGCGACGTCCGCGCTGTTCCTCGCCCGGCCCGCTGATTTCGATTTTTCCGAGGACCCTGGTACCGGTCAGTACTTCCTTGCGCCCCCGGATGATATCGATTGATTCCTCCTCATCCTCGGGCAGATCGTCACCGGTCTCCTCATCCGTGACGTCCACTTCCTCTTCCTGCTCTTCCGGACCGACCTCCTCATCTGCTTCGGCCTGCTCGGGATCAGCTGCCTGTCTGTCGGGACGCTCTTCCTTTGCAGCTGTTTTCTTCTCTTCTTCGGCCTCTGAGGTCCTGGCGGCTTTTTCTTCTTCGTCCTTTTCTTCCGCTTCCGGTTCGGTTTTCACTGTCTCAGCAGGAGGGGACGCTTTTTTTGCGGCAGGTTCGTCTTCAGGTTCCGTCGCCTTCCCGGCTTTTTTACTTTCATCTAGCGGCTCGAGAGGGAGCGTACCTTCCGTTTCTTCGAGGACATCCTGCGGCTGCAGGTCATCGATCGGATCCAGGAAGCTGTCAATGGTCACTGACTCGTTCTTGCTGGATCGGAAAGTGCTTCTGCGTTCCTCATACTCTTCGCGGGCGCGGACATGGTCCCTGCTTTTTGCCTTGTCCTCACCGTAAACCGTCTCCAGGGCGGAATACATCTCAGGTGTGATTTTCGCATTGGGTTTGTTATCAATGGAAAATCCGTTTTCGTTCAATGAGTCCACGATGGATTGTGTAGATACATTGAATTCCGATGCCACCTTGAATAAGCGTTTCGGTTTACCAGCTTCTGTCATATACGATTGATCCTGTTCTGTTGTACGATGTATCGGAGATGACGGGCTCAGGCCTCGTCCTCCTCAAACTCTTCTTCAATGGTCTGGATGATATGTTTCGCATCCTTGAGGGCAAGCCTTCCCTCGGTCCGGCGTTCGAGTTCTTCCGGACTGAGCTCCAGGACGGAACGGGCGGTGTCGCACCCGATGTCATAGAGCAACTGGACGATCTCATCGCCGAAATCGTCGGCAAATTCAAAGATATCGATATCGTCCTCGTCTTCCACTTCACGGTAGACGTCGATTTCATAGTTCGTCAGCTGCGTAGCCAGGCGGATGTTCACCCCGCCCTTGCCAATGGCCTTGGAGACCTGGTCAGCAGGGACCACGACCTTGGCGCGACGGTTTTGCTTGTCAAGATCCACGGACTGCACGTGTGCGGGCTGAAGGGAGCGCTTGATAAACTCGTGATCATCTTCGGTGAAATTGATCACGTCGATGTTCTCGTTGCAGAGTTCCCGGACGATCGAGTGGATCCGGATGCCTTTCATACCCACACAGGCACCCACAGGATCGACCCGTTCGTCATTTGAGATCACGGCAACCTTGGAGCGGTCACCCGGCTCGCGTACGGTCCTGATGATCTCGATGACGCCATCGAAGACCTCGGGTATCTCATTTTCGAAAAGACGCTCCAGAAGCAGCGGTGAGGTTCGCGAGATGATGACGGCGGGATTCCCCTCCTGGCGTTTTACTTCGACAACCACGGCCCGAATGGTATCTCCTTTGCGATACCGGTCCTTGTAAATCTGCTGACTCTTGGGGAGGATGAGTTCCACCCCGTTGTGATTGACCAGGATATCCCGGTTGCGGACCTGATAGACATCACCCAGCACGATCTCGCCGATCCGGTCGCTGTAGTCCTCAAAGATATTGTCCTTTTCAATTTCACGGATACGCTGGGCCAGGGTCTGACGCGCCATCATGACGGCACGCCGTCCAAAATCCTCAATCCTGGTTTCCTGGGCGAATTCATCATAGAGCTCCAGATCCGGATCCAATTTTTGGGCCTCCGTGACCCCGATCTCATTGACGGGGTCGGTCAGCTCCTCATCGGGAACCACCTCCCGGATATGCATGATCTGGATCTCTCCGCGATCAGGGTTCAGTATCACCGTAAATGCATCGTCCGTTTCGTATTTTTTCCGGATCATGGACCGAAATACGTCCTCAAGGATCGACAGCAGGAGATCCCTGTCAATGCCTTTCTCCTTGGCAATTTCAGCGAAAGACTGAATGATCTGTTTTGAAATATCCGTTTGCATGTAGGTAATGTTCGAGAAAGCCGTTCTTGTTGTTAAAAAGTTGCCACAATGTGTGTTTCCACAATATCAGAAAACGGAATCGGCAGCTCTTTCTTGTTTTCTGTCATCAGGGTGATCGAGTCGGTTGTCACTTCGGTCAGCTTGCCTTCAAGGCGCTCATGTTCCCCATCTTTCAGGAAGGTCACACGGGCTTTGCGTCCAATGTTGCTGTGATACTGCCTGATATCCCTGAGCGGACGGTCCAGGCCGGGTGAGGAGACGTTGAGTGTATACTTCTTACCGTGCCATCCGGAGGCATCCAGAAGTAAGTTCGCTTCCCGGCTGATCTCGACACACCGGTCCAGCGAAACGTTGCCTCCCTCAGACTCCACATAGATCCAGATCACACGGTTCCCGGTCGAACCCTTGAGTTCAACATCAACGAGATACAGGTCGTTGTCAGACAACACCTGTGCCGCTATCTCTTTTACCTGATCAAGCTCGTCCAAAAAAACTCCGTTTGCTGATTTCCAAATACAAAAAAAGTGAGCTTTTTCGGGCTCACTTACAAAGCATAAATATACGCCAAAAAATCGCAAAACCCAAAAATCCTGCCGTCTCCAGCACACTTTCCGATCATTCCGGAAGCATATCCGCATACCTCACTACGGGTAACTTTCATCCTGATTGCCTATTTTTGACAATTCACCGCAACCATTTTTTTAATTATGCGCATATTCCTTTTTTTTCTATTGATCCTGATCCCACTCCTAACTACCCAATGTGGCAGCGAAAACGGCACGGAAAGTGCCGAACGTCATGCCGGCCGAACCGTGCAACCCACCCATGAGATCCAAATCCTGAATGAACAGCAGGATCAGACCGTCACCCGGGTCCGCGTGGCCCTGGCACAGACCGAACAGGAGCGCAGCGCCGGACTGATGGATGTCCGGCAGATGCCTTTCGACACGGGAATGTATTTCATATTCGATGAGGAAGCACCCCGCAGCTTCTGGATGGCCAACACCCCGCTGTCACTGGATATCCTCTTTGTCAACAGGGAGCATCGCATCGTGCGGATACACACCCGCACCGTCCCGTTTTCCGAACGCCAGATCCGCTCGGAACTCCCCGCCATGTACACGCTGGAAGTGAATGCCGGCTTTGTAAGCGAATACGACATCAGGGAGGGGATGTACGTGCGGCTTTCGGAGGCGGACTGACCCCGGGTGCCGCGGCGCCCCGCCACCACCTGCCCTTCGATAAAGGCAGTACTACTTTTTCCCGTTGAGGAATTCCATCAGCTCCTCGACATTCTTGCGCGAACCCATATAGACCGGTGCCGTCTGGTGGATGGACTCCGGGACGACCTCCAGGACCCGTCCTTTCCCGTCCACGGCAAGCCCCCCTGCCTGTTCGATGATGTATCCCATCGGATTGCACTCATACATCAGGCGCAGTTTCCCTTTGGGATTGCTGACATTGGGCGGATACAGGAATATGCCGCCAAGGAGCAGCGTTCTGTGAAGGTCAGAGACCATGGATCCGATATACCGCAATGAGTAAGGGCGCATGGTCCCGGCATCCACTTTCTTGATGTGGTCGATGTAGGCACGCACACCTTCCGGCCAGCCGGAAGCATTCCCTTCGTTGATACTGTATTGTGGATGGAGTTCCGGGATGCGGATGTCGTCATCGCTCAGCATGAACTCCCCGATGCTCGGGTCAAGGGTGAAGGAGCTAACGCCGATGCCTGTTGTATAGACCAGCATGGTGCTGGAACCGTACAGTACATAACCGGCAGCGGCCTGGCTGTCCCCCGGCTGCAGTGCGTCGGATTCTTTGGGTGATTTGTTTCTCGGACTTTTCCGCCGATAAATGGAAAAAATGGTTCCAACGGAAACGTTGACATCGATATTGGAGGAACCATCAAGCGGGTCGAAAAAGACGATGTATTTGCCGGACGAGCTTTCGAGCCGGATCAGCTCGTTGCTTTCCTCGGAGATCATCATGCTCACGATCCCGGACCGCGCAAGTGCCGATTTGATCTGATCATCTGCAAATACATCCAGTTTCTTGACGCTCTCGCCATGGACATTCTGGCTGCCGTACTGGCCGAGCAGGTTGGTTATCCCCGCTTTGTTCACTTCACGGGAAACGATCTTTGCTGCCAGGCCGATATCGCGCAGAAGTTGGGAAAGCTCGCCCGTAGCACCGTTGAAACGGTTCTGCGATCGTATGATATACTCCTCCAGGGTGATCAGGTAGTTTTTTTTGGATTGTGCCATATGTTCGTTGTTTTTTGATGAAAGATCACAGGCCGGCATGATGCGCGCCATGTGCAGTAGCCGGTGAACCACCAGCGCCCGCCTGCCTCATGGTTCCATGGTTCCGGATTTTTTAACAAGTTCCCTGTACAGTTCCTCCGCCCTGTTTTCCAGCGATGAAATGCTCCCGTCGTTGTGCACCACGTAGTCTGCTTTGCCGGACAGCCGCTCAAAGTCCGGCTGCTTCCTGATGCGGTTGACCACGCTACCCTGATCGGCCCCGTCCCGCTCCGTGACGCGCCTGATCCGCTCGTCTTCCCGACTTACAATCAGAACGATGACATCGCACACTCCCTTTCTGCCTGATGCGAGCAACAGGGCAGATTCGTGCGCAAAGAGCGGGGATCCGCTTTCTTCCGCCCGTTTTTTTCGCACCTCCAGTTCCCTGTATACTGCTGGATGTACGATTTCATTGAGTTCCTCCACACGTCCCGCCGCAAACGCTGCCTCAGCGAGATATTTCCTGTTCAGTGAACCATCCGGGCGATATGACGGCTCCCCAAAAGCCCTGACGATCTTTTCCTTCAGGTCCTGATCGGTTGCCATCAGTTCCTTTGCCAGGTCATCGGCGTAGACAACCGGCACTCCCAGTTGCTCCCATACACGGAGGAATGTCGATTTGCCGCTTCCGATCCCGCCAGTAACCCCGATGTGAAGCATAATTACACACTTTATTTGATGACTGACCCTGCTCAGAAGAATCCGTTCATATGATTGTATCCCGGCGCGCCTCCTCAACCTGATCTGGATAATCCGTTGAGAAGTGCAGCCCGCGGCTTTCCTTGCGGCTCATTGCAGAGCGGATGATAATGTAGGCGTTTGTTATCAGATTGCGCAACTCACAAAGCGGCACACTTACTCGCGTTCTTTGATAGAATTCTTCGGTCTCCTCAAACAGCATGTGTGTCCTCCTGAACGCCCGTTCAAGACGGAGGTTACTTCGAACAATTCCCACATAGTTCCACATAACCTGCTGCAGCTCTTGTTTGTTATGGTGGATAAGGATGGCTTCCTCCGCGTTGACCGTACCACTGTCGTCCCATTCGGGCACCCCTGACATCCAGCTGCGTTCCCGGATGTATGCCACGGATTCATCGGCCGCCCTCTTCGAGAAGACCATGGCTTCCAGCAGGCTGTTGGATGCCAGTCGGTTGGCACCGTGAAGTCCGGTACAGGCCGCCTCACCGGCACAGAAAAGTCCCTGTATGGTGGTGCGGCCGTCGCGGTCCGTAACGACACCACCACAGAGATAATGAGCGGCCGGAACGACCGGTATCCAGTCTTTCCTGATATCCACCCCAAACGACCTGCAGGTTTCCATGATGTGCGGAAAGCTTACTGAAAGCTCACCTTTATCAATATGTGTTACATCAAGATAGACACTTTCATCTCCAGACTTTTTAAGATAGTCGTCAATGGATCTTGCCACGATATCCCTTGGTGCAAGCTCGGCGCGATCGTCATAATCAGACATGAAAGCATAGCCGTTACGGTCACGCAGGATTCCTCCCTTGCCCCGGACCGCTTCCGATATGAGGAAGGAGTTCGCCTCGGGAACGTTGAGGGTGGTGGGATGGAACTGCATGAATTCCATATTTGCGACCCGGGCCTTTGCGCGGTAGGCCATGGCAATACCGTCGCCGGTGGCTATGGACGGGTTCGTGGAGTGGAGATATACCTCCCCCAAACCTCCGGTTGCGATCAGCGTGGCTTTTGCAAGGACGACCTCCACCTTGTCTGACCGGGTATCGAACACGTAGGCCCCGTAGCAGTTGATATCTTGATCGTGCCGGGTCACCTCCCTGTCAAGATGGTGCTCGGTGATCAGTTCAAGTGCAAAATGGTGCTCGAAAACATGGATGTTCGGGTGGCGGCTGATTGCCGTGAGCAGGGTCTGCTCAATCTCCTTTCCGGTCCTGTCGGCAGCGTGTACTATGCGGTTGTGGGAGTGCCCTCCCTCCCTTCCGAGATCGAGTTCGCCCTCCCTGGTGGAAAACTTCGCACCCCAGTCCAGCAGTTCACGCACGACAGACGGCCCTTCACGCACTACCATATCCACGATTTCCGGATGGCATAGCCCGGCTCCGGCGATGATCGTATCGTTTATGTGATCTTCAAACCGGTCTTCACCGGCAATGACACTGGCCAATCCGCCCTGGGCGTAGTTGGTATTGGATTCGGCCGAATCCTTTTTGGTTATGATGGCCACCGACCCGTGGCGCGCCACCCGCAGGGCATATGAGAGCCCCGCCCCGCCGCTTCCTATGACCAGGAAATCGTATTTGTCAGGCATCGGACATCAGGTAGGCTTTGATAAATTCATCGATATCCCCATCCATTACGGCGTCGACGCTGGAGGTTTCATACCCGGTCCGATGGTCTTTCACCATGTTGTAGGGGTGGAAAACGTAGGACCGGATCTGCGAGCCCCACTCATTTTTCATCTTGGAGCTTTCAAGCTTGTTTTTGTGCTCCTCTTTGATGCGCTTTTCGTGATCGTAAACGCGTGATTTCAACATAACCAGGGCCTTTTCACGGTTTTGGAGCTGAGAACGCTCCTGCTGGCACTCGGCAACCACGCGTTCTGTCTTGCCGTTGGAAAGTTCTCCGGTCCAGATAAGACGCACCCCGGTTTCCACCTTGTTCACGTTCTGTCCGCCCTTTCCGCCGGCGTGGAAGCGCTGCATTTCGATGTCATCGGGATTCAGGTCGATTTCGATGGTATCATCGACAAGAGGGGTTACGAAAACCGAACAGAAGGAGGTGTGCCGCCGGGCATTGCTGTCGAAAGGGGAAATACGCACCAGCCGGTGCACGCCGTTTTCCGCCTTCAGGTATCCGTAGGCAAAATTCCCTTTCACTTCAATGGTCGCACTCTTGATACCGGCCACATCTCCGGGCTGGTATTCCAGGACCGTGGCTTCCATTCCTTCGTTGACGTTTGTCCAGCGGATGTACATCCTGTACAGCATTTCCGCCCAGTCCTGACTTTCCGTGCCGCCGGCACCGGGATTGATGGTCAGCAGGGCGTCACGCTTGTCGTCCGGCTCGTCCAGCATGTTCTTGAACTCCAGATCCTCGATCTCTTTTTTGAGCTGTGCCACCTCCTCGTTGAATTCATCCGCGACGTCATCCCCTTCGGCCGTGATCTCACGGAAAAGGATGATGTTCTGGCGCCGTTCATCGAGCTGGTCCCACTGTGAAACCCATGATTTCTCATGGTTGAGGTCCTGCATGAACTTCTGGGCCTTGTCCGCATCATTCCAGAAATCCGGTTGCTGCGCCTGGAATTCGAGTTCTCCTATTCTCTCCTTGCGTTTATCATAGTCAAAGATACCTCCTCAGCGCATCCACGCGCTGCAGAAGGTCATTTACCTGTTCTGTTGTATAATTGAGTTCAGACATAGAAAACAGTGTTTATGTAGATTATCCTGGTACTCATTGGGTGTGATGCCTGTCACCTGCTACCCATCCCGCGGCAATTTCAAAGACCGGTTTTGCCATGGGTGATGGACTTACCTGCTGTGACCGGTTCAGATACAATACAAAGGGATAACGGTTCAGGACCGCACTCAGCGTGATAAAAGTTTGGCAAGCACAAGT
Organism: Balneolales bacterium; assembly: GCA_007128855.1. Taxonomy (GTDB): domain Bacteria; phylum Bacteroidota; class Rhodothermia; order Balneolales; family Natronogracilivirgulaceae; genus SKNL01. Next base: position 11,713 of record SKWQ01000046.1, read on the forward strand.
CCCGCAACCAAACCACCGACAAAGGCATACGCCAGGCCTTCTTCCGGATGGGATCGCACGTATTTCCGGACATTCCGGTATTCCTGCCGAAGATCATTTTCCAGCTGTTCTTTTTCTTCGTGCAGTTTTTCGATAATATCCCTGTAGATGCTGTCATAAGAACCGGCAAATTCATCAAATTTCGCTGCCGTTCTGGTCTTGTCATCTTCCATGGCAAAGATTCCTTAAAGGGTGTTATATGAATGGAAATAGTGCGAACTTCAGAAGATATAAAAATTCCGGCAGAGGGAACAGGAATTATACACTTTGAAACTCAGCGATAAGGAATGACCGAGAAGGAATTCAACACCCGATTCCGATGGCTTTATCCCCATCTTGAAGAAGCCGGACGCAAGCTCCGGATGCAGCAGCACAATCGCAGCTTTCAGGTCAGTATCAAGGATGACGGTTCAAAAGTGACAGATTCAGACCGGCAGATGAGCGATTTCTGGATGGACCTGCTCGAAAAAGCGTTCCCAGGTGAAACGGTGGTCAGCGAGGAGGATACCACCTCGCATTCCTACCCCCGGAACTCTTCCACGGCATGGTACATCGACCCGATCGATGGCACCAGCAAGTTTGTGGATGGCTCACCGAATTACTTTGTGCTGATCGGCCTTTGCGTTGACGGCAAACCCAGTTTCGGGGTACTGTACCAGCCCGAAAGGAATTGCGTACTGTATGGCAATCCGCATATCAGGGCACGGCTTTACACTTCGCCCAAAGAGTTTCGCGAAATCCACAATACCATAAGCTGGCGGCATCAGATGCCGCTGGTGGTCAAGGGAGCGCAACCGGTACTCAGGGACCGGCTGGAATCCATAACCCATCTTCCCGTCCGGCGCACGTCAAACTCCGCCCACAACATTATCGGACCGCTGAACGGGCCCAGTTCCGGTTTCGTCAGCTTCCGGCGGACTGCCTACTGGGATATTGCCGCCCCGGCAGCCATCATGGAATCGGCTGGATTCCAGACGCGCATCCTCAACCACGGCGAACCCACGCGGTACAATGACGGGAACGTATATTGCAACCGTTTCTACTGCCTGCCGTCGGACACCCCTGAGGAAGTGATAGAGTATGTGATGACGGTTCCAGGATAGGCAGGTCTCCCTATCCGCCCGGTGAAGACTGACCGGGAAGTTCCGTACGACGGCAGGCGCGGTCATCAGGCCGGTTTGACCTGGTCACGATACTGAAGTTCGTAGAGCCGGCGATATATACCGTCTTTTTGCTTCAACAGCTCATGGTGCGTGCCGGTTTCTCGGATCCGTCCCTTGTGCATTACGAGGATCTTGTCCGCATGCTGTATGGTGGACAGCCTGTGGGCGATCACCACTGAAGTGCGACCCTTCATCATGGTATCAAGCGCCTTGGATACGAGGAATTCGGTTTCGGAATCCACGTTGGATGTGGCTTCGTCCAGAATGAGTATGGTCGGATCGTAGACAAGGGCCCTGACAAAGCAGATCAACTGGCGCTGCCCCATGGAAAGTGAAGAGCCCCGCTCCGCGATCCGGTGCATATACCCGCCGGGAAGCTTTTTTATGAACCTGTCGGCCTGAACCATCTGCGCGGTATACTGCACCTGTTCCCTTGAAATGTCCGGATTCCCGAGCGTGATGTTATCCATGACCGTTCCGGCAAACAGCAGATTGTCCTGGAGCACGAGCCCAAAGTAGGATTTAAGTACGGAGTGCTTCATCTCCCGGATGTCGATGCCATCGATCGTTATCCTGCCACTGCTCACATCGTAGAAACGGAGCAGCAGATTTATGATGGTCGTTTTGCCGGCACCGGTTGCTCCGACGATTGCAACGATTTCCCCTGGTTTTACCTCGAGAGTGGCATCGAGAAGCACGTCATGCTCATCGGGGTTGTACCGGAACGAGACATTTTCAAAGCGGATGCGGCCTTCCCGCCGCGACGGCTCCATGGGCCGGACCGGATCCGGGAGCTCATCACTGGTATCCAGTATGCCGAAAATCCGCTCTGAAGAAGCCAGTGCACTTTGCAGTGTGTTGAACTTTTCCGACAGGTCGCGAATAGGCACAAAGAACTGACGCACATACTGAATAAATGCCAGCAGGATACCAAAGGTTACCTGTCCCGCCAGGGCCTGGGCTCCCCCATACCATATGACCAGCGCCATGGCCAGCGATGCGATCACCTCGACGGCAGGCCAGAAGATGGCAAAATAGAAGATGGTAGTGATGTGGGCGTCAGTATGTTCCTTGTTTATCTTCTCGAATTTTTCAGCTTCCTTTTTTTCCCGGCCGAACAGCTGGACGATACTCATGCCGCTGATATGCTCCTGGATAAAGGAATGCAACCGCGCAATCTGGTCACGGACGTTCAGAAAGGCAACCCTCACACGGGCTTTGAACCAGAAGGTGGCGTAGAAGAGGATCGGGAGTACACTGAGACTGACCAGGGACAGTTCCCAGCTCATGGAGAGCATGAAACCGATGATGAATATGATCCGGAAAAGGTCCCCGATGATGTTCACGACCCCGGAGGAGAGCAGGTCGCTTAGTGCCTCGATGTCGCTGGTGGTCCGCGTGATCAGACGGCCGATCGGGTTTTTGTCGAAGAACTGCACATGCAGGCTTTGGATCTTGGTGAACACGGCTTCCCTGAGCCGGAACAACGCGCCCTGCCCCACCCATCGCATCAAATAGGTATTGGCGATTAGGATCGCCGTTTCCAGGAGCAGCACTCCGAGAAACAGCAGCATGATCTTTCCGAGGCCGACGGCATCGCCCTGGGCGATATAGTCATCGACAGCCACCTGGGTCAGGTACGGGCGAAGCGGACCCAGGAAGGCTACAGCCAGTGTCAGTGTAAGCGCCAGTACCAGGAACCACTTGTATGGCTCCAGAAAGTAGTAAAGCCGTCGGATCAGATAGGTGTCGACGGCTTTACCGGGTGCAGATTGTTTCTTGTCGGAACGCTTGTCAGAAGCGGTCGAAGTCATCAAACGGAGTTCGAGGTGTTATGGGTAACGGCTTGCTCGGGCGATGCGGGCTGGGCCGTGACTGGCCGTCATCCGGACGCTTGTAGGGCTTGCTGAAGCGTGGCTTTTGCGGCCTGTCCGACCGGTCCGATTCGCTGCTTTTGTAGTAACGCGCATTTTCCGGTTTCCGTTTGAATCTCCGTTTTTTGAATACGCCTTTGCGTTTCGGGGCGGGTTTGAAGGTTTTTTTCGATTTCTGTGCCCGTTTGTCTTTCAGGTCGATGATCTCGACGCGCGGACTGATGATCTCCTTCTCCTGCTCGGGATTAGTGAAAATGGGACGCAGTTCATAAGCCAGCCATGTCTTTTCAAAGACGTTTCGCGCCTCCTTGAGAAGCAGGAACTGATTGGAATAGCGCGCGGAGAAATGGCCGATGACAAGCCGTTCAACCTTTGCTGTTTTTGCCACGATGGCGGCATCCTGTGCGCTTGAGTGCCCGGTATCCTCCGCCTTCTCCTTCAGGGACTCGCCAAAAGTCGCCTCATGAAAGAGGATGGTGGCGTTTTCTGCGAGCCGGATGGAATTTTCACAGAACTCCGTGTCCGTGACGTATACAAAGCTTTCACCCGGTCGGGGATCCCCAACGATATCGGCCGAATGCACGATGGTGCCGTCTTCCAGAGTGACATCATCGCCGTTCTTGAGCGCCTTGAACTGTGCATCATCGGAAATCCCGGCTGCCGTGGCTTTAGCCGCATCGACCTTTCCGGGTTTGTCCTTTTCCTGGAACCGGTATCCGACACAGAACTTCGAGTGTTTGAGCGGACGTGCTTCCACGTAAAACTCTTCGCCTTCCATCACCACTTCATGGTCGAAATCACTCTTGATCTCTTTGTAGGCAATCGGGAATTCAATCTCGACTTCGGTAGTACTGAAAACCGTATCGATCATTTTCTTCAGTCCTTCGGGACCGACAATGGTAAGCTCTTTTTCACGTCGCTGCAACTGCAAGGTACTGAGGAGTCCGAACAGCCCGAAAATATGATCGCCATCAAGATGCGATATGAAAATAGCTTCCACCTTGGAGCGCTTGACACCGGCCTGCAACAGCCGCATCTGGGCATTTTCACCACAATCGAACAAGAAAACCGATCCATCCCTCCACAAAGCAACAGATGGCAAATGACGCACAGCAGTTGGGGTTGCCGATGAGACACCCAGTGGAATTAAAATCATATTATTTGCCTCTCCATTTTTTTTTTGGGGATTTCGCTATCAAACGAAACTTTCCCGTTTTATGACCCTATGTTAGTTATATCTGTTCAAGCTCTTTTTCTATAAGCTGCTTGCGGTACATGCTGGCAAAAAAACCATCCATGGCCATCAGCTGTTCGTGAGTTCCATTTTCTACAATCCGGCCTTCATCCAATACATAAATCGTATTCACGTGTTTCAGTGAAGATAAACGATGACAAATAATAAACATTGTCACATCATCCAATTCGGTATCAAGATGCTGCACAATAGCATCCTCTGTATTGGTATCAACTGCGCTCAAGGAGTCATCCAGAATAAGGATGGATGGTTTTCTGATGAGCGCCCGCGCAATACTGGTCCGCTGTTTTTGCCCACCCGATAAGGTAATTCCTCTTTCTCCCAATATAGTGTCAAATTTTTTGTCAAATTCCAAAATATTTTCCAACACTTCCGCCTGACCGGCAGCCGACATGACCTCTTTTTCGTCGGCATCCTCTTTCCCGAATTTGATGTTTTCCCTTATGGTATCTGAAAACAGGAAGTTTTCCTGTGGAACAAAGCCGATGAGCGAACGCAATCCGTCAAGCGTCAGGTCACGGATATCTTTTCCATCAATGAGGATCCGGCCCTGCTGCGGATCATATATTCGTGGAAGGAGCTGCATCAGACTGGTCTTCCCCGCCCCGGTCCGCCCCACGATACCGATCCTGTCCCCCTTGCGGATACGCATGTTTATCTCCCTGAGCGCGGGCTCCCCGGCTCCCGGATAGGTGAAACTGACCCGGTCAAACAGGATTTCATTGCGGAACAATGCGGGAACTGCTTCACCCTGTTTAGGTCCGGGTGAACCCGGCCTGTTTGACATCTCATCATCAGGTGCACCCTGCCCTACTTCCTTCTTGTCATGCATGGCAGGTGCGGCAAGCAGTTTCTGGATTCGGGTGTTGGAGGCGGCGGAGCGCTGAAGCAGGTTCAGTGTGTATCCGAGCGAGGCCACCGGCCAGGTCAGATAGGTGACATAGATGATGAACTCTGCGATGTTCCCCACCGTCACGAACCCATCCATGACCATGAGCCCCCCCTGCCAGACGACCAGCACGATCGAACAGCCGATCAGCAGCAGGAGCATGGGATGAAACAGTGCCTCCACCAGATCGAGTCGCAGTTTTTTCTGGCGGTAAAGCTCGTTCTCACGACGGAACCGGTCTTTTTCATACTCCTCCCGGCTGAAGGCCTTGATGACCCTGATGCTGGAATAGATTTCCTGAACTTTTCCGGCCATCACGGCGTACTGCTGCTGGATCTCGTTGGACCTTCTGTTGATGTACCTGCTAACCCAGTAAGCCATCACGGCCAGGAAGGGCAGCGGCAACAAGGCCCAGAGCGTGAGCTGCACGTTCACCATGAGCATGATAGCAATGATGATGGCCGACCGGGAAATGGTGTTGACCGTGTACATGAAAGCCGGACCGAAATACTCTCGGACGCGCACGATATCCTCGGTAGCCCGGGTGTAGACATCACCGGACCGGTTATGGTCGTAAAAAGATTTAGGGAGCTTCTGAAGATGGGCAAATATGTTGTTGCGCAGATCAAATTCGATCTTCCTGGATGTGACTATCAGTGTTTGTCTCGTGGCAAACAGAAGAACCCCGTAGAGAATGACGGCACCGATCAGTAATCCTGTATTCTGCGCAAGAAACCAGCCCGTCTCTGATGAAAACAATGCGCCAAGGACATTGTCATAGGGTTCCGCCATCGCTTCGGAAATGCGCTCGACCTCATCCATGGTCATCCGGATGAATATGGGAATCCAGATGAGGAAAAAGTTTGACAGGATCAAGAGAGCCGACCCGAGTACAAGCGTCCACTTGTACTTCAGGAAGTAGCGGTTGAGTTTCAGTAGTTCTTTCACAGTCCTGAGATGATTCAGGAGAATTTTTTTGCCCAGTCAGTTCCCAGTCTGAGTCCGGACATGTAGGCGGCTTCCATGGATCGTCCCTGAAAATAATCACCGATCAGTGCAATCGGGGCCAGTTCGTTCTCCGATTCAAGATAGGGTATGTCAAGGCTTTTCCTTGGAATGTGGTATCTCCAAAAATGTGATTGATGCCATTCGGGGCGGGCTGCCCAGGGACCCAGGATCTTGCTTGCATCCCGCAAGAGCTGTGAACCCGTTCCGGAAAGATCGTCCGTGCCGATCTTCTCTTTGGCAAACTGGTCAGTGGAATGTATGACAAGGTTCATATCCCCGGAGAAATCGCGCTTGCTGGTCTCATTGCAGATCCAGGAGATATGCGGATGATCGCAGTGAATGGCTTTCCATTCTACAGGATTCCTCTCGCCATATCCGGCCATCAGCGATACGACCGAGCTGTATGAGACATCATCAAGCACTGTAATCATCTTTCGCAGATCGAATTCATCCTGTGCCGTTGAAATCAGGCCGTATGCCTGAATGGCAGGTGTAGCGATGATAACAGCATCTGCCTCAAAAACGTTTATCGACGCGGAGTTTATCATCCAGGGGCTCTTTTTGGGCCCTGATCCGCCAATGTGCGTGATCCCCCCCACCTTCTCGGTGAAATGGATATCGAGCGAGCGTCCGAGATACTTTCCTATGGCATTCATGCCATGCGGGGCTGCGTAGTATTTCCCGGGTTCCCTGCCGGGCATTTCCGGGAGGATGCGGTCATCCGTGAAATGGGAAAACCGGTCAGTCCACAGTGTTACCAGCCCATTTTCTTCCAATTCGGCTAAAAGTACAAGAAACTCATCTGCTGAACCAGTGAGATACGGAGCACCGTGATCCATGCTGGCTGGTGATTTGGAATCGATGCGACGGGTAGCCATCCGGCCGCCATAACCGCGGCTTTTTTCAAAAACGACGATGTCATGTCCTGCCCTTGCAAGTATCCTTCCAGCCGTAAGTCCTGACAAACCGGCACCAATGATTCCAATTTTCATCAGCTTCTGCTTTATATTCCTATGGAGTAGTCTCTATTATGGTCCACACAAAGATAAGCGGTCAAAAATCATCCGCCAAATGATTTAATCATCGCAGGTTTTTGCCTATCTTCCGCTCCATAAAATATATTTAAGTCTATTAGCCGGAGGATTAGCTGGATCCGGACATACTTGCAACTTTGTTGCATTAATACTATTTTGGATCATGATTTCAGATTCGCAACGTAAACATATCCTCCACAGGTTCCGTCTGAAGGTGACATCTGCCAGATTGTTCGTGCTGGACATTTTGATCCGTTCCGATGTCGCATTGTCGCACAATGATATCCTGTCCCAGGCCCGTGACCCGCAACTCGACAAAGTTACGCTTTACAGAACACTTGATGCCTTTGTGAAGAGTGGACTTGCGCACAAAGTGGCAACGGAGGATCGCAATTGGCTGTACGCACTTCACCACAACGATCAGAAAGAGTCCTTTGAAGATGATCATGCGCATTTCGTCTGTGACGAATGCGAACGCATCTATTGCGTTCCGGTCGTCCCGGCCGGCAAGTTACAGATATCCAACAGTGATCAGTCTTTTACAGTTCGGTCGCACGAGTATCGCCTGCACGGCACCTGTCCACAGTGTCAGTAATCTTGCAGCACCAACATTCCGCACGTTTATGATCGTAATCCAACAAAATCTCAGGACCATATGCTTGCCGGAGGTGCCGTGAGCAACATCTTTGTCAAATTGAGCATCTTCCTTTCGTCACTTTGTGTCATTCACTGTCTGGCAACTCCCTTTGTGCTCCTGCTGCTTCCGGCGTTGTCCACTCTCTTCAGTGAAACCATCGAGATCGTACTTGTCCTGTCGGTGGTACCGCTGAGCATGGCGGGGTTCCTGCCGACATGGCTGCGGCACAAGAACAACCGGCTGATGATTCTCTATGTCCTGAGCATAGGCATGATTCTTTTCAGCCAGTTTGTGCTGCATGTCAGCCACGACCATGCGGAACACGGATCCATCTCCATCATGAACTGGGTCAGGACCGGGGTCACTTTTTCGGGTGCACTGTTGCTTGCATGGGTGGTTTTCAACAACAATCGCCACACGCACTACTGCACACATCCACACCATCATCAGGATACCGCCCGGCCGATGCCGGATCACCATTCGCATCATCACCACCATCACCATCATTAGGTGAAGCGCCGATTGCCCGCGGGTCAGGCCACGTCCGGTTCGAAACTGCTGGTGGAAAAGATAATTTTTGGGAATTCCGGTCGTAAGAAGTAGGTTATGTGAAGCTAAAAGGACATTTCATCCCGACCCATGAAATCGAATAAAATTCATTTACTGCATCGCCCTTCAAATCTGTCGCGTAAAGGCCTGGGCATTGCCATTTTCGCACTGATCCTCCTGTTTCCGGTGACCGAGCTGCTTGCGCAGCGCATCACCTACGAATATCTGAGGGTGCGCGACCGACAGCCGGCCGTATTTTTTGAGAACGTCGTAGTACCCGACACATCCGAAGCAGGGATGACACTGGTGACCATGTTCCGGATGGAGAACAATTTTCTATCCTTCCGAAGACTCCGGGAAGACCAGACAGGTGACCAGACCCGGCGTTTTTTTGCTGAACCTTCGGTGCAGGTCAGCATCCAGAAGCGACGGGATGCCCCCGCCACGGGTGCGGAACCCCATCCACCCGTGACACGGACCTGGAGTGAAACGGTGCACGCCGAAACGTACGAGCAAACCCAATCCAGCACCTCTTTCCTGCAGAACATCCTCTCCACAACCCTGGAGCCGGGCACCTATCGCATCGAAAGTACCGCAAGGGCAAACAGCCGTTCCCGGCGCGGACTTACCCCCTCCCTTCGCATCCCGGGCAAGGACGATGCCGATGTGGCCTTCCTCTATTTTCTGGACGAGCAATCCCCTCTTGAGCCGCCCTTTACCGCCCCGTTGACGAACATGGGGAACAACGTGTACTTCGGTCGCGATCATCAGCTGCTGATCTGGTTCCCCTCCGTGGATGAGGGTTCGGAATACGCGCTGGAGATTCACAAGATGCGCATTTCCAGGCAGGACACCACGGTGCGGGAGCAGGTCATGGAGCATCCCCTTGATGCCGGGGAGTTCCTGGCGGGTTATATCCAGGAGGTCATCATGCAGGAAGGCCGGCCCCGGCTTGCCCTTCTTCCTGCAGCTGACGGCTCCACCGGTGCAGGTGCTTTCTATCTTCTTTCCGTGCCAAACAGCACATTTGAGAATGCCCATTACCGTGTAAGGGTTCGCAAGAAGAGCAATGATGGGGATGCGAAAACGATCGCAAGACGGACCTATCAAAGCTACTGGCTGGATATGCCGGTGAGTCTGCTGAACCTGGACGTGGCCGTCAACATGATGCGCTTTATCCTGGATGACGACCAGTACCGGGAACTGAGGCGGGGAAACAGGCAGCAGCGCGAAGCGCGGTTCCGGCAGTTCTGGGCGGAAAGGGATCCATCACCTGACAAGGAGTACAACGAGCTGATGGTGGAGTACTTCCGCCGGATCGACCATGCCTTCGACAACTTCACCACCCCCCAGACGCCCGGGTATGAGTCGGACCAGGGCAAGGTTTACATCCGGCACGGGGAGCCCGACCGCCGGGAGAGGACGTTCCCGCCCAACCAGTCCGCCAGGGAGACATGGCATTATGGTGACCGGAGCTTTGTTTTCGAGGCAACCACGGGATTCGGCGACTACAGGTTAATCGACCGGCAATGAAGCAAACACCAGGAAATGATTCCCGTCACGGGAACCGGCGCACCCATCCGGTGCTGGCCATTTCCATGGGGGACATGAACGGTGTGGGTCCGGAGGTCATCCTTAAAATGCTTCCTGAGCTGCAACGGAGTAACGCCGGAGATAACGCCGGAATCCTCCTTTTTGCTTCCCGGGAAGCGATGCTCTACTACGCGCGCAGTGTCATGCCGGATATGGCTCCCCCCGGTTTTCTGACAGATCCGCCACCAACCGGATTGCTGTATGACGATGCCTTTTCTTTCCCGTCCAATTGCGGCGATCTGCCCGTTCCCGATCCTGGCAAGGTACTGCTGATCCCCTCTGCAGATGACACGGTCCGGGTATCCCCGGGTTCCATAACGGCACAGGCGGGCAAGCTCTCGATGGATGCCGTTTCAGCGGGTGTTGATGCCTGCCTCTCCGGACAGGCAGACGCCCTCATCACAGCCCCCATCTCAAAAGAGGCCATAAGCATGGCCGGATTCCGGGTGCCGGGACACACCGAATTCCTTGCGGAACGCACCGGTGCCAAAGCGGTGGGCATGATGCTGGTCAACGAGGCGATGCGTGTGGGGCTGGTGACCATTCACATTCCGCTGCGCAAGGTACCTGAAGAGATTGGCGCCGGACTGATCCTTGCCCGGCTTCGGTTATACCGCGAGGCGTTGAAAAATGATTTCGGCATCCCGCGTCCCCGCATCGCGGTGCTTGCTCTAAACCCCCATGCCGGCGACGGAGGTGTCCTGGGAACCGAGGAACTGGACATCATCACTCCGGTTTTGGAGGAGATGCGCCGGGAGGGCATGGATGTGACGGGACCCTGGCCTGCGGACGGGTTTTTTGGAAGCGGCGGGCACAAAAATGTTGACATGGTCCTGGCCATGTACCACGATCAGGGCCTGATACCGCTGAAACTGGCCGGATTCGGTGGCGGTGTGAACGTGACAGCCGGCCTTCCGATCATCCGCACCTCGCCGGACCATGGCACCGCATTTTCACTGGCCGGAAAGAACCGTGCCGATCAAGGGTCCATGCTGGCTGCAGTGACGCTGGCCCTTGACATGATCAGGCGAAGAACTTCCGCCAGCTGAGAGCGAAAATCAGAAACCAAATGCAAGTCAACGTACAGATGCAATACAAGCTGCAAATGCAATTCAAGCTACAAGCGGTCCACCCATGATCTATCAGAAACTCGCGCCGGTTTACGACCACATCATGAGAGATGTGGATTACGAGGATTGGACCGATTACATCGATGCCATCATCCGCTATCATCATCCCTACGCAAACCGTATGCTGGAACTGGCGTGCGGCACCGGCACCATGGCGCTGGCCATGGAACAGCGCGACGATTACGTGATTACCGCCACGGATGCTTCTGCGGAAATGATCCGGATCGCCCGCAGCAAGGCAAGCCGCCGGAAGAGCGGCATCACCTGGCTTGTCCAGGACATGTGCCGCCTCGATATCGGCAGGAAGTACGAGATCATATTCATGGTGTTCGACAGTCTCAACTATCTGCACCGGGAGGAAGAAGTACTCTCGCTGTTCCAATCCGTTTCCAATCATCTGGACCAGAGCGGGATTTTTGTTTTCGATTTCACCACCCCCAACTTTTCGCCCAAGATCGCCCCGCTCCTTGACGGGGAACAGCGCAGGGTGCGCAATTACCGCTACCAGAGATCCAGCCGCTACGACAAGGATAACGGCATCCACACAAATCATTTCATCGTCGAAAAAAAAGACCCTAAGACCGGCCGGACCATGGACCGGTTCGAAGAGGTACACCAGCAGCGGATTTGGAGCTTTGATGAAATAAAATCCATGGTTATGCGCTCCAAATTACGTATGTTGGCCTCTTATGAAGATTTTGACCTCAGTGAGGCAACCGAAAACAGTGACCGAATAACCATGGTGCTTTGTCATGGCTGATCAACCCGTCATTACCTTTGAAAACGTAGCGGTCCGGTTCGATGACCGCATCATTTTCAGGAATCTGAACTTCACCCTGGACAGCGGTGAGTTCGTTTATCTGATCGGGGCAACGGGATCCGGGAAAAGCTCATTCCTGAAGCTGATCTACCGCGACCTGCTCCCGATCGAGGGCTCGGTCCGCGTTGCCGGATTGGATGTCACCACGCTGAAGGAACGCAATGTGCCACAACTCCGGCGCAGCCTTGGCATCGTATTCCAGGATTTCCAGCTTCTGCCCGACAGGAGCGTCTACGACAACGTAGCGTTTGCCCTGGAGGTGACCGGCAAGAAGAGAAGCTTCATCAAGCAGCGGGTGCTGGAAGTGCTCTCCATGGTCGGACTCAGCCATCGCCGTTTTGACATGCCCGACGACCTTTCCGGCGGGGAACAGCAGCGCGTGG
>SKWQ01000271.1 GCA_007128855.1 Balneolales bacterium
CGGTAACCGGATCGGACCCGCTGCCGGAATAGGCCGTCTGGCAAAACTCCTCCTGCCGGTTGCGGTCCATGGTGAGCGGACCGGAATTCATCAGCAGGGTATCGGTCCGCAAAAGCCCGATCCCCTCGGCGCGGTACTTTTCTATGTTCAGCACCTCATCCTCAAAATCGATATTGGCCTGAAGCCGTATCCTGGTCCCGCAGAGGGTCTCCGACGGCTTGTCGATGACCTGCCGGAGATGCTTCTCCTCCTCTTTGTGACGCATGATCACCCGGGTGTAGGAACTGGCCGTCTCATCATCCGGACGCACAATGACATTCTGTCCGTAACCGTCCAGGATCACGGTATCGCCATCCCGGGCAGCGCGCATAGCCGATTTGGCACCGATGATCATGGGTATTCCCATGGCATTGGCAATGATGGAGGCGTGGGATGTGAGCCCCCCTGCGGTGCAGACGATCCCCCTCACCCCGCTCCGGGCAAACGTGATCACTTCAATAGGTGACACCTCCTCGGCCACCATGATAGCGTCCTTGCCGAAACTGGCGATCATCGCCAGCTGCTGCACATTCTGGATCAACCGGTCGCGCACATCCCTCAGGTCGGACAGACGCGAGACAAGAAAGGATTTTTCGGTGGATTTGATAAGGTCTATGTAGTGCTGGAAGGCGTCATAAATCGCTTTTTCCGCCCGGACACTCTTTTCATCGATCATCCGGTGCACCATGGCCTCCAGTTCGGGATCGTTGAGGATTTCGTACTGCGCATCCATGATATCACGTATCTCCGAATCATTCCGGGAATCCCCAAAATCCGAGAGCCGCTCCATGGTCATTCCGACCGCTTTCCGCGCCTGCTCAAATTTTTTCTTCTCACCGGGCAGCAATTGCTCATCCACAGGTTCCGGATCGATGTTGATGTTGCCCCTGCTGTACACACGTGCCACACCCAATACAAGACCGGTAACAGCTGTTATCCCATTCAGCTTGACATTTGGCTCATGCGTTTTTTCTTCTTGCATACGAATTTGTGCTTCTAATTGGTGTTGATCACTTTTCATCCATCCTGAAACCGTTGTTAAACAGGGAGACCATTTTCTTCATGGCCTCTTCCTCGTCCGGACCGTCCATCTCCAGCTCCAGTTCGGCACCGTGCTCCGCTGCCAGCGTCAGCAGACCTAAAATGCTCTTGCCGTTGATCCTGTAACCATACATATGGATGTGGAATTCCGAGGCGAAACGGGTCGCCTCCTTTACGATTATGGATGCCGGCCTTGCATGTATGCCGGCCTCATGCTGTACTGTTACTTTTTTCTTGACCATGCGGGCAATCTACATATATCACTACCAAAAATCATAGTACAATCATGGGGAAAATCGCTTTTCCCGGGGTGTGTCCGGCCGGGGCATGGCTCCTGCACGGCAGGCAGGCGATAGCGCGGCCTCAGGTTACACTTTGATGGCACATTTCGTAACTTGCCGGCATTCCCGATTTCGGATCTTCACTCTATAACACAGATTTTTATGTCGGTTACCATCGATGATGTAAAGTACATGGCCAACCTTGCCCGGCTGCAGCTTTCGGAGGATGAGGCTGCATCCCTGGTCAGGGACATGAACGATATCCTGGGCTACATGGAGCTGCTTGAGCAGGTCGACACATCCGATATCCCGCCGCTGGAGCATGTGTCCGATACCGGGGCCGGGTTCCGTCCCGACAAGGCGCATCCCCCGCTGGACCACGAAGAGGCCCTGAAAAATGCCCCGGATGCCGACTCCGACTATTTCCGCGTGCCCCGTGTGATCGACTGACACCCGCATCCACCCGAAAAAAGCACCTGAGGGCCGGCATCTACATACCACCAAATATCCACAGTACCGGACATGGCAAAGAAACGGCGAGAACCTTCCCCGAAAAAAGCAACCCGAAAAGCACGTAATGAGCACGAACGGGCAACACTGTCCGACCTCTGGGAAAAACTCCCGCTGAAATACCAGCACCTGATCATCCTGGTATTCCTGCTGATCGTCCCCTCGTTCATTTTCAGTGAAGTCTATTTCGGCGGACAGCAGTTTGTCGCCCACGACATCCAGCAGTTCCGCGCCACCGCGCAGTCGGTCATCGAATACCAGGAGGAGACCGGGGAGGATGCGCTCTGGGCCACGAACATCTTCAGCGGCATGCCCTCCTACACGGTCATCAGCAACCGGGCGTTCACCCATCTGGACACCCTGATCCGGCGGGCCTTCAACCGCATCTTCATCCCCGTTTTTCCGTTCATTTTCTGCCTCACCGGCGTTTATTTCTTTTTCTGGCTGATGGGATACCGGCCGCTGCCCTCGGCCCTGGCGGCGCTCGGCATCTGCCTGACCACCTACATCCCCATCATCGTGGGGGCCGGACACAACTCCAAGCTGATCGCCTACTCCTGGATCCCGTGGGTGATGGCCGGCTACTGGATGCTGTCCCGCAGCGAAAAACGGTGGGCGGGGCTGTTTCTCTTCGCCATTGCCCTGAATTTCGCCCTGCGGGCGGAGCACATCCAGGTCGTCTACTATTTCATGTTCCCGCTGGCCATCTGGTTCGTGTATGACACGGTGACGGCGTTCCGCGGCAGGGTGCTGCCGGACTGGTCGCGGCGGGCCGCGCTTATGGTCGTTGCCGGGCTGCTGGCCCTGGGCGCCAACATCCAGCCCTACTGGAGCATCTACGAATATTCGGCCTGGAGCATCCGGGGCGGATCGGAACTGCAGCAGGAGACCGGCGAGGGCGGCGGGCTGGACATCGATTACGCCTTTGCCTGGTCGCAGGGCCGCGGCGAGCTGCTCACGCTCATCATCCCCGGCAGCTACGGCGGATCCTCAGCCGAAGGCACCTACTGGGGACCGAAAACGTTCACCAGCGGTCCGCACTACTTTGGCGCCATCCTGTTTTTGATGTTCGTCATCGGCCTGATCCGCGCCCCCGGACACCTCAAGTACGTGTTTCTGGGATCCGGAATGCTCACGCTGCTCTTCTCGCTCGGGGAAAACCTGTTCCGGTTCAACTACCTCTTCTTCCAGTACATGCCGCTGTACAACAAATTCCGCACCCCCGAGATGTGGCTGATCGTCACGGTCTTCTGTTTTTCGGTGATCGCGGCGATGGGCATGAAATGGGTGTATGACAGCTGGCAGGACGGGACCCTCGCCCTGCCAAAACTCTACCTGCCCGGCGGTATCGTGCTGGCCACGGCCCTGTTTTTCACCCTGTTCTCCGGCTCCCTGCTCAGTTTCGAAAAAGAGGGCGAACGCGATCGCATTGCCCAGCAGGTGGCCAGCCAGCAGAACATGCGCGCCGACGATCCCCAGGTACGGCAGTTTGCCAACCGGTACATCGAACAGGATATCAAGCCGCAACGGGAGGACAAGGCCGCTTCCGACAGCCGTCGGCTGCTGCTGTTCGTGGTCCTCGGCGGCGGACTTCTGGTCGTGACGGCCATGCGAATCGTCCCGGCATCGTACACGCTGGCCGGACTCGTACTCCTTGCCGCGGTCGACCTGGCACAAGTGGGCGGACGGTATGCCGACAAAAGCGGGCTGGTCCCGGGCGAACTCTCCAGCTACGAGGCCGTGGACCGGCAGGTCCGCTCCATCGACCGTTACATTGAAGAGAACATACGGGGCGGACAGACCTGGCCGTGGCGCACCTTCCCGCTGGGTGACAGCCCGTTCAACAACGCCGTGCCGGCCGCATTCGTCTACCCGTCCATCGGCGGCTATTCCGGGGCCAAGCTGAGCCACTACCAGGATGTGATCGACCATGCCATTTTCGGCGGACAGGCAGGGCTCAACATGCAGGTGCTCAACATGCTCAACACGCGCTTCCTGACCTATCCGGGCCCCGTCAATCTGCCGGGATGGGATGTGGTCCACCAGGGCGATGAGGGTGTGGTCATGGAGAACCGGAACGTGCTGCCCAAGGCGTGGTTTGCCGACAGCGTGGCCATTGTCCCACAGGCAAGGGACGCCATCGCAGAGCTGAACCGATTTGATGCATCCCGCACCGCCATCCTGATGGACATCGGCCGTGTCCCGGAGATCGTACCCACCGGGAACCGTTCCGTCGAAGTCACCTCCTACGGTCCGCGTGAAATTACCATGGATGTTGCGGCCGATGCCCCATCCTACCTGGTGCTCAGCGAGGTCTGGTATCCGAAGGGATGGCATGCCGAGCTGAACGGGGAGCCGGTATCCATCCACCGGACCAATTACATCCTGCGCGGGTTTGAAATCCCGGCCGGTGAGCACATGCTGGCCCTCCGCTTCGATCCGCGCTCGCACATTCTGGGCGGACGGCTTTCATGGATCTTCAACATCCTCATCCTGCTGATCGGGGCCGTAGCCCTGGCAGCGCACTACAGAAAATGGTGAGTCCCGGCAGCATATCCCACGATTCGGACGATATGGCCCCTGGCAGCTTCGGGCACAGTTCGGGTCATAGCTCCGGGCACAGTTCGGGTCTTAGCTTCGGGCACAGCCCCGGCGGCAACCTGGCCGGAAGTGCCGGTGAGGGAACGGGCCCCCGGAAGCGGGTGCTGGTCGTCACCTACTACTGGCCGCCCAGCGGAGGCGCCGGGGTGCAGCGTTTCCTGAAGTTCGTCAAATACTTCCGGGATTTTGGCGTGGACCCCATCGTGCTGACCTGCAGCAACCCGACCTATCCCATTGTCGATGAATCACTGGTCGGGGATGTTCCCGACGGCGTGCCGGTGGTCCATGCCCGCACCATGGAACCGTTCGGGTTGTACGGCCGGATGTCGGGCGTCCCGCCGGAGCAGGCTGCCAACCCGACGACCGTACTGGGCGGCCGCGACCTGGGCTTGTCGCAACGCCTGGCCCGCTGGCTGCGCGCCAACCTGTTCGTACCCGATGCCCGCGCCGGATGGGTCCCCTTTGCCCTGCAAAAAGCCCGGAAGGTCGTCCGGCAGTACGACATCGACACGGTCATCACGACCGGACCGCCCCACTCCACCCATTTCATCGGAAAATCCCTGAAAAAGCGGACCGGAGTGCAGTGGATCGCCGATTTCCGGGACCCCTGGACCGACATCCACTACAACCGCGCCCTGCCCCGCACCCGCCTGACCCGCTGGCTGGACACCCGGTTCGAAAAAAAGATCCTGCTCAACGCGGATGCGGTCACGGTGACGGCACCCGGTACGGCGCATTATTTCTCCCGCAGGGTGGACCGGCGGTACCATACCATCCCGAACGGTTTCGACCCCGATGATTTTACCGATCCGGAGGATGCGGGAACACTCGCCGATGGCGGAACCGGCACCGGACACCCCTTCCGCATCCGCCACGTCGGCAGCATCACGGAAACCTCGGTCCCGGCCGGACTTCTGCGCGTCCTCTCGCGGTTGCCCGAATCAGATATCCGGCTGGAGTGCATCGGCGCCACCCATCCGGAGGTCCGCAAGCTGGCAGAGCGGCTGGAGCTGGGGGCGCGCCTGACCATCCACCCGTACGTCCCGCACCGCGAGGCAACGGCGCTCATGCAGCAGGCCGACCTCAACCTCGTGGTAGTGCACCGGTCCGACGACAGCCGCATCCTCATACCCGGAAAAATATACGATTACCTAAGGGCTGGAAAACCGGTCCTGGCCATCGGTCCGCCTGACGGGGACGCCGCCGCCATTATCCGGTACTGCCGCATGGGCGTCGCGTTTGATTATGAGGATGAGGATGGACTGGAACAGTTCCTGGTCCGGCTCATGGCCGCAAAAGACCGCAGCGCCGGCCCTTCGTATTTTTCACCTGACCGACAGGCAATCGATGAATTCTCCAGGCCGGCCCTCACCCGGCGACTGGCTGCGCTGGTACACGGCTCCCCGCTCACGGAACCGGATTTCCGCCGGGCGCAGGAACCGCTGGATGGGTGACAGACCTGGCCCGAACCGAAACGGAAACCGCAAGAACCAACCGCAATAGCCAACCGCAAGAACCAACCATAATCCGGCCCACACAATCCACTTCAAACCATGCCCCTGATTCCCTACGATCCGCACAAGCGCCGCTACCGGCTCACACTTGACTTCATGAACGGCCGCATCCGCAAAGACCAGACCATCCTGGATCTCGGAGCGGACAACCCGTTCTCGGCCATTCTCAGGGACCAGGGTCACCGGGTTGAGAACACCGACTTCGACCTGGACAGGGAGCCTGAGAAAGTTGCCGGCTACCAGGCCGATGTCTGCACCGCATTTGAGATCTTCGAACATCTGCTCAACCCTCTGAGCGTGCTGGAAAAGCTCCCGTCGGAGCGACTCTTTGCATCCATACCGCTGCGGCTCTGGTTTGCCCCGGCCTATCGCAGCCGCAAGGATCCGTGGGACCGCCACTTCCATGAATTCGAGGACTGGCAGTTCGACTGGCTTCTGGATCATGCCGGCTGGAAGATCGTCCGTCACGACAAATGGACGAATCCCGTCCTGAAGCCGGGTATCCGTCCGGTTCTTCGTTTGTTCACACCGCGCTGGTATATTGTGGAAGCGGTGCGCAAGTGATTACCGGTTGTCCCGAATCGCCATTTTTTAACTACTATTTACCCTTTTTGACCGCCCATATCAAACCATGCTGCCATACGGTATCATCACACCCGCCCATAACGAAGAGCATTTCATCGCCGACTTCATGCGTTCCGTGATCGCGCAGACACACAGGCCCGATGCCTTTGTGATTGTTGACGACGGGTCCAATGACCGGACGACCGACATTGCCCGCGAAATCGCAGCCGACCACGACTGGATCCACATCCTGAATCGACCGGGCGAGACGCGTCATCAGATCGGTTCCAAGGTGGTCGAAACCTTCCGGTTCGGGCTCGAACAGTTCCCTGAGAACCGTTGGGAAGCTGTCGTCAAGCTTGACGCCGACCTGATCCTGCCCCCCGGCTATTTCCAGCGGGTCATTCAGCAGCTGGAGGATGAGCCCGGTGTGGGCATTTGCGGGGGCGTTTGTGCGGTCCCGTTGCGTGATGACACCGGAGCGGAGACCGACCGGCTTGCCGTGGAGAAGCTGACCGACCGGTACCATGTCCGTGGACCGATCAAAACCTACCGCATGGCATGCTACCGGGACATCGGCGGTCTTCCACCGATATACGGCTGGGACACGCTCGACGAGCTTCTTGCCGAATATCACGGTTGGAAGATCCGGGTGCTTCCCGATCTTGTGGTCACCCACCGCCGTCCCACCGGTGCCAAAACGCCCCCGCTCCGGCTGCACAAAATGACCGGCGAGATGTTCTACCGGCTGGGATACGGTCCCGTCATCTCCCTGATCGCATCCGCCAAGCGCTATCGGATGAAACCGTTGGGCGTTTCCGCCCTGTGGAGCTACCTCGGATATCTTCAGGCCGCATTGCAAAAACCGGAGCAGAATGTTACCCCGGCGCAACGTATATTTATCCGGAAATTGAGATACCGCAGGATGCGGGATAAAATCGCCGGAAAACGTGCCTGATCATCTTTTTACAGCCAAACCGACAATAAAGCACACGTGCAATCTGGACGCTGCAGATGGGACTGATTCTTAGACAGAGTTTTACCAATACGATATACTCCTATATCGGTGCGCTGATCGGATTCGTCAACGTCATCTGGCTGTTTCCGTTTGTGCTGGAAGCCGAGCAGTTCGGACTCACCCGGGTCATGATCTCCATCGGTATCATCGGCGCACAGGTGGCCAGTCTCGGCATGGGCAACGTGACCATCCGCTTCTTTCCCCTGTTCCGCAACCCCGGCCGGCGGCACTTTGGCTTCCTCTTTTTCGCGGCGGTGGTTCCGCTGGCCGGTTTTCTGTTGCTGAGCCTGCTCGGATGGTTGTTCCAGTCGCCCGTGATCCGGTTTTATGCCGATGACAGCGCCCTGTTCGGCGACTACTACCTGCTGCTCTTCCCGCTCCTCCTGTTCATCCTCTACTTCCACATCCTCGAGAGCTA
>SKWQ01000071.1 GCA_007128855.1 Balneolales bacterium
CCCTTGTTCTGGCCCTGCTGCTGGAAAGTTTCGCCGCGGCAGCCATCTTCATCGCAGCACTGATCGCATCCATCCTGATCCTGCTGGCCACATCCATGCTGCTGGTCCGGCTGGCCCGCGCACTGCGGCTTACCACCTTTTCATACATCTGGCGCCAGGGCATTGCCAACATGTTCCGGCCCAACAACCAGACCGCCATACTGGTGACAACGCTCGGCATGGGGATGCTGCTGATCGGCACGATGTACCTGTCGCAGGAGATGATATTGCAGCGCATCGATCTGCAGTCAGGAGACCACCAGCCGAACCTGGTTTTTTACGACATCCAGTCCGACCAGTACGACCAGGTCAGGGAAATTGCAGAGCGGGAAGGGGCGCGGTTCATTGAGGGTGTCCCCATCGTATCGATGCGACTGTCGCAGATAAACGGCCGCTCGATCCGCGAGCTCCGGGAGGATACGGCCCGTGTTGCCAGCATCAGGGCGCTGACATGGGAGTACCGGGTGACCTACCGCGAGGAACTCAACGATGCCGAAACCATCCGGGAAGGGGAGTGGATCGGGCGCTCGGAGGGGATCGGCTCAGGCGTAACGGTTCCGGTCTCAATGGATTACCGCTTGTCGGATGACCTGGGCCTGAAACTCGGTGACCGTCTCACGTTTGACGTGCAGGGCGTGCCGCTCGAGACGCGCCTGGCTTCCATCCGCGAAGTCGATTTCCAGCGGCCGCAGCCCAATTTCTTCCTGCTGTTCCCGGCGGGGGTGCTCGAACCCGCACCGCAGTTCTTTGCCATGACGCTCCGGGTCCCCGACGCTGAAACCACCGCGCGCATCCAGCAGGAGGTCGTGCGCGCCCATCCCAATGTCTCCGCCATTGACGTGGGACTGGTCCTGGAAAGCGTGCAGGCCTTCCTCGACAAGGTAGCCATGGCCGTGCAGTTCATGGCGCTGTTCAGCATCCTGACGGGTCTGATCGTCCTGGCCAGCGCCATCGCGATCAGCCGGTTCCAGCGCATCCGCGAGTCGGTGCTGCTCCGGACCATCGGCGCGTCGCGCCGGCAGATCATCGGCATCCAGTTTGTGGAATATCTGTGGCTCGGGACCCTGGCCTGCCTCACCGGGCTCCTGCTGGCCTTCGTCGCCGGCTGGCTGCTGGCCTGGTTCTTCTTTGATCTGGTCTTTACGCCGAACGTGGCAGCCCTCGTCCTGGCTTCGCTGGTCGTCATTGCGCTCACCCTGGCTGTCGGATTCCTCAATTTCCGGGGCGTGCTGCGCAACAAGCCGCTGGAAGTGCTGCGCGCCGAAGGGTAGTTTGAAACAAGGCGCAAAAAGGTATATTGGAGGCAGCTAAAGTGACAACAAACCGGGAGGAGTGTTATGGAATATGGAATGAAGCAGATCAGCTGGTTCCTGGCAGGGGCTGCCGTGGCAACCGTGATGTTCGTCGGCATCGGCGGCCGTTTGGGCTGGTTGGATGCCGACCAGGCCGAAAACGGCGTGCCGGTTTTTGACATGCACGATGTCGACCGCGCCCAGCGGCTTTTCGGACTCCGGTTCGATGAGGCGCAGCGCGATTCCATGATGGACGGACTGTGGACCAACCTTGACCTGTACGGGATCATGCGGGAGATCGACCTGCCGAACCATGTGGTGCCGGCACTGCAGTTCAACGTTCTGGCCGCCGGATCGCTGCCGGACCTGGAACAGCGTCCCGTCGACTGGAAACTGCCGGAATCGGTACCGCTGCCGGAAAACCGCGAGGAGCTGGCATTTTATCCCGTCGAAAAACTTGCGGTGCTGATCCGCGATCGTGAGATCACCTCGCTTGAACTGACCGAGCTCTACCTGGACCGCATCGCGCGGTTCGACGACGAGCTCATGACGGTCGTGACCCTGACGCCGGAGCTGGCCCGCAACCAGGCGCGCCGGGCCGACGAAGAACTCGCCCGCGGCACCTGGCGCGGCCCGCTGCACGGCATTCCGTACGGCACCAAGGATCTGCTGGACCTGGCCGGGTATCCGTCCACCTGGGGCTCGGCCATCTACAAGGATCAGGTTCCCGCCGAAACCGCCGCCGTCATCCGCAAGCTGGAGGAGGCCGGCGCGGTGCACCTGGCCAAGCTGTCGCTCGGCGAACTGGCCTGGGGCGATGTCTGGTTCGGGGGAATGACGCGCTCGCCCTGGAACACCGAATACGGCAGCAGCGGATCCAGCGCCGGGTCGTCCTCGGCCACGGCGGCCGGACTGGTGGCCTTTGCCATCGGCTCGGAGACGCTGGGCTCGATCGTCTCCCCATCCACCCGGAACGGTGTCACCGGTCTGCGTCCCACCTACGACCGCGTGAGCCGCGAGGGCGCCATGGCATTGAGCTGGAGCATGGACAAACTGGGCCCGATCACCCGTTCGGCGCACGATGCCGCGCTGGTGTTTGACGCCATCCACGGTCCGGCCGGCGACGGGCAATCCGCCGGGGAACCGGCCCGCCGAAGCGCGGACGCGCGCGGCACCATTCAGGCCGGGACCGTGATCACGGATCCGGTCCTCATCCACCGGAAAACGGGCGTGTTCGACCTGCCGTTCAACTATGAGCCCGACTTCGATTTTGAAAACCTGCGGATCGGCATTGTGAAATCGGCGTTTGAATCCGATTACGGCTATAGCGAGTACGACGGGGCGGTCCTGGAAGTGCTCGAATCGCTGGGTGCGCAGCTGGTGCCGATCGATCTGCCCGACATCCCGGCCTCAGCCATCCGGTTCATCCTCAGCGTGGAAGCGGCCGCGGCGTTCGACGAGGTGACGCGCTCGGGACGCGACACCCTGATGGTCCGGCAGATCAAAAACGCCTGGCCGAACGTGTTCCGCACGGCCCGATTTGTGCCCGCCGTCGAATATATCCAGGCCAACCGCATCCGCACACTGCTCATGGAGCAGATGGAGGAGGCGATCCGCGGGGTGGATGTGTACGTGTCGCCCTCCTTTGCGGGTGGAAACCTGCTCATCACCAATCTGACAGGGCATCCCTCGGTGTCCGTGCCGACGGGCTTCGATCCGGAGTCGGGACTGCCGGCGAGCATCACGTTCAACGGGCATCTGTTCGATGAGGGCACGGTGCTGGCGCTGGCCCGCGCGTATCAGTCCGTCACGGAGCATCACCGCCGGATCCCTCCGGGGTTTCTGGATTCCACGGCGCCGGAAACCGGTGACTGAGTTCGAGCATGACCAGATCATAGACCGCGTGGGCGGTCATGGCGGCAATCAGTCCGGCCCGTTCGTAGAGCAGGCCCAGGCCGACGCTCAGGGCGAACATCATGGCCCCGAAGAGGATGTGCCGCGGTGAACGGAACTTGAAGTAGCCGTGCATGCCGACAAAAAGCAGGGAGGTCAGCCAGATGCCCAGGACCGGCTGCATCGCCCCGCGGAACAGCAGCTCCTCGCCGACCCCGGCGAACAGGGAGATCTGGATGCGGTCGAACCGGGTGAAACGCATCTGCATGACCATCTCCACGATGGCATAATCCTTAAGGATCCCGGATATGGGCGTGCGCCAGATCACGTAGGATACGCCCGCTGCGGCCAGGACGCCGAACAGGACGCCGGCGACGAGCTGCGCACCGGTGCCGTACCCGTGGGCAAAAAGGGTGGATATTGGCCCGTCATGGTAAAAATGCAGGATGGCGAGCGCCAGCGAAGCGTAGATCACTGCCGAAGAGAGGGATAACAAAAGCAGTCCGGAGCGCGATGCCATCGGGAAAAGTGTGTATTAGTTGCTATTTTTGGGTCGGCCGGTTGCCGCCGGCGCCGATACAGAATAGCAAATTACAGGGAAAGTATGATCCATATCAGGGAAATAACTCCGGAGGATGCCGGAAACCTGCTGAAACTGATGCAGGAGCTGGATCGTGAGGCCGATTATCTGCTCTACGAACCGGGGGAGCGTCCGGTGGAGGAAGAGGCGATGCGGGAGCATATCCGCAAGCTGGATCCACCCGAATACGGTACGTTTTTCGCAGCGGAATCACTCGCAGCGGAAGCGGGCGATGTCGTTGCGACAGCCCCCGAACCCGAACCAGGGGAAACCGGGACCACGGCCGATGCCGAAGCACCGTCGTCCGGCAGCGCAGGGGAGATGGCGGGATATCTGGAAATCCGCCGACTGCCCTGGAAGCGGGTGCGGCACCGTGCCTACCTGGTCATCGGGATCCTGAAGCGCTGCAGCGGACAAGGGGTGGGGACCCGGTTGATGCAGCAGGCCGAATCCTGGGCGCGCAGGCACGGGGTCCGGCGCCTGCACCTGACCCTGGTTGCCGAAAACCATGCGGCCGTCGCGCTATATCGCAAGATGGGATACGAAACCGAGGGGCGGCATCCGGCATCCATGCGTTTGGGCGACCGGTATGTGGAAGAGCTGACCATGGGCAAATGGCTTGACTGAGCAATCCTGATTGAGCAATTTAAAACCAAACAATTCAAAGAGGGTGAAACGATTTTGCAAAGCCGGATGGGAGCCGGACGGAAGTTTTTTAAAATCATTTTGATTTTGGACTCGATGTCGCTATGTTCTTGATTATCTTGAAGAGATGCAGTAGCCAGTTAACTCTCGCGTATTTTGATTACCGGATGCAAACCTGTTTCAATCCCCCGATCTTGTTTGCATCGGTCCCGCGATTGCCGGGTCATACCTGAGTGGATGATCCGGTGATCGCATTATTTTAGTCAGTTTTGTGCAGGCGGACTATGCCCGGCCGGCCGGAAAGACGTCACCGTAGTCAAAGCTTTGAGGGGAGCTTGATCGGGTGATTTCCCGGCGGCCGGCATTTTTTCTGTCTGCTGCAGCTCTGGCGGATGGGCAGCCTGTATGAAATTGCCTGTCCGAATTGCCTGTCCGAAATTTGCCCTTGACCGGTCCCGCCGCATTGCTTAACTTATATAAAAATCTATATACGTATCCGGTAGCCGCTGTTTGGCAATCCATCCGGCCACCGGTGAAACCACTATACAATCACACTAAAGCACAGTATCATGCCTTTATACGAATATCGATGCAAGGAATGCGGCGAGGTCGTGGAATTCCGTTCATCCATGGCCGACAAGGAGAAAATGGCCGCTTCGCTGCAGTGCAGCTCCTGCGGATCGGCTAAACTGACCCAGGTTTTCAGCGGCATCGCCCTCACCAGCGACTCCAAATCAGCCGCCTCGTCGCCCCCGCCTCCGTCAGGCGGATGCTGCTCCGGCGGAATGTGCAACCTGCAATAGTTCCCCCATGAATAAATCCCTCCCAATTGTGCTCATCCTGCTGCTTTTCGCGGGCAGCTGCAGCACCGTGCAGCAACTTGCCGGTTACCAGGAGCCGGATGTCCGCTATACCGATGTGACCATCGAGCGGCTCTCACTCGACGCAATCGACCTGAAATTCCACTTCGAGATCGACAATCCGAACCGGGTGGGCGTCACGCTGGAGGATTACGCCTACAACTTGCTGATAAACGACCACAACTTCCTCTCCGGTTCGCACCGTGAACAGCTCGAAATCGCCTCGCAGGGCTCCGGAACGGTCGCACTGCCGCTGACTCTCTCCTATCGCGAAGTCTACGAATCGGTCTCCTCGGTCGTCCGGGCAGACAGTTTCAACTACACCCTCAACACCGAAGTCGGGGTGAACATCCCGGTCTACGGCAAGGTCATGATCCCCGTGACGGCGGAGGGCACGCTGCCGCGGCTCAGGATGCCCGAAGTGGGCTTTTCCGGCTTCGATGTCCATTCGCTTTCCTTCTCCGGGGTGGATATGACCCTGACCCTGAACGTCAGCAATCCCAATCCCATGGGCATGAAACTGTCGGATCTGAACCTGGCCGCATCCATAAACGGACACGACCTGGCCGGACTCAACGTCGGCGACATCGCCGTGGCATCCGGGGCAAACCTGACCGTGCCCATCCGGTTCAGCATGGGCCTGGGCGGGCTGGGCAGCTCCCTGATCGACATGCTGCGCGGCAACCGCGATTTCACCTACGAGGTCACTGGCGACGGGCTGGTCGAACTGGACCACCCGGCCTTCCGCGACCTGAAACGCCTTCCGTTCCATCTGGTCGGCGATTACCGCATCAGCGACTGACCGGGGACCTGTCAAATACTGGAGAAATGACACACACAACGACCCTGACCGGCCAATACAGCTCCGCAGCCATTGCGATCCTGACTGCATTTTTCCTGATCCTGGGTGGATGCGGATCCGGTCGTGACGACGCCGATACCGCCGCAACCGCAGACATGGCCGATACCGCCGAAGATAGCCAAAATCCTGACGCACAGGCCGATTACTGGACGCGGCTGCAAATACATTGCGGCGAGGCGTTTGAAGGACGGCTGGTCACCGCGGCACCGGGATTCGACATGCTTGACGGCAGCGAGCGCCTGATCGTGCATTTCCGGGCCTGCTCGGACTTTGAAACGCGCCTTCCGTTCCACATCGAGGAGGGGCCGGACGCCTGGGACCGTTCGCGCACCTGGGTCTTTTTCAATCACGGCGCCGACGGACTCGAACTGCGGCACGACCATCGCCATCAGGACGGATCCGAGGAGGACAACACCTGGTATGGCGGCCACGCGATCGAAGGCGGCTCCTACTGGCAACGCTTCGTATATCCGCCCCGCACCGAAGAAATGGGCGTTTTCATGGGCTGGCGCGTGGAAATCCACCCGAATGAGCGCTATACGTACGGCACCATGCGCGATGACGAATGGACCTTCCGGGTCGACTTCGACCTGAGCCAGAGCGTCGAACCGCCTCCGCCCCCGTGGGGTTTCTGACGATTCAGGGCAAAAAGGGCAAATAGGCAATGGGGAAAAAAAACCCCTGAACCTGAGGATTGCAGGAATCAGGGGTGTTCTCTTTTACGCTATTGCCGGTTCAGAGGAGAAGAGCGCCTCCAGCCGGACCCGCTCGGTGCGGACCGCTTCTGCCACGGACTCCAGATTTTCATCTCTGTACGCCTTCCCCTTGGCGATTTCCGCACAGTAGTCCATGCTTTCAACCAGGTTGGCGTGGAGTGTTCGGATGCGTTTCATGCCTTTGGGGTCATCGGGATCGGTAATGACGATCTGCTGGGCGATGTAATCCACGTACATGGCCATCTCCTTGGCGAACATGTGCGGACGGTGCGCGGGCACCAGCGACGGGATGCGGCCGTAGATGTGATCCACCATCTCGCGCAGGGAATAGGTACGGTTGAACCAGGCCAGGTTAGGACCCGGGCAGATGGCCTGCGGTCCCCGGCCTTCCCGGAGGATGCCCAGGGCGATCAGTGACCCGTTGCCAAGATGGTCGCACAGGCAGGTCTTTGCCAGTACTTCGGACCGGCGCTTCTGCCGGGAGGTATCATCCAGCCCGGACCGGTCGATTTCAGCAAGCTTGAGGACCTGGTATTCGGAGGAAGCGGTGCAGATCGGCTCTTCGGTGTATTCGGTATTGAACTGCAGGAACCCTTTCGGGCACGGTGAACCGGGTTTGCCATTCTGTGCGCGCTCCGCGGTCCACTTTTGCGATCCGGAGTTGCGAATGTTGTTGAACGGTATGCCCAGTGGGGACACTCCGCTAAGATAGAGGTCGTCCTCCCCGGCGTTCTTGAGCAGCTCCAGGGTGGGAGCGTCGACCGGGGTGGCTTCGGGTACCAGAAGGAAGGGGGTGCCCCAGCCGGTGCGGTCCATGCCGTAATCCTTCAGCATCCGCTCGTTCTCGCCGGCGTTGCCGATACCGCCCTGGACCGTGACCAGCGGCTCCTGTCCGCGGGCCGCTTCGGGATATTCCCAGCCCATGCTTTCGTAGAACGAGTCGATCAGCGGCTGGAAAGTCTCAGCAAGCAGGTCTTTTTTCTCGTGGAACTCACGCAGTATGAAGGGGAGCAGCTGTCCGTCGGA
>SKWQ01000105.1 GCA_007128855.1 Balneolales bacterium
ATTGCCCGCACCGGCCGCTACTTCGACCCGCAGCCCTACCTGCAGGATCCCCAGTTGATCAAAATGGTGCTGCCGACGCTCATGACCACGCCTGAGTTCATCCACCCGCTCCTGGGCGGAATTGCGCTGGCCGGGATCCTGGCGGCGATCCTCTCCACGGTCGGACCCGTAAACTTCGCCGTGGTCACCATTGTCACCAAGGATATCTACCACGGTCTCATCAACAAGACTGCCCCCGACGCGGCGCTGATTGTCACCGCCCGCCGGCTGGTGCTGCTGGTCAACGCGGTCACCATCCCGCTCGCCTACTATGGCACCGGCGCCATCCTCGATACCGCCTACATCTCCTACGGCGTGCGCGCCATAGGTGCGGTGGTGATTGTCATGGGCATCTATTTCCGCGGGTGGATACGGGTGGAAGGCGTGCGGTTTGCCTTTGTCGGGGGCACGGTGGCGCTGCTGGGCAATATCCTGCTCTCCTGGGCCGGACTCCCGTCGCTGGAGCACACCTACGCCGCCCTGGGAGCCGGGCTGCTGTTCATTGTGATTGGCAACATCTACGGCCGGCTGCGCGGGCGCCAGAATATAATCACACAAGAATCAGATGTAAAGAATGACCCGGAGTGACGATACGGCGTCTACTCCGGGCCGGATGTTCAGCTGTCGGCTGCAAGTTCAGATGCTGGGTTGCGCCAGTCAGCATCAGACCTCTAACGAAGCTTTAGCCCGCATGCATCACGCTTCCGCTGCTGATTCGGCACGAATCCGCTTCCGGTGGGCAATGGCATAGATTACCGGAATCAATCCGAGCGTGATTATGGCGGAGAAGGAGAGGCCCCCGATGACAGAAATCGCCATCGGACTCCACATCTCTGCCCCCTCGCCAATAGCCAGTGCCAGTGGAAGCATGGCCAGGACGGTGGTCAGCGTGGTCATCAACACCGGCCGCAGTCGCATTTTGCCAGCTTCCACAATCGATTCGACCACCTTCATCCCTTCTGATTGGAGCAGGCGGATGTAGTCGATGAGGACGATGGCGTTTTTTACCACGATCCCGACCAGAATCACGGCTCCCAGCATGCCGATCACACTCAGCGCCGTACCGGTGATCAGAAGTGCTATCAGCACGCCGGTAAACGAAAAGGGAATGGAAAACATGATCACCAGCGGATCGCGGAACGACTCGAACTGTCCGGCCATGACGATATAGACCAGAACCAGGCTGAGCAGCAAGACCAGCAGCAGATCGGCAAACGCCTCGGCCTGCTCCTCAATATCCCCGCCGTAAAGGATTTCGACGTCGGCCGGAATCTCCATCTGGTCGATGATGGCGCGGATGTCGGCAACGGCATCGCTCAGTGCCCGGTCATGAAGACCGGAAGTCACCGAAACAACGCGTTCACGGTTGAGCCGCTCGATATTCGGCGGGGTGCGGATCTCGTTGACCGTCCCCAAATCTGAAACCCTCACTGAAGTGCCCAGTGGCGACATAAGACTGATGTTTTCAATGGAAGCCAGGCTGTGGCGGTCCTCCTGTCGGTACCGGACGAGCACATCATATTCGTTTCCGTCCCGTCGGAACTTGGTTGCCGTCAGGCCGTCCATCTTGCCGCGGACGACATTGGAGACGGAAGAGGAATTAAGCCCGGATGCCGCCAGCTTGTCGCGGTCCAGTTTAAGCTCGAACTCTGGACGGTCATCGCCACGGCTGCGGCGTATATCCCGTAGGCCTTCGACCTCACGCATCCGCTCGATCAGATCATCAGACAGTCGGGTTGTGGCGTCCAGGTCGCGTCCGAGGATGTTGATCTCGATCGGCCGTGCACTGCCCGCACCGCCACCGCCGGCCTCCACCTGAAGATGATGGATTTCGGGGATGCGATCAAACCGCTGCCGCAGGAGCTCCCCGATCTCGAAGACCGTACGTTCCCGTTCTGCCAGGCCGACAAGCTGGATGTTGGCATTGATTACGTGAGATGGTGTGGCGCCACCCATGCCGGTTCCTCCGGCGCGGATCATGATGTTACGGATCTCCGGGACCTCTTCTTCGATGATCTGCTCCATCTCCCGGATCACACCACTGGTGAACGCGATGCTGCGGCCGGTGGCAAGCTCCGCCTCAATCTGTATCTGGTTGTTGTCCGAAACAGGCATGAACTCGGTGCCAATGACCGGGATCATGGCAATGGTAGCAGCAAATATCACAATTGCGCCGGCCACCACCGTCTTTCTCCACCTGATTGACCAGCTCACCGAACGGCCATAGGCATTTTCCAATGCGGCAAACTGCCGGTCAAATGCCGAAGTGAAACGGCCGGTAATCCGTTTTTCCATTTTCTTATTGTCCCGGTGGGGGATGAGGACCGAGGCCAGCATGGGGGTGAGCATCAAAGCCGAAATGGTGGATGTGACCACGGTGACCACGACGATGAAACCCAGTTCCCGGAACCAGAATCCCATCATCCCGGTGACAAAAGTAAGCGGCAGGAACACCGCCACCACCGTGAGTGTGGATGCGATTACCGCCGTGATAACCTCCCGTGAACCGCGAACGGCAGCCGATGAGGGCTCATCCCCCGCTTCCACCCGTTTCATTACGTTTTCAAGCACTACGATGGCATCATCCACTACCATGCCGAGTGCAATGGCCATGGATGAAAGGGAAATGATATTGAGCGTGCCGCCGGTCAGCGCAAGGTAGATGAAAGCCATCACAAGCGATACAGGAATGGTGACGGCGATGATGATGGTGGCACGCCAGCGGTGCAGGAAGACGAATACAATGAGAATTACGAAAATCACGGCATACAGGATTACCGAGGAGAGGTTGTTGATGGCCCCGGAGATGAACTCGGAAGTATCGAGGAGCACACTCACCTGCACATCTTCAGGGAGCCTCTGCTCAATTTCCGGAAGGCGGTCTATGATCTGCCTGGCCACGGCCACGGTGTTGGCGTCGGACTGCTTATTGACGATGACGGCCACGCCTCGTGCGGAATTGACCCGGCTGATGCTGTTTTCATCCTCAAAGTCGCTCAGAATCGTCGCCACTTCATGCAGATAAACGGCCCGTCCCTCGTTGTGGGTCACAACAATATCGCCGATCTCCTGTTCGCTCTGGAACTCGCTGTTGGTGCGCAGATTGTAGGAAACCACGCCCAGATCAACATGTCCGGCCGGAACTATGACATTTTCAGCTCCGATCATCTGACCGATCTGCATGATGTCCAGGTGATATGCCTCAAATTGCACCGGGTCGATCAGCACGTGGATCTCCCGGGTCGGCGCACCGAACAGATTGACCGCACCCACACCGTTGATCCGGTTGATGGGGGCAACAAGGTGGTCGTCCAGTATGGTTTCCAGATCGTAATAGCTCTCCTCGGCGGTTGCCGAGAGTATGATTATGGGAATGGCCCCGGTATCGAATTTCTGGATAATGGGCTCCTCAATGTCGGAAGGCAACAGCATCCGTGCCCGGCTTACCGCATCGCGCACATTGTCGGAGACCTCCAGCATGTCCACCCCCCAGTCGAAGATCAGGGTGATGGAAGAAATGTTATCAACCGACTCTGAACGGATCTCGACGAGGTTGGGAATGACGCTGAATACGTTTTCCAGCTGCTCGGTGACGTTGCGCTCCACTTCCTGGGCACCGGCACCCGGATACATGGTCAGCACGGTGACCACCGGAGCTTCAATTTCCGGGAATAGGTCCACCGGCAGTCGGGTATAGGAAAAGACTCCGAATACGATGATGGTGAAAAAGAGCATGCCGGTGGCAATGGGACGTCGGATTGCCAGTTGATATACACTCATGATTCTGAAATGGTTAAACGTGTTGAAATTTTCTTAGGAACCGGATGGGTCTTTCCGGTTTGCGGCCGGACCGGCTCAGCCAGCTTTTCTTCAGGAACGGGTCGTTTTGCTACATGGCTGCAGCGGCCGTTCCGGGTTTCGGCCGAATAAGTCATTCGATGATCTGGATGCGGCTGTTCTCACGGATGCGGCCGGCACCCTCGGTGACCACCATATCTCCATCCTCAATTCCGGCAAGTATCTGGAGTACCTCTTCAAAGCGCTCGCCAACCGTAACTTCTACCCGTTCCGTGCGATCATCATCCACACGGTAGACGTAACGAATGTCGTTACCGGGCGTCCGGTATACACTTGCCGATGGCAGAAAAATGCCTTCCCGGCGGGTGAGGTCCAACGTCACACGTGCAAACATGCCCGGACTGAGCAGCCGATCGCGGTTGTCGATCCGGATTTCGACCTTGAATGTGCGGCTGCGCGGATCAACGGTCGGCGACAGATAGTGCACGCGTCCGGTGAAGCTGCGGCCGGGATACGTGTCGGTGCGCACATCCACCTCCATGCCGGGCCGTATCTGCGGATAAAACCGCTCGGATATGTGGATGGTGACTTTGACCGGATCCAGCGTCATCAGCGTGAAGATGGCTGGACGCTCGCCGCCTGGTGCGAAAATCTCGCCTTCCACGAAGAAACGGTTGGTGACCACCCCGTCGATGGGCGCCTTCAGATAGGTGTTCTTTTCAAGCTGTTCGTACTGGCTGCGCGCGTTATCCAGCTGAGCCTGCGCGTGTTCCAGCTGCTGGGTGGATACGGCCCCGACCTCCGCAAGATTGGTGAGCCTGCGAACCTCGTTTTCCGCCGTATTCATCTGCACACGCGCCTGATGTATCTGCGTTCGCTCCATTTCGGCCATCAGATCGCCCTTGCGGACACGGTCGCCTTCGCGTACATGAAGCCGGTCGATGCGGGATCCCGTCATTCCGGTGATGAATGCGTATTCCCACTGCTCGATGTTTCCCGGATAGGTCTGGCTGTAGCTGCGGATGTCGCTTTCGGCGCGGGTGACCCGTACCGGTACCGTGAGATCGGTATCTGCCGGATCCGCAAGGGTGCTCTGGACGTCACCATCACTGCGGTAATAGAGCAGTGATGCAAGGATCAGCGCCAAGGTGAAAACCGGAATGAAAATTTTAAGGGTTCCTTTACTGGATGATGTGTTCATGGCCGTTTCTGTTCTGATGATGTTGGGTGTAAACTTGTAGTGTAAAATCAAATTCTGATCTGACAGGGATCAGGATTGACGCCGGTCTGCCTACGGGAGTCCGAGCGTAAGTTCGAGGTCCAGACGCGACCGGATGTAGTCGGAAACGGACTGCAGATAGTTGAGCCGGGCATCCGTTGTGGCCAGCTCGGCGTCATTGACTTCCATCAGATTCTGCGTTCCGTTCTCGTAGCCGACCCGGGCAATATTGTAGCCGCGCTCGGCCTGGGAGAGATTGCGCTTCTGCGCCTGGATTGATTCACGCGCCTGGAACATCTGGTCCAGCGTGTTTTCGTACTCGGCGGCGACCGATTCCTTGAGGAAGGCGCGCTGCGACTCCTGCTGCTCTATGCGGATCCGGGCCTGCTGGGTCTGATAGCGGCGCTCAAAACCGGAGAAAATGGGGACGCTCAGGCTCACACCGATATTGGCAGTGTTGATCCAGTCATAGTCAAACGGGCGGAACTGGTCTCCCTGCGCCTGGTAGGTGTTCACACCGAAAAGGGAGAGGGAGGGGAAATAGGATGCCCGCGACATGCGAAGCTGCTGTCTGGCCAGCTGCAGTTGCGCTTCCTGGCGAAGCAGATCGGGATTGCGTACCAGGTTGCGCTCAAGAAGCTGCGGCGGCACCTCATCCCACCGCGATGCGTACAACTCCTCAAGAGTTTCCAAAAGCCGGATTTCCTCATCTATGGAAACGCCCGTGAGAATTTTCAGGTAATTTCGTGATCCCGTATGGGCGTTTTCGGCCATGCGCAGCTGGGGTTTGAGGTTCTCCACCTGTACGCTGGTGCGTATCAGATCAAATTCCGGCACCATCCCTTCTTCGTGCATTGAGCGGACCAGTTCCAGGTTTGCCTCCCGCCGGTCGAAGCTGAACTGCAGTGTCCGCAGCGATTCCCCGGTCAGCAGTACATTCAGATAGGCCCGCTGCACCTCGGTCACGATTTCCTGCCGGGTGGCTTGCTTTATCCGCTGAGAAAGCTCCTCATTGGCCCGGGCCAGGGAGAGACCGGTGATGAGCGACTGATTGTACAGCGGCATGGTAACCTGAGCATTCATGCTCATATTGTGGGTGGTGCCCACCTCCAGCACGTCGCCAAAGGGGCTGCCGGGGGGCAGGAAGATCACGGGCAGTTTGAGGTTGTTGGCATACTGCGCATCCACACTGACCCTGGGAAGAAATCCCGAGCGGGTTTCCCGTATGGACGATTCACTGATGCGCAGTTCGTAACCGGCATTGCGGATCTGCATGTTGTGTTCCAATGCCAGTTCGATCGCGTCATCAATGGTTATGGTGCGCGCATCCTGGGCGAACAGCTGGTTGGTGATGCCAGCTGCAACAATAACAAGTAATAGTGTCTTGAGTATTCTTCGGGTAATGATCATTGTGATGCGAGTTTTAATTATTTCGGGTGGATACGGAGCTTATCCGGTACTGATGTTGTTTTGTTCCAGAAGTGCATTGAGTACGGCCTGCCCCTTGGGCGTGGCAATGCCCCTTAAAAAAGTGATGAAAATATGTGTGAACAGTTCCGTTCGGGGATAATTGCTGATCGGGAACAGCTCGTAATTGTTCATATGCTGCACCTGGGCCAGGAACAGGTGGGTAGCAATATCGGTGTTGATGCCCTGGAGCATCAGGCCCTGGGCCTTGCCGCGATCAATAAGGGACACCAGCTCACGGTAATCTTCCTCCCTGCGACTGTCCATCAGCTCCTTGGACAGCTTGGGATAATACTTGTCCAATTCCACATACATGAGCGGATTGGTTTCAGACATTCTGCTGGTGGATTCCCACGCAAGGGAAACCAGGCCCTCCATCACATTGGGTGCCTGTTCCAAAAGCTGTTTCATGACATTTCTCTGCTGCCCAATGTAGTTTCTCAGGCAATGGTACAGCAGATCCTCCTTGCTGGGAAAGTTGGCGTAGACAGTTTTTTTTGAGATGCCAAGTGTGCCGGCAATCAGGTCCATGGTTACATAATGTATGCCATGCTTCCTGAATAACTCGAAGGACTCGTCAAGTATCCTTGCTTTGCTGTCCTGGTTTTGACTGTTCACTATTTTTCCGGTTGGTATTGTGATAAGGAAACTTGAAATACGTTAAAAGTTTCCTAAGGTTTCATACCAAACGGGATTTTTTTTAAAATAGTATCTGTTCGTCGTTCACCCAGGGCTGCCGGATGCCGGGTTGGGTGCTCCGGCAGCGGCTGTTTTTGTAGAAATGGAATCTGCGTGTTGGTCCGGCCACCGGATCATGCAGTATTGCTGGATGTCCGTTGCGGGAGAGGTGATGGTTTTGACCAGTTCAAATCCGAATTTCCGGTACAGTCCCAGGTTCGCCGCGTTGTGCGTTTCAAGGATAAGAGGAACCTTTTCGGAATCCGAGAACTCCACGATCGGTGTCACCAGCCGCCGGAACGCCCCCTGTCCCCGCATGCTTTTATCCACCGCCACGATCTTTATGCGGTAATACCGTCCCTTTATGAACTCATTTTCCCAGCTGAAACTCAGCACGCTGCCGGTTTTCCTGCTGTTGGACAGCAGGCGGCGGATGTCCTGGAACCCCAGTACGCCCAGTGAAACCAGGTAAATTTGCAGGATCAGCCGCCAGTCATCCGACCGGCTTTCGTCCTTCCTGTCCAGGCCGATAAGGAACGCGCCGGGGTTGCCGTCGAGCAGCTGCAGCATGCCCGTGCGGATTGCGTGCCGCGTGTGGATGCGACTGTGGGTATCCATA
>SKWQ01000111.1 GCA_007128855.1 Balneolales bacterium
ATATGAGACACTTTCGGAAATGGATACTGCGCCTGATGCCGGTGCTGGCCCTGGTCATGGTGGCCGGACTGATCCTGTCGCGCGTCTACCAGCCCGGGTCCCGCGAAGCCGGACCGGACCTGCGCATCACCGCCTTTGACGCCTCTGATCACATCGGTGAACGGGCCGTGGTGTGCGGCATCGTGGAATCGGCCGATTTCAGACCTGACATAGGAGGCGAGCCGACGTTCCTCAACCTTGGCCGGCCCCATCCCGACCAGCCCTTTACCGTGGTGATATGGGGCGAGGACCCCGGCCGCTGGCCGGCGCCCCCCGAAGAGCGTTACCTGACGCGCCGCATCTGTGTCGCCGGGACCATCAGCGAGCACCGCGGCACCCCGCAGATCCGTGCTCGCGAGCCGCGTCAGATCCGGGAGCAGTAAGACATGGGCTGCGCGGACAGGATTTTCTTCCCGGAAATCCGCATCTTTTACTTGGATTTTTTTCGTAGTATCGATTTCCGTGTGTGTATTCCCTGTTCCTTGTGCGAATTCCGTTGCGACGGCACTTGTGCTGCGCTCGCACCGGAATGAGACTCCCGAACACCCGAAATGTGACTCTCAAAATGAACCACGACTTCTGCGGTTATCCGTGATGTTTGAAAAACGCCTTCATCAATCCGAACCGGCCGGCATGCGAGACGGTTGCACACTGGCTGCACTCTGCCTCGTGCTGTTCACCGCGCTGGCGTTCATCCAACCTCCAACCGCATCCTCCCAGATGCGCAACACCCTGTTCGGCTGGGAGGAATGGACCCGGCTGATGATGCTGGACCAGTCGCACAGCCATGGCGGCCTGTTTTACGACCGCGGGCTGTTCCGCTACACCACGCCGGCCATGACCAAGGAGCACGATCTGGACCTGGTGACCTACGAATTCACCTCGCTGGACCACCACGACTGGTACTATTCCGGGGAGGATGGGTTCCGCGCCTACACCGGAAGCATGGACCTGGGCAAGTTCCTCACCAGTTTTGAGTTGCGGAACCGGCGGGAGCTGACCGACCGGCTGTCCATGAACATCCGCGTGTTGCGGCGCTACGACATGCGGGCCGACCGGGCCCTGCTGTGGCTGGATTTTGACTACCGGTTGCGCGATGGGCATACCGTGGGCATCCGGCAGACCCTGACCGAACAGAAATCCGATCTGGACTTCACGCTGTTCTACCGCTACGGGACCCTGGAACGCGGCTTTGTGGAGGTGGAAGCCACCCTGCCCGATTTCGGCAACAACGCCATCTATGCGCTCAGCGAGAGCCGTGACCGCGACTTTGAGGAGAGCCGCAAGTACCACCGCTGGCCGCTGATGTTCTCGTTCCGGGCGTCGACGCCGGAGTGGAACGGACTGCGCGGGGAGGCCATGGGCGGGATGCTGACCCGGTCGGTGGCGCAGGTCGGGCTGCAGAGCCGGGTCGATGACAACACCCGCGACCGGCAGAATGCGCGCTACGCCGGGGCGCTGGTGGAGTGGTCCGGCCATGGGGTCACGGCCGCCGCCACCTGGCAGTACCATTATGCGCGGTTCGACCGTGAGAATTTCACCGATGACTTTACCGCGCCGGTCGACTACGGCAACATGCAGTACCAGAGCCGCCTGGGTGGATTCCTCGGGGTGGACCGCGGACGGTGGCAGTTCCACAACTGGATCTGGCGCGCGCGGGTGCGCGACCGGCAGCACGACGAGCACAATGAGGCGTTCTGGCGCGACTACCAGACCTACCCGTTCGATTTCCGCGAGAACCGGACCATGATGAAGAACCGCATCCTCTACATGCCGGAAAGCAGGGGTTTTCTGGGTGGACTGGAGTGGAGCGCCGACTACCGGGATTTCCTGGATGATACGTTCGTCAGCGACGATCGCGGCACCATTCACGGATTTGCCTACCGGCAGAACTATCCGTATCAGCTTGATGAGGCCAACGAGCGCGTCACACTGCTGTTCGGATACCGTTTTTCACCCCGCATCTACCTCATCATGGGGGCGTCTTACGATATCGACGGGGATATGTACGGCGGTTCGTTCGACAACCGCATCCACCCGCGCTCCTACTTCGACGGCGGGTTCGGGCGGCTTATGATGACGTGGTAGCATCACTTGCCACTATCGGATTTTTCCTTCAACCGACCTGTCACAAATTTGTGCAGGATACTGC
The DNA here is from genome assembly GCA_007128855.1 of Balneolales bacterium. Taxonomy (GTDB): domain Bacteria; phylum Bacteroidota; class Rhodothermia; order Balneolales; family Natronogracilivirgulaceae; genus SKNL01. The sequence continues at coordinate 2,192 of SKWQ01000111.1, forward strand.
TGACGAGGGTCAGAACAACCTTTTAAGCCACTTGAGCTTGCCTTCGCCGTGCGGCGGGTAGCGCACTTCCGGGTCGGGCCAGAGCCCCTTGCCCATGACCGACTGCCGCCGGCTGAAGGTGTCGAAACTTAATCGTCCGTGGTAGGCACCCATGCCGCTGGTGCCGACACCGCCAAACGGCAGTTTCGGGTTGATCCAGTGGGTGATGGTGTCATTGATGCACCCCCCGCCGAAAGGGATCTCCCGGATCACCGTCTTCTGGAATGCTTCGTCGCGGGTGAAGAGGTAGAGCGCCAGCGGCGGATCGTTTCCCGTCAGGCGCCCGATAATCTCGGTGTCATCCGACCAGGTGATCAGTGGCAGCAGCGGACCGAAAATCTCATCCTCCATGATTTCATCGTCCCAGTCGGCCGCGATGAGCGTCGGCTCGATGAAACGGGTCTGTGGATCGGTGCGGCCACCGAGCAGGATGTCGGCGTCCTCGAGCAGCAGCGACAGGCGTTCGAAATGCTCCTCGTTGACGATCTGCGTGTAGTTTTCACCGGGGCGGTATCCATCCGGGTAGAATTCCGACAGCACTTTTTGGGATTCGCTGATGAACGCCTCGCGCTGTGATTCATGCACGGCCACGAAATCCGGCGCGATGCAGACCTGTCCGGCGTTGATGGTCTTGCCCCACCAGATGCGCCGGGTGCTCACATCCATCTGGGCGTCGCTGTGGACAATGGCCGGGCTCTTGCCGCCCAGTTCCAGCGTCACCGGCGTCAGGTGCCGGGCGGCGGCTTTCATGACAATGCGTCCCACCCGCGGGCTGCCGGTGAAAAAGATCTTGTCGAAGGGCTGGCGCAGCAGTTCCGTGGTCACCTCCGCATCCCCTTCCACCACGGCCACTTCTTCGGGCTCAAAGCGCGAGGTGATCAGCGAGCGGATTTCGGCGGATGTGGCCGGTGCCAGCTCCGAGGGTTTCAGGACCACGGTGTTGCCGGCAGAAAGCGCTCCAACGAGTGGCATGAACGTCAGATTCACCGGGAAGTTCCAAGGACCGATGATCAGCACCGAACCGAGCGGCTGGCGATAGATCCGGCTTTTGGAAGGAAACGTGTAGACCGACTCGCCCACGGACTCCGGTTCCATCCATTTTTCGAAATGCTTCAGGTGGTAGTCGATTTCCAGGATGACCGTGGCTATCTCGGAGGCATAGGCCTCCACCAAAGGTTTGCCGAAATCGCGTTTCATGGCATCGCAGAGGCGGTCGGCGTGATCCTTCACGATTTCCCTGAGTTTTGTGAGGTTCTGCCTGCGGGCATCGGCCGGGCGGTTGGCTCCATTCCGGAATGCATCTTTCTGCCGCTGCACCAGTTCTTCAATAGTCATGCTTCCCCTTCCGTAAGGTAACAGGTTTGTTCTCAATACTATCTCTTTCAGGCAAGATACAATCCCTTTGGATAAGTCGCCCGATTACTCCCTTCACATCGTTACAAGTTGACCGAAAAACACCCCTGTCTACTCTTGCGGATCCTCCGGCATGTCCGGCAATGCCACTTTCGACAAACAAAAAACGGCGAAATCAGGTTTTAACCACCTAAAATCGCCGTTTATTTGACCGTGGGCCCGGAGGGACTTGAACCCCCGACCAATCGATTATGAGTCGACTGCTCTGACCAACTGAGCTACGGGCCCGGTCGCGTCCAAATCTTTCAGGGTAGCCTTCCGGCCAATGCTCCCGACAGAATTGGCATGCATCAATACAATTTAGCTTTGTAATATAGCGGATTTTTTTATCCGGCTCAATTCCCTCATCCGGATTTGCGATACTGCCGCGGAATGCCGCCGACGGTTTTTCCGTTTATGTTATTCTGTTCATGTTACATCGATTTTCATGGCAGAACCGGGTCCACCCGGACACTATCACCCCAACTTCTCTGATCCACCCCATTTTGCCATGCCACTGATCGTCACTTTACTCATTACCCTGTCCGCGCTGCTCCCGGCAACCCCCGCATCCACCCCGGTTGAACCACCGGAAGAGAGCGCAAGGTCCGTTTTCGAAGAGCTGGACCGGCGTCGAAGCAATGCCGAGTTCGAAACGGCCATCATGACCATGACGATCCACGACGCCCGCGGACGCACCCGCACCCGCGAGCTGCGCACCTGGAACATCCACCGTGAGAACCTGAAGAAGCAGCTGGTGATGTTCGAGGCGCCGGCCGATGTCCGTGATACCGGATTGCTCACCATCACCGAAAACGGCCAGGAGACGCAGCGGGTCTATCTGCCCGCAGTCGGACGCGTACAGTCCATCGGTGCCTCGCAGCGCAGCGACCGGTTCATGGGCAGCGATTTCACCTATGAGGATCTCGGTCAGCAGGATCCCGACCATTTTGATTTCACGGAGCTTGAACGTACCCCGGAACGCATCCTGCTCGAAGCCCTGCCGCGGCGTGAGAGCCAGTACGAACGCATCCATTTCCACATCGACCCGCAGGAATATATTTTGCTCAGGGCAGAATATTTCAATGAGGACGGTGAGGTCTTCAAGCGGCTTGAGCTGGACGAGTACAAAAATGTGACCGGCAACCTGTGGCGCGCGGATTACATGGTCATGTTCGACCTGGAAAACGGTCGGAAAACCGAACTGCGCTGGAAAGAGCGGACTTTCGACGAGCCTATATCCGACGATTTCTTCAGTGAGCGGCAACTGCGCCGCGGCATCCCGTTCTGAACTTTTTTCCGTCAGAGCGGCGCGTAATTCGAATTTTTCCGGGTGCGGCGCAGAGTACCAGCCCCGTCATTTATTGCCCGGAGAATCCTCGCAGGCCCCACAATCCACTTACTGATCAACTCACTTCTTTTTCTGCTGCATCTGGCGCGGACGGACAGTCAGCACGGGAATCTTCGCCCACTGCACCACCTTCTCAGCCGTGGATCCCAGGAAAATATGGGACAACCCGCTGCGTCCATGCGTGGCAATGACGATCATATCGGCGTTCTGCTCGGCATAATCGACGATTTCGTAGTGTGCTGAGATGCCGCGCACCTCTTCCACGAAAATTGGGATTTCGTACTTTTCATCGTCCCGTTCGAGTTTCAGGAACAGCTCTTCATCATCTACTGAACTGATCTGCGCTTTTGCCCTGGGGCGCTCTGCAAAGAAATCGAATACTTTCTGGGCCACCTTCTTCCGCAATTTCCGCATGGCATCCTCATCCGCGCCCGGCTGATCTTCGGGCTCGGACCCGTGAAGCTCATTGACGTGCAGCAGGGTTATCCGGGACTTCAGGCGTCCCGCCATGATAGCCGCCGGCAGGATGGCCCGCATGGACAAGTCCGAAAAGTCCGTCGGCACCACGATGTTCTGCGTGCTTTCCGGCATGACCGTGCCGGAGACGGACAGCACCGGAATCCTGCTGTGGCGGATGACCTTCTCGGTCACATGTCCGCGAATGATGTGGTCGGCATGCAGCCCCTGCGCCCCCATCACGATGAGGTCGTATCGCCCCTTGTGGGCGTGCTCCAGGATGATCTCGTAGGCCTTGCGGCCGATTTTCACAACCGGCTCTCCCCGATGCTCCTCTGCAACATGATCCTCCAGCTCTTTGGCCACCCTGTCACGCGCCTGCTCAATGATCTGCGGATAGACATCCTGGTCAAGGGAAAAAGGATACCCGACCTTTTTCATGCTCTCCTGCAGATACTTGATGGTCGGGACGATGTTAACCATGTCAATGGTTCCGCCAAAAAAGCGCAGAAGGTGCTCCGCGTAGGAATACGCCTTACGCGAACCTTCAGAAAAGTCCGTCGGGACAAGGATGCGATTCAGTTTTTTCATTGTCGTCCTCTGTTCAGAAGCGTCTGCATGTACTGTGATTATCTATCGACAATATAGTATTTCTCCGGGCAGAATTGAACGGGAGATTCAAAGAAGCAGCGGCTGAAATTCGCCGTTTTTATTTCGGGTGGATGGCGCTTGCCGTCAGGGCAGGCCGGTGCCGCCCGGAACTTTCCCCCGTGTAAGGCGGCCCAGGAAGCCCACCAGAAAGAACCCGATCAGCATGGTCCCGAGTCCGCCGTACAGGGACTGTGCGCCCTTTCGGAGCCGTTCATCGTCAGAGGGAGAGGTCCAGTCCGGCCAGTAGGGAGCGTTGCTGATCATGCGGCGTCGCACATGCAGCACCTCGGCCTTTTGTTCGGCGACCGGGGCGGCGGGATTCACCACTTTTCCGAGTTCCCAGTACTCCGGACGCCTGCGCTCAGGCTCGCGGCCCTGCTCCTGTCTGGCGAGCAACTCCTGTACCTGCGGATGGTCCATGGGCAGCACCTGCGCATCCACGATTTCATGGTACTCCCGCTCCTGGTAGGGCCAGATGACATAGAGCGATCCGGCCATGAATCCGACCAGCAGGCACAGCGTGAAAATGTGGTAGCGTTTGATCAGCCAGGACAGCAGTCGCACGAACAGGACCAATCCCACCACCATGCCCAGCCCGAACGGAATGAGAACCATCATGGCTTCCATGGTGCGGTCGGTCCCCAGCAGTGCTATGTTGCCGAGGATGTACTCGTATTTTCGCAGGATCAGCAGGATGAACGAACCGGATATGCCCGGCAGCACCATGGCGGTGATGGCCAGGCTGCCGCTGAGGAAGACGAAGAGCGATGTTTCCGGGGTGTCGGTCGGCACCAGGGTCACGATACGGAACCCGATGGCAACACCGGCCGCCACGACGAGCACCTCCCGCCATCCAACATCGCCAATGGCTTTGAGCAGCAGCAGGATGGATCCGGCTATCAGTCCGAAGAACAGCCCGTAGACGCCTTCGGGATGGGTGTGCATCAGCACAGGCAGCGCTATCACGCGGGTGAAGAAGAACACGGCCGTGACGCCGCCGAGAAAGACCGAAATCAGGAATTTCCAGTGGATATGGTCGAACATGGCACCCCAGTCGAGGGTCACCAGCTGGCGGATCGCCTGCAGATCCACGCTCTTGATCCCGAACACCAGGCGTGAATAGATGCCCAGGATGAGTGCCATGGTCCCCCCGCTCACACCGGGCACCACATCGGCCGATCCCATCGCGAACCCCTTCAGGTAGAGGAATGGCATTTCGCGTGGACGGGTGAGGTCTTTTTCAAGCGGTTTTTCCATGTTGCGGGTGCTTCTTTAATGACTTGTGGATGCCGTTTTGCTTCTATTTCCGTCTGCTCAGAGTGTACGTCCTTGATGCGATTACGGGGTAGTCCGGTGTCTTGTTTTCATGATCTGAAAGCCGGCTTCCGAATGTATGCAAAAATAGAGAAGACGCCCGTGGAAACAAAAAGGATTCGGAACTTTTACCGAGGTTCCTGTGAACTGACCGACATTTTTGATAGCTTATTGCATGGTCCGGACAGCAGTTGCTGAATCGGCCTGTCATTGTCAGATTGCGTCGATATCTCATTGTTGATGCGTAATCCAAACCTGGAATCAGAAATCCAACCGAATCCATGAACATCCTTGTCATCGGCGGGGCCGGATACATCGGTTCGCACGTCGTCTACGAACTCAACGATGCCGGCCACCAGGTCACCATCCTCGATAATTTTTCTACCGGACTGCGCGAAAAT
>SKWQ01000219.1 GCA_007128855.1 Balneolales bacterium
TATCTGGAGGCCCAGGACTTTGAATACACGACCCGGGCTGAACGCCACTTCAACCGTTTTTTGGAGTCGCTGGACACTGATGTCAGGGAGGCCTCGGCCGACCGCCTGGACGCCATGCAGGATCTGGTCGTGATGGAAAAGGAACAGGAGGAAGAGCGTTATTCGGAGCATATCAAAAAGGAACTCTACCTGGAACTGATATCCCGTTTCAACGGAAACCGCGGGAGGATGGAAGAACACCTGAAGACCGACGAGGCGGCGCAAAAAGCTGTTGCGCTGATTGAAAACATGGAACAGTACCTAACCATACTCAAGCCGTGATGAATTTGTGCTGAAAGCCGACCTACATATCCATACCACGGCCTCTGACGGTAAACTGACCCCGTCCCAGGTCGTAGTCCAGGCGCTTCAGACCGATCTGGACGTCATAGCCATAACCGACCACGATACCATTGCCGGGGTTGAGGAGGCAAGGGCTGCGGCTAAAGGCACACAGCTCAGGGTGGTGGAAGGTGTGGAAATCAGCACCCTGTTCCAGAATCGTGAATGCCACCTGCTGGCATACGCTTTCAGGGACGCGGACCTCCTGGCACACCTGCTCCGGGATCAGAAGAAAAAAAGGGTGCAGCGTGCCCGCTGCATCATTGGAAAACTGAACGGCATGGGTTTTGACATCACGTATGACGAGGTGTTGGGAGAATCCGGCCGGGCGCCGATCGGTCGGCCGCATATTGCACGCGTCATGATCAGAAAGGGATATGCTGCCGATACCCAGGAGGTTTTCTTCCGGTATCTTGGAAACGACTCCAGTGCATACTACAAGATCGACTATCCCGAAGTCACCGATGTCATCGACTGCGTCCACAAAGCCGGTGGAATCGCGATCCTGGCCCATCCCGGAAGCTCCTACAACTTCATTGAGATCAAGCAGCTCAAGGACGCAGGGCTGGACGGGCTCGAGTGCTTCCACTCTTCCCATAACGCCGTCCACAGGCGACGCTACCTCACCTATTGCCAGAGTCACGACATGGTCGCCACCGGAGGGTCGGATTTTCACGGCACGGTACAGGATTATTATCACTTTGGTGGACTGCACATCACCCTGGAACCGGATTCGCCGTTGCTGGAAAACAGCGGCAATAGTTTGTGCGATAAACCGGAAACTCAGTTACAAACACTATGCAAGTAAACAAGATAGAAGGCACTTTCAACGTTACAGATCCCAAGATCGGGATCGTGGTATCCCGGTGGAACGGCTTCATAACCGAGCGGCTCCTGGAAGGAGCGGTTGACATGCTGAAAAGACACGGGGTTGATGAAACCCGGATAGATGTCGTATATTGCCCCGGTTCTTTCGAAATTCCCCTGGTTACATCCAGACTGGCCGAAAAAGGCAAGCACGATGCCATTATTTGCCTTGGCGTGGTCATCCGCGGTTCCACGCCTCATTTTGACTTCGTGGCTGGATCCGCAAGCAGAGGGATTTCCGACGTCATGCTGAAGTACCAGATTCCGATCGGCTTTGGAGTGCTGACCACAGACTCCATTGAGCAGGCCATCGAGCGGGCAGGTACAAAGGCCGGAAACAAAGGCGGTGAAGCAGCTATGACCGTGCTCGAAATGATTTCACTATCCGGACAGATCGATTCATTGTAGCCCCGGAAACAGATTCAGGAACTTATTTTTTACGGATTATTAACTTCTATTTCTTTGAACACCGAAGGATTAACATCACAACAGCAAACCCCTGAAGACAAGGAGAGGCAGGTCTATCTCCAGAAGAGTGGTGCTATCCCCCGTCATATCGCCGTCATAATGGATGGCAATGGCAGATGGGCGAAAAGCAGGGGAAGCGTCCGTATTATCGGCCACAAGGCCGGGGTGGATTCCGTGAAGGACATCGTGGAAGCCTGTGGACAGCTGGGTGTCAGCCACCTCACACTATATGCCTTTTCAACCGAGAACTGGGGGCGGCCTAAGGGGGAAGTGAGCGCCTTGATGAAATTGCTGGTTCAGTCTTTGCGCTCGGAAACCCGAAAACTTCACGAAAACGATATCAGGCTGACATCCATCGGTGAGACCGACCGGCTCCCGCCGACTTGCCGCCGTGAACTCGAAGAGGCCATTGCACTGACCGCCGACAACAAGCACATGGAACTGTGCCTGGCCCTGAGCTACTCGGGTAGATGGGATATCTGCCAGGCCGTCAGCCGGATATCACAAAAAGTCAAAGATGGTGTGCTTTGTCCCGAAGAGATAAATAATGACATCATCGCCGACCACCTTGCCACGGCCGAAATACCCGACCCGGATCTGATCGTCAGGACCAGCGGGGAGTTCCGGCTCAGCAACTTCCTGCTCTGGCAATCGGCCTACTCCGAACTCTATGTCACCAATACGTATTGGCCTGACTTCCGTCGGGACCAACTATACGAAGCTATTGCATCCTATCAGAAAAGAGAGCGTCGGTACGGAAAAGTTCCTGCTCACCTCGAGCTTGAGGAATCAACTGTGGCCATGAGGTAACAAAAGTAACAATCTACCGGAAATAAAGATTTTCATAAGACGTTCTTACACCGTGTTTTCAACTCCCCGAAATATATTATTTACAGCTGCACTTGCAGTTTTTTTCAGCCTCACGGCTGCAACCATGCTCCATGCCCAGACCGGTAGGGATGTCCCGGACGGGGACCCACCGTTCCGTCCGGGCAATCCGCTGGAAATGCAGCCAAGGCTCTATGAGCTGGTCGACGTCACCGCCACCGGAAGCCGTTTTTACAGCCAGACCTTCATCGTCAATGCCACCAACCTCACCGTCGGAGGCAACATCCGGATCCCGGGTGATGACATCCCACAGGCCATAAAAAGACTCTACAATACGGGTCTGTTTTCCGATGTCAGGATCTACAAGCGGGAAGCGGGCCGGGACGGCATCATCCTGGATATCGAGGTGGTCGAGCAGCCGCGACTGGAAGGTTATACCATCGAAGGGGTGCGGCGGTCCCAGCGCCGGGACCTGGAGAACAAGATCCCGTTGTCGCGCGGCTTTGCTGTAACGGAATCGGCCAAGGCGCAGTCCGAAAAGACCATCCTGAGGTATTTCGAGAACCGCGGCTACCGAGGCACGACCGTTGAAATCGAAGAATCCGAAGTCGATACCCTCAGGAATCGCATCTCGCTGACGTTCAACGTTGACCGCGGCGATCGCATCCAGATTCGGACCATCGATTTTGAAGGCAATGAAAATTTTTCCGACCGCAGGCTCCGCAAGAACATCGGAGATATCAAGCGTGACCGCTGGTGGCGTATTTTCACCCGCCAGACCTACAACCGCGAGGACTTTGTGGAAGGCAAAGACGAACTCCTTGCGTTTTACCGTGAAAACGGATTCCTGGATGCCCGCATCGTGGAGGACTCGGTCTATGTCTATTCCCGGCGCAGGAACAAGCAATCCATCGGGGTTTTCTTCAATATCGATGAAGGACCGCAGTACCGCGTCCGGAACATCAACTGGGAAGGCAATACCGTCTACACCGGCGAACAGCTTTCATCCGCCTTGGAAATGACCACCGGCGATGACTTCAACGAACGTAAATTCGAGGAAAACCTCAGACAGAACCGGCACGAAACCGATGTCACCAGCATGTACCAGAACATCGGGTATCTGTTCTTCAATGTGCAGCCGGAGTTTGACAGGGTGGATGGTGATTCCCTGGATATCACGCTGTTCATCATCGAGGATGACATAGCCACGGTGCGCATGGTGGAGTTCCTGGGCAATACCAAGACCCACGATGACGTGGTGCGGCGTACGCTCAGGAATCTGCCCGGTTCCAAATACAGCCGCTCTGCCATCATCCGGTCCATCCGCGAGCTGTCACAGCTCGGATATTTTAACCCGGAAGCCATCCAGCCGGACCTCGACGTTGACTATGAGGATAAAATGGTGGATATCATCTACTACCTGGATGAGTCCATGAGCACGGACAACTTTGAGTTTTCTGGTGGATATGGCGGCCGGCAATTCGGCCTGATCCTTGCCGCCAGGGTCAATTTCAACAACTTCTCTGCCCGCAACCTCTTCAACGGTGAAGCGTGGCGCCCCCTGCCAAGCGGTGACGGTCAGCGTCTCTCCCTCGGCGTGCAGCTCACCGGACGCGGATACCAGCACTTCAGCTTCGGATTCCAGGAGCCCTGGTTCCTGGGCCGGCCCAACTCGTTCGGTATAAACCTGTCATACAGTCTCTTCACCGGAAGCAGCGGCACCTTCTTCGGTTCATCCACGACCCGCCAGGAGATGTTCTCAGGAACGATTTCGTACGGCAGGCGGCTGAACTGGCCGGATGACTACTTCCGCCATATCACCCGGCTGCGCTATCAGTATTTCGATGTAGCCGGATTTGAAAGCCTGCTTGGCGGTCAGGCCAGCATCATCTCGCTGGCTCAGGAGTTGCAGCGTAACTCGACCGACAACCCGATTTCACCGAACATAGGCTCCCGTTTCTCGATACACGGAGAAGTGGCACCGAACCTGCCCGGCTTCTCACAGTACTTCAAGGTGGGAATGGACTATCAGTACCACATCCCGATCGTCGGAAAGCTGGTGGCGACGTACGGAATGGATTTCGGATACATGAGCTGGTTCGGCAAATCCAACAGGAGCCAGTTCCAGCGTTATTACCTGGGTGGAACACCGCTTCAGCAACAGCAGGTATTCACCAGGGATAATATCGACATGAGAGGATATCCCGGCGGGTTTGAGGGATCCATCTCACCGTATCGCGATGGTGAGGAGGTCGGTGGTACCGTGTACAACAAGTACATGGCCGAACTCAGATACCCGCTCATCAGCACCGAGCAGGTCCAGCTCATCCCGTACGCCTTCTTTGAAGCCGGGAACGCCTTCCTTGGATATAAGGAATTCGATCCCTTCAATGTGAAACGTGCGGCCGGATTCGGAGCACGCATTTTCATGCCGATCCTCGGACTCATAGATCTCAGCTACGGCTACCGTTTTGACGGGATCGAAGCGCCGGGTGTCGATGCAAACCAGTGGCAGTTCCTCTTCAACATTGGAGCCCCGTTCTGATCATGAAAAAACTGTTGCCCATCCTCATCCTGCCCCTGGCAATTCTGCTGACAGCGGCACCCCCCGCATCCTCCCAGCAGAAAATCGGCTATATCGATTCCGATGTGATCATGCGTGAAATACCGGAATACACCGGTATCCGCCAGCGGCTGGAGACCATTGCGCAGAACTGGAAAGAGGAGATCGACGAGATGCAGGTGGAAATTGAGCGCCTCAAGCAGGATTTCGAAGCACGCGAGATTCTCTTTACCCCTGACATCAGAAGACAGAGGCAACAGGAAATCGATCGCAAGGTCCGGGAGCGCGAACAGTATATCAGCCGCAGGTTCGGACCGGATGGCGATTATTTCCGACAACAGGAGGAACTGCTCGAACCGCTCCAGCAACGGATTCTTGAAGCAGTGGTCAAGGTGGCCGAAAGTGAGGGATACGACCACATCTTTGACCGGGCCGGAGATTATCTGTTCCTGTTTTCGCGTCGCCGCTGGGATATCAGCCGGGACGTACTTCAGGAAATGGGTATTTTTATCGATGATGACGCGCTGTAATTTCGTATAACACAATTATTGGGTATGGTTTTGCGTATTCTATTATGACATTTTGCAAAAAGGCCCGAAATCACCGTATCTTGACAGACTTTTTACGTTAACTGCAAAAACAATACAATGAAGTATTTCACAACGACCATTTTTTTCCTGTTCGCACTGACCGTTGCTGCGAGCGCCCAGATGAGGGTTGGCTATATGGATCCGCAGGTGGTGCTCGACAACCTGCCGGAAAAAGAAGCTATTGAACGTCAGCTCAACAGGTACCTGGACAGCCGGGAGGCAGAGTTTGAAGAAAAAGCCATAGAATTTCAAAATATGCTGGCCAGGTTCCAGCAGGAAGCACCCAACCTTTCCGAAGAAGAGAGCAGGCGCCGGCAGCAGGAACTGCAAGTCCGCGACAACGAACTCGAGGAATTTCAGATGAGGGTGCAGCAGGAGCTGGAACAGCGTCAGGCCGAACTGTTGGGACCTGTGCTCCAGGAAATGAATGTCATCATTGAGTCCCTTTCTGTTGAAATGAATCTCGATTATGTCCTCAACGCAGCTACCAGCGAGGGCGAAATGTTCCTTCTGTTCATATCGGATGATGGCAAGGAAAAACTCAACCTGACCGACAAGGTCATCGAAAGAATGTTACAATAACCATTAAGCAGACACACAGACAATGAAAAAAGTTTGGATTATTCTCGGATGTTTCCTTTTTATTGCCCTGGCAGTCCCGGCTGAACAAGCAGAGGCCCAGACGCAGGACGAACTAACGATCGGATATGTCGATCCTCAGACCATCATGAGAAGCATGCCTGAGATGGCAGCCATTGAGCGCCGCCTTCAGAATTTCATCGATCGCAAGCGCCAGGAGTTTGCTCAGAAAGAGGCCACGTTCCGCAGGGAAGTGGAAGAGTACCAGCAAAAAATGGCGGTGATCTCTGACGAAGCCAGGCGCAGGGAAGAAGAGCGGCTGGCCGCTCTCAATCTTGAACTGCAGGAATTCCAGCAGAATTTTCAGCAGGAAATCCAGGAGCGGCAGTTTGAACTGATCGAACCCCTGCTCACCAAGATCCAGGGAGCGATCGATTCGGTCGCAAGGGATCGCAATCTCACTTTCGTTCTGAACACGATGACCAATAATGGCGACTTCATCATCCTCTACGCATCCGAAAGGGCGCAGCGGGATTTTGATATCACCGATGAGGTGATGCAACGCCTGGACCTGATGTAGTCTCAGGATGCAAACATTTACCGGTCAGGCCAATGATCCCTATCTATTGGAAAGGAAACTCTGGAACGAGGGTTTCCAAAGGGTGATGGGCCTGGATGAGGTTGGCAGGGGCTGTCTCGCGGGTCCGGTGGTTGCTGCAGGTGTCATCCTCGATCCGGATGTGACCATACCAGGTATTGCCGACAGCAAAAAGCTCAACGCCATCCAAAGAAAGGATGTTGCCGGACGCATCAAATCGGAGTGTGTGTGGTGGACCATTGCCATGTGCGACCGGAATGAGATAGATTCGCTGAACATATTACGGGCTTCGCTCCTTGCGATGGAGCGATGTGTGAAACAGACGGCCCCGGCCCCGGACTATCTGCTCATCGATGGCAACCGGGGCATGCCCGCCATGCTGATTCCGTCCGCAACGGTCATTCGTGGTGACGACCTGAGCGCCAGCATCGGAGCCGCATCTATCCTGGCGAAGGTGTACCGTGATGAATACATGGCATCGCTGCACAAGGAGTATCCGGAGTTCGGATGGGACCGGAACGTCGGATATCCCACTTCTTTCCATTTTGAGGCACTGGAGAGGTTTGGCATCACGTCCCATCACCGGACCTCATTCCGGCTGCGGACAGATAAAATGTATGGCGCTCAAGAGAACGGTCGCAGTGCACCCATGCCCTGTAATGATCCCGGGGACATCCCGGATGCGACGGACTTTCAGGGAGCGGACGGGCAGCAGTTCATCAGGAGTAAATACTGAATTCCCGTTTATAGAAGTGTAAATTCAAGCATATTGCCAGCATGATGGAATAGGAGAGGAAGGCGGAGCCTCCGTAACTGACAAAAGGAAGCGGTAGTCCGATTACAGGGAACAGCCCCATGGCGCTGCCAAGGTTGATGATCAGATGCACGAAAAAGGTCATCGTTACGCCTACGATCACCAGTTGGGCAAAGGGGTGGCGGTGCTCACCGGCAATGCCAAGCAGCCGCATCAGCATGATGGCAAATACCAGCAGCAGCAACCCGGCCCCCACAAACCCGAACTCCTCGGCTATCACCGGAAATATGAAATCGGTCCACTGTTCCGGAAGGAATCGCAACTGTGTCTGGGTCCCTTCCAGGAACCCTTTGCCCCATAGTCCGCCGGAACCGATAGCCGTTTTGGCCTGCAGCACGTTCCATCCGGCCCCCTGAGGGTCAAGTGCCGGATTGACAAAGGCCTCAATGCGCGCCTGCTGATGGGGCTTCAGGATCTGATAGAGCGCCACCTGTACACCGACGACCACCAGGTTGCCAACAATGAACGCCGAGCCGGTCAGCCAGTGCCTTTTCTGGATGAAGAAGATGGCTACTGTCAGAACCAGGGCGGCTATGACGCCCAATTTCCAGTTGATGATCGTAAAATAGGCAATGATTGCCGGGGATATCAGGAAGAGCGAGATCCCGTAGGGAAGGCCGGACCAGAACAGCATGACCGGTATCATGGCCAGCAGCACAAGGGCGGTCCCGGTGTCATTTTGCAGGATGATGATGATGCTCGGGATGACCATCAGTACCACGGCAACCAGGGCGGACCCAATGTGTTCCGCGGAAATGTCGCGTCTGCTGGTCAGATAATTGGCAACGGCGAGAATGGTTGCCAGTTTCAGCATCTCGCTGATCTGAAAACGTAATCCACCGACGACCAGCCAGCGGCGCGCACCCCCTGCTTCTAAACCCCACATCACCGTGGCAATGGCCAGGATGATGCAAATTATGTACAATGCGTAGGAAATCTGCTGAAAAGTGCGCGGACTTGTGAACTGGATGGCAGCAAGCGCAATGATGGAGACTCCGATCCAAACGACCTGATTGAGGAAATTCCTCTGGATGTAGTCGGGGAGGAACTGTGAAACCGGTCCAAGGGTCGCGCTGTAAATGGCAACGAGTCCGGCCGAAAACAGCAGGATCCAGCAGATGATCAGAAGCCAGTCAAATTGTCGGTACCAGGCCATTAGAGGGCTTCCTCGTTGTTTGAATTGCTTTCAGCACTTTCACGCGGGGTGAAGGTTTTTACATAGTCATAGACCCAGTTTCGGCGAATCCGGCCGTGGAAATACTGCTCCATCATGAGACCTGCTATGGGAGCGGCCGAAATAGATCCGAAACCGGCATTTTCGACCAGTACGGCTATGGCAATTTCGGGATTGTCATAAGGTGCATAGGAGACGAACCAGCCATGGTCGATTCCGTGGGGATTCTGTGCGGTCCCGGTTTTTCCGGCTACTTCCACACCGGAAATGTCGGCATAAAACCGGCCGGATCCTTCCGATACGGCTTTGCGCATTCCCAGTTGTATGATCCCGAGGTGATCGTCCCGTATCCACGGGATGCGCTCTTTCTCATTGCTCTTGACCATAGCGGTACCATCCGGGTACACGATGCGGTCCACAATGTGTGGCTGCACGCGATATCCACCATTGGCAAGCTGGGAAGTCATTACTGCCATTTGCAGGGGAGAGCTTGAGAACGTCCCCTGTCCCACACCCACACTGATCAGGTCTCCGATGCCCCAGTCCCTGGGACCGCCGAAATGGGTGTTGTAGTAGGAGCTGTCGGGCAGGATGCCCCGGCGCTCATGGGGAATGTCGATCTGTGTGAGCTGACCCAGTCCAAACGAAGCCGTGTGCTGATGCCAGGCATTCAGCCCGACACGGTTCATGGTCTGGTGCATGAGCGAGAAGAAGTAGGTGTTGCATGAATTCTGGATGGCTTCCACCAGGTTCTGTCGCCCGTGTTGGCGGGTGCAGCGGTAAAAGCGGCCGAGTGTGAACCCGCCCCGGCAGGTGATCACGGTCTCCGGATCGATGATCCCGAAATCGAGCCCTATAAGCCCCATCAGCGGTTTTACGGTGGAACCGGGCGGCTGCATGCTGGAGATGGCACGATTGAAGAGCGGATTTGTGGAATCGGCGTTCAGTGCCATCCAGTAGTCCATGTCGATCCGGCCCGAAAGGCGGTCCACGTCAAACCCCGGGGAACTGACCAGTGCCAGGATGGCGCCGGTATTTGGGTCCATGGCCACGACGCCACCGGTTTTGCCGATCATCAGATCTTCCGCCAGCAGTTGCAGATCATGGTCAATGTTCGTGTAGATGTCGGCACCTTTGACGGGATTGTGTCCCATTTGCCCCTCTTCAAACGGACCTAGTGCCTGTCCCAGGGCATTGACCCGGATGTAACGGGCTCCCAGTTCGCCGCGAAGATCCTGTTCATAGATGAACTCGATCCCGCTTCGTCCGGCTTTGTCACCCAGGTTGTACCTTCTCGAACTTCGGAACTCCTGCTGCGTGACCTCGCTCAGGTAACCGAATATGTGCGCCCCGTTGATTTCCGTGGGATAGTGCCTTTTTGACTCAACCTGGTAACCGATGCCGGGCAATTTCCAGATGTTTTCCTGTATCTGTGAAAACCGGTGGAAACTGATGTCGGAAATGAGACGGGATGGACGGTGCCAGGAATATCTCCTTGCTGCCAGCAGTCGTTCCTCCAGGACCTCCGGCGCAATATCCAGATATTCAGTGAGTATCGGGATGGTTCGAGGGTCGAAGCTGGCTGGCGTGACGGTGATAGTGTAGATCGGCTGATTGTCGACCAGCATTCGCCCGCTGCGGTCGAATATGAGGCCGCGTGCCGGACTCACGTTCTCCTGCCGGATGCTGTTGGCAAGACTCAGCGGACCATAGGTTTCGTACTCTATGATCTGAAGCTGGAACAATCTGCCGGCAAATATCAGCATCATGGTGACAAGAATCACCTGCAGGACGCGAATGGAGACGGCATTCCGCTTTTCTTGCTTTTTTCGAAGCATGGTTTTATTTAATTATCACGCAAAATGTAGATGACACTGCCAGTTATTGCAGTCATAAAGCTGCTTCCGATCAGAATCTGAACGAAAACGGGTCCCGCCTGGTAAATCTGAGCGAACAGCGCGGCGAGCAGGAAAAAGAGATTGTGAACAACGGATATCCCTAATAATATCAGAAAAACCTGTGTAAAAAAAAGCCGGGTCTCCTTCAGACGGAACACAAAACTGTGAACCAGGAGCGTGGTCAGGGTCTTGGCCATGAGATGCAGCCCCCAGTAATCCAGGAAAAAATCGGTCAGCAGGCCCGTGAATGCGGCAAAAAGGATTGCCGTTGTCCGATCCTTCGTGGCGATGACCCAAATCAACGCAACGAGGGTGATGTCCGCCTGGATAGGGCCGTAACTCAGATGGTTGAAAATGAGCATCTGCAACAGGACGGCAACCAATCCGATAATCCCGTATTTCAGCAGTTCAGATTTCATTGGAAGAGCCTCTCGTATTGTATCAAAAGCTCATCCACCTCCGGCTCTGGTTGAAACCGGACTATGAACGCCTCTGCTGTTTGATGCAGTGAAACAAAGGGCCGGATATATATCTGCTGGGTGTCCCGCCCCGCTTCCGGCCGGGTCTCGGTGACCGTGCCGACGGGAATACCCGGCGGGAACTGGTTGCTGAAACCGGAGGTCTCAACCACGGAGCCGACAGGTACGTCAATGGTCTGGGGGACATAGTGCATCACCAGCTTGTTCGACTGATCGGTGCTCCATGAGATGATGCCATAGGCGCGATTGTCCTGTATCCTCGCGCTCACCCTGAACATAGGATTGAAAAAGGGCATCACCTGTGCATGGCCGGCGGAAGCAAGAATGGTCTGACCAGCCAGGCCCTCGGATGTTATCAGGGGCATTCCGGGCTCAACACCGTCGCTGCTGCCCTTGTTGATCGTGAAGGAGTTGTTGATGCCCGTAAGGTTCTTGGCTACGATCCTGACCGGGATGAGTTCAAGCTCCGTCGTATCCTTCAGGCCGATCATGTTCCTCAGGGTACGGTTTTCCTCCCTGACTGACCGGAGACGGCTGAGTTCATCCTGCAGGAGGATGTTCTGCTTGCCAAGCTGCTCGTTTGTCTGCAATGCACTGCGATAGACCCGCACCTGTGAAAGCGGCTGCTCAATAACACTCATCGCGAGAATGGATACCTTGCGCACGGACTGCAACCCGCCATCATGGCGAAAAACCATGAGGAAAAAGGCAATCAGCAGGAACAGCACGGTCAGTACATGGTCCCGTACATCTTCCGTCTTACGGAGTGAGAACTGCATTCAGGTAGCATTCTGTCAGGTTAGAATGGCGCGGTAGTAATCCAGATCTTCAAGCACCTTTCCGGTACCACGGACCACGGCGGTCAGCGGATCTTCGGCAATATGCACCGGCAGATCCGTGGTCTCCATGATCAGCTTGTCGAGGTTCATGAGGAGCGCACCACCGCCGGTCAGGAAAATACCGCGATCCAGGATGTCGGCAGACAGTTCGGGTGGTGTTTGTTCAAGGGACTTGGTCACCGATTCAACAATCGTGTTGACCGATTCCGATATGGCTTCGCGTATATCTTTTGAAGTTACGATGCGCGTCCGGGGAACTCCGTTGACCAGGTCCCGGCCTTTGACCGTCAGTTCCATCTCCTCGTCGAGTGGAGCCGCGGATCCGAGTACGCATTTCACCTGCTCTGCCGTCCGCTCACCGATGAGCAGGTTGTGGTTGCGGCGGAAATAGTTGATGATATCCTCGTTGAGTTCATCCCCCCCGAGACGGACCGACTGTGAATAGACGATGCCGGAAAGTGCGATGACCGCTATTTCGGTCGTCCCGCCTCCGATGTCCACGATCATGTTTCCGACAGGTTCGTGGACGTCCAGCCCGATACCGATCGCAGCGGCCATGGGCTCATCGACAAGGTAGACTTCCTTCGCACCGGCATGTTCGGCGCTGTCACGGACAGCACGTTTCTCTACCTCGGTGATACCGCTGGGAACGCAAACGACCATTTTTCTGGTGGATGAGTACCAGCGCACCTTCACCTTCTTGATCATGCCCCGGATCATATGTTCCGCAACCTCGAAATCAGCGATCACACCATCCCGCAACGGACGGACCGTCCGGATCTTTTTGTGCGTTTTTTCGTGCATCAGCCGTGCTTCATGTCCGATAGCGACCGGCTGATTCTCCAGGTTGAGAGCAACGATGGAGGGTTCATTGAGCACTATACCCTGGTTCCGGGCATGGATGAGGGTGTTGGCCGTGCCCAGGTCGATGGCAATATCCGTATAGAGCCAATCAAACAGACCACCTTTTGAATTTTGGCCGGTGGAGGGCTTTTTGGTGTGTGCTTCAGACTGCGGCATAGAAATAAAATGCGAATTACGTGAACGATGGGAAGGGGTATCTTATAACTTTGTAAGATACGATTTTAAACGGCCTTTTGCGAATTTCTTTGGCCAAATAATGCTAATAAACAAGGGTTGAGCCGCCTTGCCCGGACCCCTGAATCAGTGGCGGAAATGCCTCGCCCCGGTGAATACCATGGCGGTACCCAATTCATCAGCTTTTGCGATGACGTCATTGTCGCGGACACTGCCTCCGGGTTGGATGACGGCACGCGCTCCGGCACCGGCGGCCTCTTCAAGCCCATCCGCAAATGGGAAGAAAGCATCCGAAGCAACCACGCAGCCTTTCAGTTCATGTCCGTACTGTACGGCATTCTGTGCGGCGATGCGCGATGAACTCACGCGATTGGGCTGTCCGGTGCCAATTCCTATGGTCCGGCGGTCACGGACATAGACAATGGCATTGGACTTGACGTGCTTGGCTATGATCCAGGCAAATTCCAGGGAAGCCATTTGCTCTTTGTCAGGACTGACGCGTGTGACCACCTCGCGTTTTTCGCCCCGAAATCCGCTATCGGCTTGCTGCCACAAATAACCACCGGCGATGGAACGGACCTGCGGGTCACTCCCGTCGGGCCAAGCCGTAATCCGGACAAGCCGCCGGTTCGACTTTTGCGTCAGCAAGGCAAGGGCCTCCTCCGTGAACGAAGGTGCCAGGATGATCTCCGTGAATATCCCGTCAACAGATTTTGCCGTTTTCAGGTCGACCGGACGGTTGAAAAGCACAATCCCCCCGAACGGGGAGGTGGTATCGGTGGAAAAAGCTCTCTCCCATGCCTCTTCCGTGCTTTCAGCGACCGCAACCCCGCAGGGGAGGCTGTGTTTGAAGATGGCGCATAGCGCATCATCCTGTTGCATGAGGCCGGAACTTTGCTCGAAGTCGGATCCCAGGTTAAGGGCCGCGTCGATATCCAGGTAGTTGTTGTAGCTCAGCTCCTTGCCGTGGAAACAGTCAATGTACCTGTCCGGGTTGCCGTAAACGGCAGCGGATTGGTGCGGATTTTCACCGTAACGCAGTTTGCGGTAGACAGGGACACTGATTTCCAGGCCGGATTTGTCATCGTCTGGGGCATCCTCACGCTGCCCGGCCGTTTTGTCCTGACCGGAGACCTCATGCCAGCCGTCACGAAATGATCCCTGACCTTCACTCCGGTTGTCTTCCATACCGGAAGCCGATATCATCTCAGCCAGTGTCCCGCAAATGGCCTCATCGTAAGTGGACGTCAGACGAAACGCCCGGACGGCATAACGTGCCCTCGTCCCGGCGCGGATCTTCCCGCCGTTGCTGCTGATCTCATCAAGAACTTCAGGATACTGCCCGGGGTCGGTCACGACACATACATTCTCGAAATTTTTAGCAGAAGCCCGCACCATGGCCGGTCCGCCGATATCAATGTTCTCAACGGCATGCTCGGCATCCCCCGGCCGGTCGGTCACGGCCTGACGGAAAGGGTACAGGTTCACGATGACGAGCTGGATCGGCTGGATGTCAAGCTCTTTCAATGTCCTGGCATGGTCCTCTTTCCCGGGCCGGACAAGAATTCCGCCATGGATCTTGGGATGCAGGGTCTTGACGCGCCCCTCCAGGCACTCCGGAAACCCCGTGATCTCGGAGACATCGGTGACGGGAATCCCGGCATCACGGATCATGCGTGCCGTGCCCCCGGTGGATATGATCTGGATTCCAAGCTGGTGGAGCTGGGTGGAAAATTCGATGATTCCGGTTTTGTCGGAAACGGAGATCAGGGCCCGTTCGACGGACACCTCCGGAAGGTGCTTCAGGTAATCTGTGGTCATGTTGCTGGATTTCATGTGTGTCAGCCGGAGGCTGTCATGTTCGTTTCGTGTTATTGCTTGATGTCGCTGATGGAGGACCAACGGCGGGGGCGTGACTTCCCGGAAGCAATCAATTTTCCGCAAGCAGGAACCGTATGACTTTGGGATATAACTGGTGTTCCTGCTTTAATATCCTGGCTGCCAGTGATTCTGCGGTGTCATGCTCGTGAACCGGCACCTTCACCTGGGCAATGACGGGACCTTCGTCATACACCCTTGTTACGTAATGGATCGTGCAACCGGATTCCCTGTCCCCGTTCTCGATCACAGCCCGATGCACCCGCATCCCGTACCAACCCTTTCCACCATATTTCGGCAGCAGGGCTGGGTGGATGTTGACGATCCTGCGATGGTATCGGTCCACGATCTCATCCGGGATCTTTTTCAGGTAGCCGGCAAGCACAATGAGGTCCGGTGATTCATCCTCAAGTATTTTGCCAAGCTCCTGTATATAACGGTCGGGTTCAAAATCGGATGGGGTGATGACGATCTCACGGATCCCGTTGTCACGGGCGTAAGCCAATGCGCCGGCATCCGGATTGTCGCTGATCAGCGCAGTGATCCGGGCAGGTAGTTCCTTCTTCAGGATGGCCTGGTGGAGCGCCTTGAAGTTGGACCCTGTGCCTGAGGCAAAAACGACGATGTTCTTCGTTTTCAAGAATCGAAAATCGTATCTGTACTGGTGATTTTTACTGTTTTTCCGAAGGAGATGGAAATCTCAACCCCAAGCGGGAAGGGTATCTTGTGGTCGATATGTCCGTATGGCACATCTTTGACCACAGGCAGGTCCGTATCCTTCATCAACCGGATCAGCACCTTCTCCATTGATGGTACGTCGTCGAATGTTTCCTCTTCAGGGGGTGAGAAGGAACCGAATATGGCGGCATTGGCCGTCTGGAACCAACCGGCAAGTTTTGCCTGCCACAGATATCCTTCGGTTTTGTGGATCGGCTCGCCTACGTCCTCCAGTATGGGTATGGTGCCCTGAAGGTCCGGAAAATATGGGGAACCGGCCAGTTTGGCGGCTACGGATAGTGTGCCTGGCAGGGCCACACCGCGTGACTCACCTTTTGTGCGATTGGCGGGGGCGGGCAGATCGTAATTGATTCTGCCGGTCTGCATGAAGTCCCAGAACGCCTTTTCGAAAACAGGGTGGACCGGATCCTGGTAGAAATCCGTGGCAGGCATGCCGGTCGACAGTGACGGGAGTCCGGTTCTGGCATAGATACCCCACTCAAGTGCTGTGATATCGCTGTAACCGATCATCAGCTTCCTGGCAGATTTGATGGCTTCAAAGTCAAGCAGCGGGAGCATGGCGCTGCTTCCAAATCCCCCGCGTGCAAAGAAAATCAAGTCTACGCCGGAATCATTGACAAGCTCCATCAGCTCCCCGGCCCGGTCTTCCGCACTGCCGGCAAGGTAGTTGTCCCGGGCATGGCAGCTTGGTTTGACGATGACGCGGTAACCCCGATTTTCGAAATAAGCAATCCCCTTTTCCAGGCGATTGGGCTCAATCGGTGACGATGGGGCCATAATTCCGATGGTTCCGTTGGCTGGCAAAGGTCTGAGTTTTATCATGGGAATATTTTTTTTACTTCTGTTCGACTGGACTGAATATTTTATAGTTCTCAAAGCTCCATCTGATCTGCTTGATCGTAATGACGATCGTTGCAGTTATCGGGACGGCGATCACCATGCCGAAGATGCCGGCCAGTTCCGCACCGGTCATGACCACGAACAGGATGACCAGCGGGTGCAGGTTGGCAGATCTCGAGAAAAGGGTCGGTTGAACAATGGTGACGTCAATGATCTGCGTGATGAGAATGGCAATGAATACATAGATCACAAGACTGAAATCACCGGTCTCCAGTATCGAAACGATGATGGACAGGATGTAACCTATGACCGGCCCGAAATAGGGGATGATGTTGGCCACTCCGACAGCGATCCCGACGGAAAGGGCGTTGTTCAACCCGGCAAAACTGAGAAAGATGGTTGACGTTGTGGCAATGATGATGCTTTGGAGGCCGACACTTTTGAAATAGGTTACCAGTCTCTTTTCAACTTTTTCAATGCTTGTAAGCACGGTCTCGAAATACTTGTTGGGCACGATCTCAAGGATATTCCGCCTCAGATGCGCACCGTCCTTGAGGATAAAGAAAGTGGCAAAGGGAACGACGATGAAAGCCCAGAAAATGTTGGCGAAAATACCGAGGATGTTGTTGATCGTCCTGGAAAAGTCATCCGTCTGGAACAGGGCTTCCACTGCGCTGGGGATGTTGTCACGCAGAAAACCCTCTGGTAAAAAAGGTGCCCTTTGCAGGATCTGTTCTTCAATATCTGCACTGACGGCCAGCACGGCGTCAATGTTAAGCTGTTGGCCAAGCATGATGATCTGGCTTGCGATCAACGGAAGGGCGGTGCTGGAGAACCAGACAAACAGCAGTATCAGTGTGGATATGACCAGGCTGATGGCCAGGGTGCGGTTGAGACCAAGCGCCTGCATCCGGCTGACCAGTGGATCCAGGATGTAGGATATGACAAGGGCGATGAGTGCATAAAGCACCAGAATGAAGAAGCGGTAGAGGATGAAGAGGAACAGCAGGACAATTGCCAGCCCAATCAGGAATCGAATAAAGCGTTCGACATTAAAGCTCTTCATTCTCCAGCTTTTTTAACAGTTCATCGCATTTCTCCATTACCAGGTGGCCCGGGAATCCTCTACGAAGCAGAAAATCAGCAAGCTTTTTTTTGCGTTTCAATCCTGGCTCCGTTCTCATCAACCGCTTGCCGGCACTCCGGGATGCCGCTTCCAGAGTTTCAATGAGGTGTTCTTCCGTAAAGATATTCTCAATGGCCAAATCAATATACTGTTTTTTTACTCCTTTTTGGGCCAATGCCTGTCGAATTTTTGCCGGCCCCCATTTATATCGGTCCTTCTTTTCCCTCGAGAATGTTTCAGCAAATGAGGCGTCGTCCAGGTATCCCTTTTGGATAAACGGATCCAGTGCGCTGCGGGCTTCCCCTGAAGTAAACCCCTTGGCCAGGCTTTTCTTTATGATCTCTCCCGAACTGTGGCTCCTTACCCCCAGCCACCGGTAGATCTGGTTATTGAGCTGGTATTTCCTGTCCGCACGGCGGAGCTCGTCGTACCGCTCTTCGGTGATAAGATCGCCCCTGATGATCCCGGTTTTTTCAATCACGTCGCGATGGAATCCATCGAGAAAAGCCCCATCAACGAACAGGGAAACCCTGTCCTTTTTCTTTTTTTGCGTGACGATATCCGTACAGCGACCCGGTAGGGGAGTTGCCGATTCATCCATTTTGAAGACCGGTTTACGTAGGCCACCCCGTCGATGGAGGTGCCTTTTCACTCATCGAGTACATCCTCTTCAGGGCCGGCTGCGGCAGCACTGTTCTTTGCTGCGGCTTTTTTACCGGAACCGGTTGCGGCTCCCGATGCCATCTCCTTGCCGTTTTCCGGATAGTGATCCGGCATCAGTTTCCGGCGGACTATGTCCTCGATTTCAGTGCTGAGCTTTGGATCCTCCTGCAGGAACTGCATGGCCGAATCGGTTCCCTGTCCTATGGGTTCACCGTCGTACCGGTACCAGCTTCCACGCTTCTGCACAATGTCATACTGTACGGCCAGGTCGAGCAGCTCGGCTATGCGCGAAATCCCCTGACCATACATGATATTGAACTCGCAGGTCTTGAACGGAGGCGCCACCTTGTTTTTGACCACTTTCACCTTGGTGCGGTTGCCGACCACCTCGTCGCCGCGTTTGATGGCTCCGATCCGGCGGATATCAATACGAACAGAGGAGTAGAACTTGAGCGCCTTACCACCGGTCGTGGTTTCCGGATTGCCGAACATCACACCGATTTTTTCCCGGAGCTGATTGATGAATATAACGGCCGTATGGGTGCGGTTTACCACCCCGGTCAGCTTCCGCAGGGCCTGGGACATCAGGCGGGCCTGCAACCCGACCTGTGCGTCGCCCATTTCCCCTTCCAGTTCGGCCCGGGGTACCAGGGCAGCCACCGAGTCGATCACGACGACATCCAATGCCGCCGACCGGATCAGGGTCTCTGCGATTTCAAGCGCCTGCTCCCCGTTGTCGGGCTGGGAAATAAGCAGTTCATCGATCTTGATCCCGAGTGCTTTCCCGTACTTGGCGTCAAAGGCGTGCTCGGCGTCGATGAGCGCCGCATGTCCCCCAGCTTTCTGCGCTTCGGCAATGACATGAAGGGCCAGTGTGGTTTTACCGCTCGACTCGGGTCCGTAAATCTCGGTCACCCGTCCGCGCGGTATGCCGCCAACACCCAGCACGTGATCCACCATAAGTGAACCGGTGGAAATGCACGGAATGTTTTCAATGGGCTGATCGCCCAGGCGCATGATGGTCCCTTTGCCGTGCTGTTTTTCGATCTGGCCGACCGCCAGGTCAATCGCTTTTCTGCGTTCGTTATCGGACATGGAATTGCACTCCTGTTTATATATGTGTAAAATATGTGAGAATATACTTTCTTTTCGCAAGAATACCAACATCACTTGCGGAAATCTTTATACATTAGACAAGGAACCAGCTGAAAACTTACAATCCATTTCGGGATTTATCCACTATAATTATTGCCCATTTGTGCGATTCCGAATCGCTTTGTGCTTTTACAGTCAGAGGCACACCAAACCCGGGTCCCTGATCTGCTTCGACAACCCCGAAAAGAATCCCTATCTTCAGTACTGGAAATACACAAGCCTGATGCCCGATGCCATGATCGACACACACTGCCACATCTATCTGCCACAATTCCAGACGGACATCCATCCGGTCCTGGACCGTGCCGCACAGGCGGGTATTACCGACATCATGATGCCTGCCATTGATTTCGGATCGCTGAAGCAGATGGATGCGCTTGGCCATCCGCACATCCGGTTCCATAAAATGATCGGGATCCATCCCTGCGACGTTGACGGCAGCCAAGGGGATAGCGGCAGTCAGGCAGGGTTGGAAGAGCAGTTGCTTGAAAAGGGCAGTGCCGGTGAGATCATCGCCATTGGCGAGACGGGCCTGGACTACTACTGGTCCAGGGAGCACATCGCCGCGCAGCAGGAGAGCCTCCGGCAGCATTGCCAGGCCGCGAAAGCGCTGGACAAGCCCGTGATACTGCATAACCGCGATAGCACGGAAGATCTGCTGGATATCATCGGGGAGCAGCAGGATGGTCGCCTCAGGGGCATCTGGCACTGTTTTAACGGAACCCCGGCCCAGGGGCGGCGGGCGCTGGATCTGGGGCTGTACCTTGGCATCGGCGGGGTGGTCACGTTCAAGAATGCCGGGGTGGACCGGGTGGTGGCGGACATGCCGCCGGACCGGCTCGTCCTGGAAACGGACGCCCCCTATCTGGCGCCTGTGCCCATGCGTGGGAAACGCAACGAGCCGTCATACATAAAATTTACAGCTGAAAAACTCTCCGAACTGTTCGATATCTCCCTGGAGGAGACGGACCGCATTACGACAGAAAACGCCCGCCGGCTGTTTCGATGTCAGGATCCTTCCTTCACCGGGAAAGTGATGTAGTCATCGCACAGTTTGGCCAGGCTGCGGCGCAGGTGGCTGGAGACCAGGATGGTGCCGCCGTTGCTTTTATACTCGTTCAGCAGCTCCAGCGATGCCTTTTTGCTCGATTCGTCCAGGGCGCGGAAAGGCTCGTCAAGCAGGATGATCTCCGGCTGTGTGATCAGGCTGCAGGCCAGCATCGTCTTCTGGAGCATCCCGCTGGAGTAAGTGCCGATCAGGTTCTCCCGCCGCTCATCGAAATGGAGCCGGCCGAACAGCTCATCCATGTGGCGCGGAGACTCGTCATCGTGCCACTTCTTGCGCGCACGCAGCGTCCATTCCATCAGCTCGTTGGCGCTCAGGTAAGCCGGCAGGTCGGTGGCATCGGTCACGATGCCGATATGGTGCAGGAACCGGTGCGGGGCATCGTAGATCGGCTCACCCAGGAACGTGATGGTGCCCTCGGTGGGATATGCCGTGATCGAGACCAGCCGCAGAAATGTCGTTTTTCCGGAGCCGTTTGCGCCGATGAGGCCGGTTGCCGTGCCCTTCCGGAAGTGATGGTTCATGCCGGACAGGATCATGGGTCCGGTCCCGTACCGCTTCGACAGGTTTTCGACATTCAAAAATTCACTCATAATAAACCGCTTGAAAGGTTATGCATATCTCCTCCGGAAGGCAAATTCGTTGTTGCGGGTCAACAGCCAGGCGGACAGGGCCGATACCGTCACATCGGCCAGGGTCCACATCCACACGGCCTGCCAGCTGACCGCCTCGGAGAACAGGGCCGCTGCGGCCACGGTGAGCAGGAGCGCCAGGGTCCATCGCGTCTGCAAAAAGAACCGGGCGATCATCCAGTCACCCGCCGGCATCATCCACCAGTGAAATACCGGCGGCGACAGCGCCGGCCACGACACTGGCCAGGCGAGCATGTTCTTTGCAAGGATCCAGAAGACGAGCCATCCGCCGTGCCAGGCCTCCGGGGTGCCGAGCCAGATCAGCAGCCAGTAGGTCAGGCTGAGCAGGGCGATGATGCGCCCCATCGGACGCTTGCGGTCCAGCTGCACGATCTGGGTCCAGACGGCTGCACGCCACCGCGAAGGGACCCAGTAAATGGCTCCGTACGATGCCGGTTCACGCGATTCCCTGGTGCCGGTGGCCGGATTGGTGAACAACTCGTCATAGAAGGCGTCACTCTGATAGAAGCGCCGGTCGTAGGACCCGACCTCCCGTCCAAGCCGGTATGCGGAATATCCCAGGAATAGCACAAATGGGAGGATGGCGAGCAGCACATGGGGGATTGCCGCGGAGACCACCACGCTCATCATCCCGACAAACGTGACCAGGATCGTGCTCAGGAAAGTCGGGAACATGCCGGCATCCACCGGGGTGCTTTTGCCGACGGAGTCGAGCGATTCAAAAAGCCGCCGCCCCGATTTGCCTTCGTTCCAGCGCTGGGACGACTCGCCGATGGTCGCAAACCGGTATTGGGCGTAGAGCATGATGGCAGTGAGCGCGATCATGCCCGTGGCGAAAAGCCGGGTTTTCTCGTGGAAATCCTGCACGGGGAAGGTGCTGTCGCCGTAGGAGACGACCGCCGCCGCGGCCACCCCGTAGAGCCAGAGCGCGCGGAGTTTCACCAGATGGTGAAGGAAAAGCCGTCGGGGTGATGGGTTGATCTGGAGGATCAGCGTCTTTTCACTGTCCGGGAAAAGCAGGTGCGGCGTGATGAACGCCATGCATCCCGCAAAGGCCATGGCCAGATAGCGGAACAGGACGATGCGCTCTTCCATGCCCAGATCGTGCGACAGCCACAGCAGCGCGGAGAGCAGCACCAGTCCGGGCACCATGGCAGTGATCCGGCGCGCCGGCGGGACATGCCGACCGGGAATGGTCCGGTATGTGAGCGGTGTGAACAATCGGCGGTCCGTCAGGTTATTTGAGTTTCAGAAATTGGGAAACCAAGCGACTTCAGGACGGGGTGCCGGTCCATGACCCCCGAAGGCAGTGCTATTTGCCGGAATTCGTTTCTCAATGGGGTGTCCTGTCGCAGCCGGAGGAAAGCCGGACCCTTTTCCGGATCGGGGGTGCCGATGATCCTGCGCAGGGCGGAGTCATAGGTGGATGCGGGGTGGACGTGAGACAGTACGTCCCGAAGCGAATCAAGGTCCTCAGGCAGCTTCTGCCGGCGCGGCAGCTCCGTACCGGCCGCGGGGTCGGGCAGGTCAAAGAACCGGTGCAGCGCCTCGCACATCATCTGCGAGGCATTGCGCTTCGCTTCGATGGAATAGCCGGCGATGTGCGGCGTGGACAGGCGCGCGCGTTGTGCCGTGATGTCGGAAAAAACGGGCTCTCCCTCCCATACATCGCACGCAAAACCACTGAGATGCCCTTGGCGGTGTGATGCCAGCAGTGCCTGCTCGTCCGCGACACCCCCGCGTGAGGCATTGATGACCATTGCCCCGGGCTTCACCGAGGCCAGTTTTTCCCCGTCAAGCCAGTGCCAGGTAGTGTGTGGACCGCCGCGTTCCAGCGGCACGTGCAGGGTGATGATGTCACATCCCAGCACCTCTTGCAATGACGCGGAGCGGAAAGGGTTCTGTGCGGCGTCTTGCTGCTGCAAACCGCTGGACCTTGCGCTTTCAGGGTTCTTCTTCCGTTCCCGTTCCCGCTCTTCCCGGGGTGGATCGTGCCGCTTGCAGGTGACGCCGATCCGGCCAAGCAAGTCTGCCGTTGCCGTCCCGGTGAATCCGGCGCCCACCACGCCTGCGGTCAGCCCCCGGGGCGACCGCTTCAGGTCATCGCACGCCGACAGTACGGCAATCGCGACATATTCGGCCACGCTGCGCGCATTGGATCCCTTCGCATCGGCCACGGTAATGCCCAGCCGCTCCAGCCAGGCCTCATCCAGATGGTCCCTGCCGGCGGATGCCGTGGCGACGAAACGCACGCGGCTCCCCTCGGGAAGGGTGCTGCTGTTGACGGCGTTGGTCGTCCGCACGAGCAGGGCGTCGGCCTGGCGCA
>SKWQ01000122.1 GCA_007128855.1 Balneolales bacterium
CCTTCAGCGGCCTGTTTGCGATCGGGGCGGCCTACCTGATCTGGTACTTCGGCATCAAGAACGTGGGGGCGGTGCGCACGGCCACCTACCAGAACCTGGTGCCGGTGCTTGGCGTGCTCTTTGGGCTCATTTTCCTGGGTGAAAAACTGCACATTTTGCAGTATCTTGGTTGTTTGCTGACCATAGCGGGTATCATGCTTTCCCGACTGAGAACAGCAGGAAAAAAATCTTAGCAATTTCCATAGACCTCCCCACCTATCCTATCCATTTCTAACAGTACGATTCATGTGTTTTTTTAGAGTCTTTCTGATTTCAACCATACTATTTGTGACGACTCTGCTCATCATGTCTCCTGCGGCTGTCGACGCCCAACAGCAGGGTGAACAGCGCCGTTCAATGCAGGTTCAGCTTGGTTCAGGTCTGGATTCCTATCTTTTTGTTGACGAACTGGGACTTGAAATGACCCTGGTCAGGTTTTTCGAATCCTATCTGGACATGGAAACTTACGTACTGGGTCCCGGTGACCTTCTCGGATTCACATTGAAAGGGAACGTGAGTGGCACCTTGAGGGGTGTTCGTGTTAACAGTCAGGGCGTCATAATGCTCCCCCAGGTTGGAACCTTGAAAGTGGATGGCCTTCTGTTTGCAGAAGCGGAAAAACTTATCAATGAAAAGATCGCCGAGGCCTTGCCGGGTACTGAAAGTGATATGATTCTTGAGCACCCGAGAAACCTGAAAATCAATGTCGTTGGGAATATTCCCTTTCCCGGTCCGCATATTGTAATGCCCCAAACACGCCTTGATCAAGCGATTTATCATTCGTTTTTCAAATTGTCCACAGGCAGTGACGACGACGACGACGATGATCGAAGAGCCGGGCCGCTCTCTCCATTTACCATGCTTGCAAACAAGTATCCCCAGGAATTTCTTGCCAGCAACAGCTTTGCCCTTCGTAATATCGTAATCAGCCGGGAAGACGGTTCTCAGGTCACGGCCGATCTCTACCGATTCCTGAAAACGGGTGATGATGACGCAAATCCTGTCGTTATGCAGGGTGACATCATACATATTCAACGCTTCTATGAACATAATCCACGCATTTCGGTATCCGGCGCGGTCAACCAGGCGCTCGAAATGGAATATCATCCCGACGACACTATTTACCGCCTCATAGAAATGGCTGGCGGCATGACGTTCGATGCAACTGAGGAATATGTACGTGTCAGCCGGGTCACGGATCAGGGGCTGCAGGAAGAGATTCTTGAAGATTCTTCATCCATTGCCGCTTTTGAACTTAAACCCAATGACCGGATCATTATCCCCTTTGACCGGGACAAGCGCTACACTGAAAATGTTCAGGTATATGGAGAGGCTCTCTATACCGGACGGTTCTCCATTCAGGACGGCAAAACCACGCTTTATGAACTGATGCAGCTTGTTGGTGGTTTGACTGATATGGCACTTCCGCAGGCTGCCTACCTGATGAGAACACAGCCAGGAAGAACAGAATACGGAACCCGGCCCGCCTTTGATCCGGTTGCGCTTCGTCGGACCTCCGATCAGTTTGCACAAGGATTCGAATACCTGGCACTTGAAGCCCAGCTCATCCGGAACAGGGTGCATATCGACCTGAACGATGAGGAAGCGATGAGGAAGGTCGTACTTTATCATGGCGACCGGCTGCACATTCCGAAAAATGAGGGTACCGTATTTGTGTTCGGGCAGGTAAATCAACCTGGCTATTATAATTTTGAAGAAAGCAAATCCACCCTGGACTTCATAAGCACGGCTGGAGGACTGGCGCTATCTGCCGATGCCGATCGCACTTTTATTATCAAGGCAGAATCCAATTCCTGGTATCGGGCCGGTGATGTGGTGATCGAGCCGGGTGATCTCATATTTGTTGACAGGGTGCCCTTTGATGAACTTCAGGCTGCCCGGGCGTACGATCTCCAAAAACGCACACAGCGCAACAGCAATATACAGCTGATCATGACCGGGCTGACGACCATAACCAGCATCATTACCGCATATGTTGCGATAACCCGATAATCGCTGCCTGGACACCTCACGATTCATCGCAGTTTTAAATGTCACCTTCAGGTGCTTATCCCTACACACTATTTTCCTACCACAAGGACTTTTAAAATACCCAGAA
Organism: Balneolales bacterium; assembly: GCA_007128855.1. Lineage (GTDB taxonomy): Bacteria > Bacteroidota > Rhodothermia > Balneolales > Natronogracilivirgulaceae > SKNL01. The sequence goes on from SKWQ01000122.1 coordinate 2,159, forward strand.
ACATGCCTTCAAACCGGGCATAATTGGTAAGCATTATGAGTAAAGATTCGAGAAAAGAGGAAATTAACATTCTGGATGCCCTGGTTGTTCTGGCAAAAGAAAAAACACTGGTTCTCAAAATCGTTATCCTGGCAACCCTGATTGCACTTGTAATCAGTTTTATGTGGCCAAAGAGCTACGATTCCAGTGCCCTGATTTTGCCACCTGATCAGCAGCAGACTTTTTCCGGTATTGCCGGGATGCTCGGGGGCATGATGCCGCTGAACCTCGGTTCAGAACCTCAGGTCAACTCTGAAACCATCCTGTCCATTCTCAACAGCAGAAGCCTTCGGGTTGCACTCATCGAAGAGTTTGACCTCTACGAGGTGTACAGCAGCAACATAATTGAGGAGCTACTTCTAAAACTGGAGCAAAACATTTCCATTGTCGATACCAGAGAGGGAGGATTCGGTTTCAATCCGATCATATCGGTCCGTATCACCGTTACCGACCGTGAGCCGGAAAGAGCACAAAAAATGACCCGATTCATTCTCGACCGGCTTGATGAAACGGTGAGAGATATCAACAGGCGCAATGCTGTTGAACAGCTTGAAATCATCACCAGACGATATCAGCGTAACCTGATGGAGATGGAAGAAGCAGAGCTTGCGTTCAAGGAGTATCAGGAAAAGCACGGATTGATCGAAGTGGAACAACAGGCCAATGCCATCATCAACAATCTTGCTGAAGTCAAGGCAAATATGATTGAGACGGAGATTGCCATCAATGTCATGCAGGCAAGCGTGAGCGAAAACAATCCTGAATTGCGAAATCTCAGACGGACCCACGCTGAACTGGAACGTACCTTTAACCAACTTGTACAAAGAAGTGATTCGGAGGCCAGAGCTGCAAATATCATACCTCCCATGCTTGATGTCCCCGAACTGGCACTGAATTATTACCGACTCTACAGGGAGGTTACAATTCAGAACAAAATATACGAGACGATTTATCCGCAGTATGACTTCTCTCAGACTATTGCCGAAACCGAAAAAAGGGGCATTCAAATACTGGATGATGCCCACCTGCCCACATACAAGAGTTCCCCGAAACGTGCCTTTATCGTACTTGGCGGTTTCGTCTTCAGCATTTTTTTCTCCCTTCTGATTGTCTACTACCGTCATACCATGAATGTTGGACGTGAAACCGATTCCCGGCAGTACAACCAGATACGTGAGCTGCAGGAGCAGCTGCGCTTCCGGTCCCGGAAGGAGAAAAACGAATCTTAAGGATCCGGAATGCATTATGCGCTGGTTCACCCCTCCGGAAAAACACCAACGCTACCTGGATAAACAAACTGCCAATACCGACAGCAACTAACCCGCCCGAACAAAGCCGTGACCAGCGACTCCACACATCTATTGAAACGGATAGCCGCATCTGACTGGTTAATTGCGGGCCTGGTCTCCTTGCTGTTCCTGTTCCTGCGGTGGGCAACCTGGTACATTGGCCTGCCTCCGCTGGAATGGGTGCTGCTTGCCGGCGCGATGGTCCTTTTCTTTGCCGCCCGAAGCCTGGTCTTCCCAGTGATAATGCTGATCCTCGTCACCACGGGATCATTACTTGGCAATCTGATCCATGTCTTCGAGGATGGGCTGGTTCCATTTTCGCTTTTCCAGGTGTTCTACATTCTTTCGATTGCAGTTTTTGTGCTACGATGGTTCATGACCGGCTTTTCGGGATTGCGGAAAACGGGTTTCGAGCTGGAGCTGGCCCTGTTCTTCTCGCTGATATTTCTGTCGATACTCTGGACACCCGACGCCGAGCGGGCGTTTCTTCACGCTATACGCATTGTGGTCCTGTCTGGCTTGCTCTTTCTTTTTGTCAACTGGATTCACAAACCCGGACAAATCTCACTTGTCATCTATGCTACGATCGGAGTTGGATCCTTACTGGGTTTCATTGCGATTTACGGGACCGTCACCAACCCCATTGCCATCATGCAGGATGTGGTAACCGGGGGAGCACGGATGGCCGGCCGGGCCCGCATCGGCCAGGTTGACCCCAATGTCTTTGCCTCACTGTTTTTCCTCCCACTTGCCTACACCGCTTCCCTGAGCTTTTCAAAGCAAAGCGAAATTTGGAAACGCGTCATTGCCACAGCTTTTTTTGTGATCCTGCTGGCAACCGTACTAGTCACATTCTCCCGAAGTTCATGGGTAGCCACCCTGGTGATGCTTCTTTTTCTGGCCGTGACTTACCGTCAATTCAACCTTTTCCTAATAGCCGCCCTTGCTGCCGCCGTAGTTGTTACCTTTTCCCCGGAAGTGCGCTACCTGCTGATGAACATACTGAATCGTTTCATCGATCTGTTTACCGGGGGGGTGGATACGTCCAACTATCTCCGCATTGTGCTTTTGCAAACTTCATTCCACATCTTTTTTGACAGCTGGCTTCTTGGTGTCGGATGGCGCGGCTTTTCAGATGCCTTTCTCTCTTATCACAGCCTGCAGGATACACTGGGCGTCTACGAACCCCATAACGTAATATACCTTGTATATACGGAACTCGGACTGGTCGGACTGCTGCTTTTTGTTTTCATTGTCTACAAAATCTTTAAACTTGCATGGGAAAACACCCAGTTTGAAACCGGACCGGAAGTAAAAATCATATCCCGCGCGCTCCTCGCAACCCTGATTGCCTATGCCGTGTTTTACCAGTTCATCGGTTCCGGCTTTACGGACAATCAGTTGTGGATTACCACTGGTCTTGCCATATCCCTCAATCAGTATTTGAAACGAGGTGCACCCCCTGACTAATCACAACTGCACTCCCCGGACTACACGCCAAATGTGCCGTTACATGAGTAACACTCACGGCAACAATCCGAAACGCCAATATTAAAAACTAACCGGCAACGCCTGTCCATCCAGTTAAACACTCACGGTACCGCGATGAGCACACCTTCTGAATCCGAAAGAAAGATCAAGATTGCCCATTTGAGCTCCGTGCACATTTACAACGATACCCGGATTTTCCACAAAATGTGCCGAACATTGAGCGATGAAGGCTACGATGTGACGCTTATCGCGCGCGCGGAAGAGGAGCAGGTTGTGGATGGCATCCGAATCATTCCCTTCCCTGCCTATGCTTCTAAATTTCAACGGTTCCTGAAAGCTCCCTGGCGGATGTTCCGAATGGCCAGGCGGCTGACGGGCACGAGGCTTTTTCATTTGCACGATCCGGAGCTCATACCAACTGCCATCCTCCTGAGGCTCACAGGGAGAAGGGTCATTTACGACGTTCATGAGAAAACCCCGGATACGATGTACTCAAAGAACTACCTGAGTCCGGCCCTGGCCAACTTTTTTTATTATGCCGCGCTGATCGCCGAATGGCTAGCCGGAAAGGTGGTGAACCATGTTATCGTCGTAATACCATCACTGCTGGATCGGTTTCCACACAGAAAAACCGGCCTTGTGCAGAACTTTGCCTATCGCGATGAATTGTTGCCGGAAGGATACGATGTGCGTTCGGTGAGAAAAAAAAGGCAGATTACATATATCGGGGATATAACCCGGGTTCGGGGCGTGAAGGAAGCCATCATGGCACTGGAGCTGCTGCCTGCGGACTGTGATGTCACATTCACCCTGGCTGGTCGTTTCGGTGACAAGATTGTGGAGCAGGAGTGCCGGGACCTTGAAGGATGGAAACGGGTCCGGTTTCTGGGTTACATCGACAGGCCAACCGTTGCAAAGGAATTGCTGCAGAGCTTGGCCGGTGTGATCCTGCTCCACCCCACTCCTGACCACATCGGCTCGCAAGCCGTCAAGTTGTATGAGTACATGCTGGCCGGACTGCCCGTCATCGTTTCGGATATTCCTGTCATGAACACGATCGTCGATGAGACCGGTTGCGGCTACAAAGTTGATCCGTTCCGGCTGGATGATATAGCGGCCGTTTACAGAAAAGTACTGGATAATGAAGACCTGAACAGGGAGATGGGCGATCGGGGCAGAAAGGCTGTCCTGGAAAAATACAACTGGGAGTCACAAGTCCCTGTCCTGCTGGATATCTACAGGAAAGTGACTGGTTGAAGTGTGCCGGACGTTTTCATCACCAGCTCTTCCTTCCACCCAGAAAACGAAGAAGCTGCCATCCAAATCCGGCGAAATGCGCGAAGTTCATGGTTATGACGACAAAAGTGGTACCCAGTACCTGGCATATCCAGCCAGGGGCTTTCCCGGGTTCCCCCCTCCAGATTGTGGAGTGAAAGCTCTCCCGGTTTTTGTGTACGGTACGAACCACTTCCGCCAGTACTATGATCAGAACCGAAGCGAGGAACAGGGCAAGAGTCAGGAAACTGCCGGCAGCCAGCAGGTAGACAGCAATGAGAAACAAAAAAGTAATGGTCAGGAACGGAGTGCTACCTCTTAGCGACGCTCCCGGCGGGTGCCTGAAAAATGTCATGCATCTTCCCTTGCCATACTTGAAATACTGCTTGAATAGGGAGATGACATCCTTTCGGGGATAATACCATACACGGATGTCCGGGCTGATAAAAACAGCATTTTTCTGCTCTTTTTCCAGGCGGATATTAATTTCGGCGTCTTCATTCGTCACGTTGTTGGTCAGAAAACCCTTCAGCCTTTGCAGCACATCCGTCCGGTAGCAGCCAAGGAACACCGTGTCGGCATAGCCCTCATAGGATTCGTCCCTGTATTTTGCACCACCACTGCCCAGAACAGAGTTGACGGCCAGCGCGACATACGATTGGAATCTGTTGGTAGCAACAAATCTCTGTGATCCGCCAACATTGAGAGCTCCGGAATCAATGGAGGCATTGACAGAAGCTTCGACATAGTCATCGGCATAGTCGCAATGTGCGTCTGCCCGCAGGAAGAGATCGCCCCTGGCAACTGATATCAATCGGTTAAGCCCGGCAGACTGGATGCGGTCGGGATTGTCAATCAGTTTCACCCGCGGATCATCGAGGGATATGCTGCGAACAATTTCGGGTGTCCTGTCCGTACTTCTTCCGTCAGCAACCAGTATCTCAATAATGTTTGGATAGGGTGCCTTTTGAAATTTTTTTATGATGCCCTCAATGTGGTCCTCCTCATTGTAAGCGGGTATTGCAATGGTTACACTGGGGAGATTTTGGTCTGATGACATACTTGACATTACATCTTTGCCGCGAATAATTGACATATAGAAAACTAATACATTTCAGGTAATATAAGAATTTCCATTTTTGATGACCCTGTCCGTTATTCCAGACGTACCGTTTGCCGTACGAATCATAATGATTCCATTTCGGCCTTCCTGGCGATATGGTAGAACCAGAACAGCAAATAGGTATTGATGCCGACCCCCGAAATCGAGTACAGAATCAGCGCCATTTCAATGCTCTGGTACCAAATTCCTGTAGCAAGCGCGGCAACCCTTACCGCCAGATACACCAGGTCAATGACGAATGCCTTGCGCTGGCGATTCAGCATCAGAGGGATAAAATTCAGGGGGGTCACCAGAAAAACAAGGAAGACAAATGGCGTGAGTATCCTGACATAGTATCCGGTTGTTTCAAAACCGGTC
>SKWQ01000139.1 GCA_007128855.1 Balneolales bacterium
GGCGGGCCGCGCGGGCATCGATGTTGGAGCGGTCGAACTCAAAGTTGATGGTCTGGAGTGTTTCGATGAACACGGGATCGGTGGGATCAAGTGGATCGGTGCCCATTTCGATCTCCTGGCCGTCCGTGAATCCGTCGCCGTCCGTGTCCGGGTTGTTCGGATCGGTACCGTAGACATAGATCTCATCGTAATCCGAGAGGCCGTCGCCGTCACTGTCGGGATTGAGGGGATCGGTGCGGTAGATCAGCACTTCGTCGCCGTCGGAGAGTCCGTCACCGTCGGTATCCGGGTTGAGCGGGTCCGTTCCGTAGACGAGTACTTCGTCGCCGTCGGAAAGACCGTCGCCGTCCGTGTCTGCAACAAGCGGATCGGTTCCGTACTCGTAATATTCCTGACCGTCAGTGAGGCCATCACCATCGGTATCCGGATTGGTGGGATCCGTTCCGATCTGCAGCTCGATGTGATCAGGGATACCGTCACCGTCAGAATCAAGGGTCTGGTCTTCGATGACCTCCTCCGTTGTTCGGCATCCGCCGAGCATGATTGCGGCACCGAAAACAAGAAGCAGGGCAAGGGGAGCAATTTTTGGAAGTTTCAAAGAGTTTCTCCGGTCTAGGGTTATAAAACATCTGAATTGGATATGCTTTAAATATGCACTCCATTATAATAAAAAGAAAGCTATTTTAGTATGGATGGCAACGCATACAGGCATATTTTTTTTCTTGATTACGACCCGCCGGTGCGACCATCATTCATAGTGTATTACAAAGAGCGATTAACGGTCAACCAGTTATGACTGTTTTGTACCGAATTGTGCTGGTATTTATTCTGCTGCCGATCGCTTCCGGCATGACCGCAAGTGCACAGCAAATCAGTATCAACGAGGTGATGGCCTCCAACGGGTCGACTTATGCGGATGAGGACGGCGATTTTGAAGACTGGATCGAGTTGTATCACGCCGGGGACGAGCCGGTCAACCTGAAATGGTGGGGGCTGTCCGACGATGATGATGTAAACCGGCGGTTTCGATTTGTATTCCCTGACACCACGCTGCATCCCGGTGAATTTATGCTGATCTGGGCTTCCGGCAAGGACCGAAGTGTTGCAGGAGAGCCGCTTCACGCCGGGTTCAGTATCAGCTCGGGTGGCGAGCCGATCGTGCTCTCCGATTTCAACGGCAATACGATCGATCACATGCCGGCGACGGAGATTCCCAGGGATATCTCGTTCGGCCGGAGTCCTGACGGATCCGAAAACTGGCTGTACTTTGATCACCCCACGCCCGGTGGACCGAATGCCGGTGATGGATGGCACGAGCTGTTGCAACCACCGGTTTTCTCTCAAAATGGCGGGTTCCATCCTGATGCATTTGACCTTCACATCACACCACGAAACGGCGATCCGGATGCGGTAGTTCTCTATACGATTGACGGCTCGATGCCCCACCCCGACCACTTCGACACACTCTGGTATCCCGTCCGCTATGCTCCGGATCAGGAGCTGGAGTTCCGGCCGATCCACACCCGGACTTACAACAGCCCGATTGCGATTTCTGACCGGTCCGATGAGGCGAACGATCTGAGCCAGATCACCGCAACTTACGGATCATGGCATGTCACTCCCGAATCCGTCCTCGACAAAGCGACGACCGTCCGGGCTGCTGTCTATAAAAATGGCCGGATGGGCCCGGCAGCCACGCACACCTACTTTGTCGGACCGCAGTTCGATACCTACCGCGCACTGCCCGTTTTTTCCATCGTGACAGATGAAACTTCCCTTTTCAGTTATGAAACGGGCATTTCCGTGCCCGGCCAGCATTTTGATTATGAATCCGGCATGCATCGGTCGGGCAATTTCATGATGCGCGGCCGCGAGTGGGAGCGGCGTGTGCGCGGACAGCTGTTTCTCCAAAACGGCGAGCTGGTGCTGGATCAGGATTTCGGATTGCGCATTCATGGCAACACCTCCAGGATCTACACCAACAGAAGCTTTCGCCTCTACGCCCGCGCTGATTACGGTGAGCGTTTTTTCGAGTATCCGGTTTTCGAGAAGAGGCCGGAGCAGCACTACAAGCGGCTGAAGCTCCGGAATTCCGGCCAGGACATCATCCACACCTACTTCCGCGATGCCCTGATATCCACATTGATGACCGGAACACACGTGGATGTTGAAGCGTATCGGCCCGTACAGGTTTTTATCAACGGGGAGTACTGGGGGATCAGGAATCTTCGCGAGCGTTTTGACCGCTACTATGTCCAGGAGCGGTTCGGTGTCGGGGAACAGGATGTCGCTATTCTGGATCACTGGGTGCTTTCGGAGGATAATTACGATCCCCATTATGAGGAATTCCGGAATTTTATCCGGATGACGGATCCGGAGGATGCCGGGTATTTTGAAACCGCCGCCGGGTATATCGATCCGCTGAGCCTGTTTGACCTGCGTATTGCCGATATCTTTTTCGGACGGTGGGATATTCATCACTGGCGCATCTGGCGCGACAGTTCACGCGAGGACAGCCGATGGCGATGGAATATGTGGGATATGGATGTCGGAATGGGCTTGCCGAATAACTGGGGTCCCGAATGGACGCATGGCGCGCAGGTGGATGCGAACTACCTCGAGCCGTTTGCCACAGATTTCAGAGCTGATTTTTTCAATCTCGAGTTCCGGCAGCTGATCCGGAGTCCGGAAGGGCGACAGCTGTTCATCAACCGGTTTGCCGATTTCATGAATACCAGGTATCAGGCAGCTCACATACTTGAGAAAATCGAGACGATGCAGGATCGGCTGGAACCGGTCATCGATGAGCATATCCTGCGCTGGCGTCCGCCGAACGGCATCACTTCAAAAACGGAATGGTACGATGCTATCGGAGTGATGCGGCAATTTGCGGCTGAGCGGCCGGGGTATGTACGGTCGCATATCGAGGAGTATTTCGGGCTGGACGGAGAAGCGGAGATTTCCGTAAATCGGACGGGCGACTGCGGTGAGATTGCGATCAACACTCTCACCATCGGAGAGCCGGAAGAGTTTCCCTGGACAGGCGTATATTTCAGCGGAAATCCGGTTTCATTGCGCGCCGAATCATCCGATGGCTGTGCGTTTATCCAGTGGGAAGTGGATGGGCAGACGGCTTCCGGAGATGCGAAATGGACGGTAGATCCGGAGCCGGGCATGGAGGTTCGGGCGGTATTTGAAATTGATACCCCTTCAGAGCCGGCGGTGCCGGCGAAAACCGGATTGTCGGCAAACTATCCCAATCCGTTCAATAACGCGACCGTTATTCCGTTTACCCTCGATTCCACCCGGGAGGTGGATCTTGTCGTGTACGATATCGTGGGAAGGAAGGTCGAAACGCTGGCTTCCGGCCGTATCGAAGCGGGATATCATGAGCACTACTGGGATGCCGGACGACGTGCTTCGGGCGTATATGTAGTTGTTTTGACAACCGGGCAGCAGCGCTTTGTCCAAAAGGTCACCTTGTTGAAATAGCACAGAAAGGCGAAAATTCATCCCGAATTTGAATAATCGGTTTATTGAAGTGGAAGTAAAGTTTTCTTATATTTAATATCTGTGTTAAAATTGTTCTTTTATTGATGTATCGGGGCTATAGCTCAGCTGGCTAGAGCGCTTGCATGGCATGCAAGAGGTCCGGGGTTCGAATCCCCGTAGCTCCACATTGAGGAAACGGGCTCAGGCGGAATAATCGATGGGCCTTTTTCGTTAGTGAGTATGGGGTAAGTCCTGCACGACCAGCTCCCTCTCAACTCCGTCAGGACCGGAAGGTAGCAGCGGCAGGAGGTTGTAGCGGTGCGATGCAGATCGCTTACCCCATTTTTTTTTCCGAGATTTGGGGTTCCCGGCCCCGAAACAGCTTTTTGCCTTTCTTTCCGTTACCGGGACATGATGGATGCATGACCGGCTGGTGATGGTTGCGTCACCGGAAATTTTGTGACTTGCCGGCCTTCAACGTCATCCGGCATCGATATCCGCTGCGATCTTCTCAGCGTGCACCCGTGCATTTTCGATGAACCATTTGCTGGTATTGAGTCCGCCGCAAACAACCCCGGCGAGATACACACCGGGCACGTTGCTTTCATGGGTCTGTTCGTCGTATTTGGGGATGCGCTCGTCGCCCTCAAAATCGACCCCGATACGTTCCAGCAGGCCGAAATCCGGCTCGTATCCCGTCATGGCCATCACAAAATCATTTTCCAGGGTGCGGACCCCATCCGGGGTCCGTATCACCACTTCCTTCTCACGGATTTCGACGATTTCCGAGTTGAAAAAGGCACGGATGGCCCCTTCGCGGATCCGGTTCTCGATATCCGGCCTCACCCAGTACTTGACCGATTCCTTGATGTGCGGCTCGCGCACGACCATGGTCACTTCCGATCCGCAGCGGTACGATTCCAGGGCCACGTCCACCGCCGAATTGCCGGCCCCGATTACGAGAACCTTCATAAAGGCGTAGGGGTGGGGTTCATCGTAGTAGTGCTTCACTTTGGGCAGCTCCTCCCCGGGGACGTTCATGCGGTGCGGCAGACCGTAAAAGCCGCTCGAGAGGACCACCTTGCTGCTTTCATAGCTCCCTTTCTCCGTGGATATCACAAAGTGGCCGTCCTCTCCGCGCACATCGCGGACCTCCTCGTACAGCTGCAGCGGCAGGTCGTAGCTTTCGGCCACCCGACGATAGTATTCCAGCGCTTCACGCCGGTTGGGCTTAACCCCGTGGGAGATGAACGGCACACCCCCGATCTCCAGCCGGTCGGAAGTGGAGAAGAAGGTCATGTTGGTCGGATAGTGGAACACGGAGTTGACCAGGCACCCTTTGTCGATGATGCGGAAAGGGAGTCCGCGTTTTTTCAGGGCAATGCCGCAGGCGAGCCCGATCGGACCCGCGCCAATGATGGTAATCATTCAAAGTCCTCGTCGCCTTCAGGATCGAACGGCGGATCGTCCGGCATGATCATGCTGTGTTCGGGCAGGTCACGGAACTGCACACTGTACAGGTCCTTGCGCCGGTCCTTGAGCGGCATCACGGTGCCTGAGTGGCGGGTGCGGCGCAGCACCTCGGTGTCCACATCGGCCAGCACCACCATCTCGGTGTTTTCGTCGGACAGCGCGGCGATGCCGTCGCGGCTGAACGGGAAATCGGACGGGGTGAAGATGGCCGACTGGGCGTACTGGATGGCCATGTTCTCGACCGACGGGATGTTGCCGGTGGTGCCGGCCATGGCCACATAGAGCTGGTTTTCGATGGCCCTGGCCTGCGCGCAGGTGCGCACACGGGTGAACCCGTGCCGCTCATCGGTGCAGAACGGCACAAAAAGGATGTTCGCCCCGTTGTCGACGGCATAGCGTGCCATCTCCGGAAATTCCACATCGTAGCAGATGTTGATGGCGATCTTGCCGCGGTCGGTGTCGAACACCTTGGGGATGGATCCGGGCTGCACGCCCCACCAGAGGCTTTCGCTCGGGGTGATGTGGATCTTGTACTGCTTTTCGTAGGTGCCGTCGCGCCGGAAGAGGTAGGAGACGTTGAACACGTTGTCCTTTTCCAGTGTGAAGTGCGACCCGCCGATGATGTTCACGTTGTAGCTCAGGGCCATGTCCCGGAAGAACTCGATGTATTGGTCAGTGTACTTGTCGAGCTCGCGTGCCGCCAGGCCGGGCCGTTTTTCCTGCTCAAAACTCAGCAGCTGCGTGGTGAGCAGCTCCGGAAAAAGCACGAAATCGGATTTGTAATCGGAAGCCACATCCACAAAGTATTCAATCTGCGTGGTGAAATCCTCGAAGCTTGCGATCTTGCGCATCTGGTATTGAACGCAGCAGATGCGCACCGGCATGGAGGTGATGCGCTGCTTCGGGGCCTGGGCCTGATACTCGAAGTTGGTCCATTCCAGCAGGCACGCGTATCCGCACGAATCGGTGTCCTCGTTCAGGTAGTTGGTGATGATCCGCTTGACGACAAAATCGTTCTGCAGCTGGAAGGTGAGCACCGGGTCGTAGATCTTCTTGTTCATGACCGACCGGACGTAGGTGTAGATATCCATCTTGTCCTTGTGCTTGTGGTAGTTCGGCAGTCGGCCGCCCACCAGGATGCGCCTCAGGTTGAGCTGGCGGCACAGTTCGGTGCGCTCTTCGTAAATGCGCCGGCCGATTTTCATGTCGCGGTACTCCGGGTCGACCATCACCTCGATGCCATACAGCGTGTCGCCTTCGGGATCGTGGTTGCGGATGTACCCGTCATCGGAAATCTCCTCCCAGGTGTGGTCGAAGGTGTACTCGTCAAGATCCAGGATCAGGCTGTTGCTCGATCCGATCAGTTCGCCCTCGAAAAAGACACCGATCTGCCCTTCCTTAAAATACTTGAGCTGGGAGCGGAAGGAGTGGTAGTCATAGGGTTCCATATCCGGAAAACATTTGAGCTGCAATGCTTTAACGGTTTTGAAGTCCTTGACTTCCAGCGGACGGATCTCCAGACTGGGGTTGCTCTGATCAGTGGTCATATTGGCTTTGGAAAAAGGGGATTATGATGGATTTCGACAGGTGCAAAGTTATGAAACCGGCTTGTTTGATACAAAAGCGGGTTTTTTCATATTGCCCGGCAGGCCGGGAATGCGTTATACTTGAACAGTAATCACACCCGAAACAGTTCAGGTCCACAGAAACGTACAGTTCCGATCCACAGAAACGCAATGAAAAACAGCAAGAAGAAAACCGCGGCCGATTCGCGGTCGGTGATGCACCGGCTGGTGATGCCCAAGGACAGCAACACTCTCGGCACGCTCATGGGCGGGGTTTTGATGCACTGGATGGACATGTGTGCCGCCATTGCAGCCCGGCGCCACTGCAACAGGTACGCCATGACGGTGACCGTGGACCGGATCCAGTTGGCGAGTGCGATCCAGGTCGGGGAAGTGGTGATCCTGGAGGCGGAGGTCACGCGGGCGTTCCGGACATCGATGGAGATCGGCATGCGGGTCGTGGCCGAGGACCTTTCAACCGGGGAGAAGCGGTTGTGCGCCAGCACGTTCTATTCGTTTGTAGCTGTCGACAAGGAGGGCAGCGCCCAGCCGGTGCCGGAGCTTGTCCCGGAGACGGAAGAGCAGCGGCAGCGGTACCGTGATGCCGAAAAACGGCGCGCCTCCCGGCTGGAAGATGCCGCGCGCATCCGCGAAGAGGCGGAACGGTTCAGGGGTGGCTGAATCCGGGATCTGCCGGTAAAAGCACAACCCTCATCCCACCAGCGTCATCGCACCAGCGTCATTGTACCAGTGTTATCGCACCAGCGTCATCGGCATGGTGTCGGTGCGCCCCTCCGCCCTGAGTACGGCAATGTAGACCCCGCTGGACATCTGTCCGGCATCAAAAATCACGAATTGGGTCCGCCCTTCGGTCACACCGTCAAAAATGGTGGCCACACGGCGTCCGAGGATGTCGTAGACGGACACCTCGGCCGGTCCCGGTTCCCCGAGGTGAAACTCGATGATGGTGGAGGTGTTGAAGGGATTCGGGAAGTTTTGGTAGATGGTGGCCCGGTCGGCGATCTCCTGAGCGTGCATGTATTCGCCCGGCGGACTGATACCGAAGTCCCGCTGACGTGCCGCGGCGACCTGATTGCGCAGCTCGGTCACGTTTTCCCCCCAGGCGTAGACGAATCCGGTGCGGATGCGGGCATAGGGGTGCAGCGTAAACGGCCC
>SKWQ01000226.1 GCA_007128855.1 Balneolales bacterium
CTTCGGCGCCATCTACTGGTGGATGGTGAAACTGGGCCATGGCGTGGCGCTGGTACTGAGTGGGCTTGTCCTGAAGCTCGTAGGTTTTGACCAGAACGCCGCTGTGCAAACTGCGGAGACGCTCACAAACCTGAGAATTGCCGACATCGTGATACCAGCCGTGACAGCCGCACTGGCCATTTGGGTCATGTGGGGATATGATCTCACGGAAGAAAGGGCCAATGAAATCAAGGACGAGCTGGTGAACCGAAGGGGTGAACTGTAACTACAGCTGGTTCAAGAACAGGTACTTCATTATGAATCTAATATCGCACAGTGTGTTGATTCTAATTACTTTTGCATTTATGGGGGGAGCATGTGCCTCGGAAGGGACAGAGACTCAGACTTCAGGAGTCCAGATACGGGATACAACCGTCGTTGACTTCTGGAACGGCAACCGGTCCATGGCAAGACAAGGTTACGAGCGGCAGGTGCTGGAAGCGGTATTGCTCAGCACAGAATCTGAATTTGGTCCATGGAAGATTCGGGAAAACCTGGATGAATATCCCGGAGATGAAGAAGCTTTGGTTTTCAGTGAAAAAGGACATGACCTGTTTGTTACCATTGCCGGAAACCAGAAGTTTGAAGAAGATGATATGATCGTTATCCCTGAATTGTTGACGAAAAACCTGCTTGGGTACAGAATCCCGATCATCAGGGAAGAGGATGCGTCCATGTTTAATCAAATAACCCGAAAAGAGGAGCTCCAGGAATTGAATCACGGGATTCCCCTGACCTGGAGCGATGCCGTTATTTTCAGGAAAAACGGATATAATGTGGTTGAAGATGGTGATTTTGATGATATTTTTGACCGGCTTGAGGCGGAAATGTTTGATTACAGTGCCTATGGTGCCAATGAGGTTCTGGGGGTATATGAAAACCGGGCATCCCGGCGGGACGGACTCACGATTGATCGGAATATCCTCTTTTTTTATCAGTTTCCGCTTGTTTTTTACGTGAATCCGGAGCTGCCGGAACTGGCTGAAAGGATCGGGGCCGGCATGCAGAACATCATTGATTCGGGTGAGCTTGATGCCATTTTTGACGAACACTATGGCGATATCGTGGAGCAGCTCAAATTGGATGAACGCGTGCTGTTCGTTTTGGATAACCCGTTGATCCCCGAAGAATATGCCGATTTGAAACCGGACCTGGACAACCTGTAGTTTTCTTACTCCCGCTTTCTCACCAGCTGCTCTTCAAGCTCTTCGAGGGTTTTGTTCTTGGTCTCCGGAACAACCCTCCAGACGAAAATCAATCCAGCGATGGCAAAAAGACCATAGATAAGGAAAGTAATGCTGTTTCCAAGGGTAGCCAGTTCCCATGGAAAGACAACCTGAACCAGAAAGCTTACGCCGGAATTGATAAATCCTGCAAACGAAATGGCGATTCCCCTGACACGAAGTGGAAACAGCTCCGAAAACATTACCCACATGACCGGTCCGATGGAAATGGCGAAGGATGCAACAAAACCCAGTATGGCGAAAAGGATCAGGTTTGGGTTCAGGTCGATGGCAGCTGTGATGAGCGCCGATTCATGTTCGATCGCAGCTTCCTGACCCAGCGTTTCAGCCAGTGCCTGCTTGAAGACAATGTCATTGGGATAGGTGGTTCCGCTCATGTTATCCACCAACGCAACCCTGTCAATCGGTTCCTCGAGGGTTTGAATGCTTTCCGGAGTCAGCTCGTAGGTCGCTGAATGGAACCCATAGGACAGCAGCAGCATCATTGCGGCAATTCCGGACATCCCGACGATGAGCAGTGGTTTTCGTCCCAGCCTGTCGATGAACATGATGGCCAGTATGGTAAATACCAGGTTGGTCAACCCCACCAGAATGGCCTGCATGAAGGAAGCGTCGGTACCGATTCCGGACTGTTCGAAAATCATCGGGGCATAGAAAAAGACCGCATTGATCCCGGTGATCTGCTGCAGGATGGCCAGGGAGACACCAATGATCAGGACATAGCGAAGGGCCGGCTGGAATATCTCCCTGACGGAAACCTTCTCCTTGTTCTTGTCAGCCTCAAGGCTGTTGAGCACGTCGGTGATCTGTTTTTCGGCCTCTTCTTCTCCGAACAGGCGGTTCATGGTCACCCTGGCTTCGTCGATCCTGCCTGCCCTTAGCTGCCATCTGGGGCTTTGGGGGACAAAAAACAACCCAACGAAATAGATGATGGCCGGCAGTGTCTCAAGTCCCAGCATCCACCGCCAGTTGTACTCGCCGAACATGAGCACCTGCGTCCAGGCTGCATCCGACTGGCCCCAGCGCAGGATCAGATAATTGGTGAAAAACGCAGCGGAGATCCCGATCACGATGTTTAGCTGGTTGACACTGACCATCTTCCCCCTCATTTTAGGAGGCGAGATCTCAGCTATGAACATGGGTGCAACGATCAAAGAAGCACCCACACCCAGCCCGCCGATCATCCTGGCTATGACGAGTATGGTGAACGTTGGTGCCAGCGCGGACGCAATGGCTGATACTCCGTAAAGAACAGCGGCTGTTTTAAGGATGGCCCGGCGTCCGAAACGGTCGCTCAACGGTCCGGCCAGGAGCATAGCCAGGGTGGCGGTCAGAGTCAACGATCCAACGGCCCAGCCCAGTTGCAGTTTGGAGAGGCCAAATTCGGGTTCAATGAACCTGACAACACCAGAAATGACCGAGGCATCGAACCCCATTAAAAAGCCCCCAAGAGCTACAATGATCGTTATCCTTGTAATTAATAGATGCTTGCTGTTCATGAGGATGGATTTTCTGGATTACGGATTCCAAGAATAACAAAAAAAAAACTCGTTTGCCGATCAAAGCAAACGAGTTTCATCTTTTTACAGGGACATATCTATCAGAAGAATTTTAAAAAAACGTACATATGGAATATCAGTTACTGCAAGGATAATTCCTTACTGTTCATCGGGCTTTAAACCGAAAGTGACAATTTCAGTGACACGAAAGTAATTGAATGTTCAGGTGCTTTAAATTCGCTCCGCTGGCAGTAAATCGCTTAGTTATTTGAGAATATAGTGCAAATAATTTTTATTTTAAAAATAAATTGCATTATTTAATTAAATAATCTCCGACGCCGATGCCGTGACGAATCCTTTCGACGGCCACAAATTGGTCCTGTAGTCAGAAAAGAAAAAGAGAATATTCAATTTAAGCCAATAAAAATAGAGGTATTAGATATCTTGTTGGCAGAGCAAAATTTAAAAAAAAGAATACGGATTGCTGGGCAGTATATAAAAGGAACATGTAAATATATTCGGGCGCGCTCCGGGAAACTGCGGGTAATAATGGGTTTGGTCTTACATTGTCCTCGCGCAATAATGAGAATTTTTTGACTTAAGTTGCGTAATGGGCAAATATTTTGTATATATGGGAGGTATTGATGGTCGTGATAAGGTTATCCATGCAAATGATGACCTCCTGCGTACCAGATCAAGCCAGCTGTCCGATTACTCCAGGCGATGCATTGCTCTCAGCGAGTTGCAATAATAATTTTTAAACATCCATCCAAAAGGTACTCAAAAAGCTAGAAGCGTTTCCAGAACAAAAAGCGTTTCCAGAAACTTAAATAAGCCCAAAAGATCGAATATTCATTGTGAAACAGGAGCAAATGGTAATTGTTTTTCAGTGACATTAGATATGAACCTGCATTACAAACACTAAGTAAAAGGCATGTACAATTACAAATCATTACTACTCATGTTGCTGGCGGTGATGGTGCTTGGCGTTGCAAAAGCCGATGCACAAACCGTCAGAGGAACCGTTGTTGATGCTGAGACAGGCGAAACGCTGATCGGTGTCAACATAATGCTTCAGGGGACAAACATAGGAACGGCGTCCGGTATCAACGGTGAATTTTCACTTACAGTACCGGATCGCGAGGGAACCCTCGTTTTCCGCTACGTTGGTTTCGTCACCAGGCGGGTCGAAATTGATGGAAGGGAAGAGATCAATGTAAGCCTGGACCCGGATATCATATATGGTGAAGAATTCATTGTTGTCGGCTACGGCTTGCAGCAGCGCAGCCTGGTTACGGGCGCCATCTCACGGATCGAGTCGCGCGATATCGAACAGGCCGCTCCGCTGCGCATCGAGCAGGCGCTCCAGGGACGCACCGCAGGTGTGACCGTAATGCAGAATTCAGGCCAGCCGGGCTCAGGCGCTACGGTACGTATCCGTGGTATCGGTACGACAGGAAATGCCGATCCCCTTTATATAGTGGATGGCATGCCCGTCGGTGGTATCGACTACCTGAATCCCGCCGATATCTCCTCCATAGAAGTGCTGAAGGATGCCTCCGCCACTGCCATTTACGGAGCACGCGGCGCCAACGGAGTGGTCATGATCACCACGCAGCAGGGAACGCCCGGACCCATCCAGGTAAACTACAACGGATATATCGGGTTCCAGAATCCGTGGAAGGAAACCAGCCTGCTGGACGCCCCGGACTACATGATGATCATGAACGAAAGCTATGCCAATGACGGTCGGACCATCCCGTTCCCGGATATCGATGACCGGATTGCACAGATCGGATCGGGAACCAACTGGCAGGAAGAGGTTTTCTTTTACAACGCCCCGGTCACAGACCATACCCTCAGGCTTTCAGGCGGTTCCGAGACTTCCACATACATGGCTTCCATGTCGTATCGTCAGCAGGACGGTATCGTGGCGGAAGGAAAGTCAAACTTTGAACGGATGTCCTTCCGCGTGAATTCCAACCACAAGCGGGGCCGGCTCGACTATGGCACCCGCCTGACCTATACCAGAAAAACGACCAGGGGAATCGATCCGAACGAAGAATTCGGCGGAATCATGGCCCGCACGGCCAATATCGATCCCGTTACCCCTGTGTTCAATGAGGACGGCACCTTTGCCAGCTCGCCTTTCGCATCACAGGAAGTGGTCAACCCGGTTGCATCCATCGATATCATCAACTCGGAATGGAACGAGGACAAGTTCGTCGGTGGCGTTTTCGGAAGCCTCAATTTTACCGACAAACTGAGCCTGCGATCCACGCTGGACATCGACCTGGCGTACGGAAACAACCGCTCCTTCAACCCGATCTACAACCTTGGTGGAAATGTCTTCAATACGACCACCTCGGCCATCCAGGAGCAGAACAAGTGGTTCACATGGCAGACCAGCCACGTGCTGCAGTACCGCGACCAGATCGAAGACCACAACTTCAGTGTTCTGGGTGGATTTGAGCTGCTCGACTATCGCAATGAATACCTCGGAGGCGTCGGTTATAATCTGACGATGGAATCATTCCGGCACGCATGGCTCTCCGTGGCAACCGATGAGGAGAACCAGGCCAACTGGGGCGGTCAGGGACTGGAGTCGCTGGCATCCTACTTCGGTCGTGTGAACTATGATTACGATGGCAAGTATATGCTGGAAGGTGTGCTGCGTTTTGATGGATCCTCCAAATTCGGTCCGGACAACCGTTGGGCTTTCTTCCCTGCCTTTTCAGTCGGCTGGGTGCTATCGCGCGAGGACTTCCTGCGTGACCACCGCTACATCAGTTACCTGAAACTCCGCGGCGGATGGGGCCAGAACGGAAGCGACAACATCGGACAGTTTACCTACACCCCGCTGATCACGACCCATGCCGGGTATGGATTCGGAATGACCCCGACGGTCGTCACCGGGGCCTATCCTTCACAGATAGCAAACCCCGGCCTCAAATGGGAAACTTCCGAGCAGACGAACATCGGTCTGGAAACCGCCTTCTTTGATCACCGCCTTTACTTCAACTTCGATGTTTACAACAAGGAGACCAAGGGCCTGCTTCTTGCGGCACCTATCCCGGCATTCATTGGCAACGCACCGCCGGTGGTTAACGGCGGTACCGTGCGCAACAGGGGATTCGAGATCGAGTCCGGTTACCGTCAGATCATCGGTGACTGGCGCGTCAGTCTCAGCCTGACCGGTACCTACAACAAGAACGAAGTCACTGCCATCGACAACGATGAAGGCGTGCTCTTCGGGTCTGGCGTATCCACCTCCATGAACCATGTGGCCATGGCCATGGTCGGCAAGCCGATCGCCTTCTTCTGGGGGTATGAAACAGCCGGTATCTTCCAGACCGAGGACGATGTGCTGAACCACGTCAACTCCGAAGGCGAGGTCATACAGCCGAATGCGCGTCCGGGCGACCTGATTTTCGTCGATCACAACGATGACGGACAGATCACCGATGAAGACCGCGTCAAAATCGGCAACCCGTATCCCGATTTCTCCATGGGATTCAATATCGATCTGGACTGGAAAAGCTGGGATCTGAACATGTTCTTTTACGGAGCTTTCGGGCATGAGATCTTCAACGGTGGTACCCGCCGCCACGACCTGCCCATGCCAAACTGGAAGGATGATGTGCTTGACCGCTGGACCGAGGAGAATCCCTCGACCTCTCATCCCCGTGTGACCATTGCCGATCCCAACGGCAACTACGCCAGACCGTCCGATTTCTTCATCGAGGACGGCAGCTATGTGCGGCTCCGGAATGTCAGTCTGGGTTACACCCTGCCCCCGCGCATCACCAACATCGCAGGTGCATCACGGCTGCGCGTCTATATCGCTGCCCAGAACCTGCTGACCTTCACCGGATATTCAGGGCATGACCCTGAGATCGGTGCATACGGTCCGCTGAACGTTGGCATCGACCGCAACATCTACCCGCAGGCACGCACCTACACCATGGGCATCAATCTTGATTTTTAATTCCATAATTGAGCTGTTATGAAACGACTAACCATTATCTTTCCCTTTCTTGGTCTTTTGCTGCTCGCCGGATGCATGGACAATTTTTTGGACCACAAGCCGCCGGTACAGCGGACACAGGACAATTTCTTTCAGTCCAAGGCTGATGCGGAGCAGGCACTGTTTGCCGCTTACGAAGTTCTGAAGTTTTCACACGGACGTGAAAACTCCGGATTTCATCCTTTCGACCTGGTCTCCAACGTCCTCTCCGATGATGCTTACGGCGGTGGGTCGGGACCTGGTGACCAGCCGGAGATTTTGGAGTTCAACGAACACAACATCTCCGTTACCAACAGCAAGGTGTACGGGTTGTGGTCGGACCGGTACACGGGCATCTACCGTACCAATCTTTTGCTGGAAAATATCGACGACGTGCTGTTTGAAAACGAGCAGGACCGGGCCATCATTGCTGCGGAAGCACGTTTTCTGCGGGTCCTGTTCTACTTTGACCTGGTGCGGTTTTTCGGATATGTGCCCCTTTTTGAGAGGCCGCTTGTAGCCGAGGACATCAGGATGACCCAGAACGATCCGGGTGATGTTTACGAATTCCTGGTCACGGAACTGGTCGACATCATTCCCGATCTACGGGCTGTTGTTCCGCCTGCCGAAAGGGGACGTGCCTCCACCTGGGCTGCCAAGTCCATGCTGGCCCGCATCTATCTCTATCACCGCGATTACGCGCAGCCGGTGCTTGGAGCCGGACCACTGCCGGTTACCGAGAGCGTGGTGCTCGGGCATCTTGAGGATGTGATCAATGACAGCCCGCATCAGCTTCTGCCTGAATTCAGCTCGCTTTGGGGAAGGGCAGCCAACAACAACAACGAAGCCATTTTCTCTGTTCAGCATATAAC
>SKWQ01000108.1 GCA_007128855.1 Balneolales bacterium
CACTCCTCACCGGCGGCCAGCGTGTAGCCGTTCACATTGTGCAGAACAAGCGTTTCCGGCTGCGACCCGGAATCGCCGGCGCAGGAAAACGCAAGCAGCGAGACCGAGATAACGGCCGCCAGCGCCAGCGCGACGCCCGGGATGCGGGTGAAATTGTAATCCATATATCGATACTCCTCAGGTTAATTAGCGTTCGTCTGGCAACAGCCTCCCATCCAAATATAGCGGTTTTACCTCACGAACAAAGACACCGGCTTCCAGCGCCAGTCCGGGATGGATGAGGCAGTTCCTTTCCTCCTCCACAATGGCCGATGGCACGCGGATCAGGCCGTATTTGTCCGATTTCAGCAGCGTATCGCCGATTTCCTGCGTCAGGGAGTCGTACGGATATCCGCGCCACCCGGCGGGCAGCTCGCCTGTGGTCAGGTCATAGACCGGCACATCCGCCGGGATCCGGATGGCCAGCATGCACATGCCGGCCGGCAGCACCTGCGGAGGCGCGTGGACCAGGAACTCCAGCAGTGACAGCGACCGGTGCTCAGCGGTATACACGACCGGCACCCCGCGGTTGTTCCACCGGCCGCCATAACGCCGTGCCCCGGTGCCGGACAGATCCTCAGCATACCGCTCCTTCGTGATCCGGTATAGATCAATCGGGCCTGCCGTTTTGCCCGGGCCTGCCATTTTGCCCGGGCCTGCCGTTTTGCCCGGACCTGCCGTTGTGCCCGGACCTGCCGTTGTGCCCGGGCCTGCTGTTTTGCCCGAACCTGCTGCTATATCCGGATCTGCCGATTTACCCGTCTGCGATTTCTTTCTTGCGGACATCAGGCCGGCACCCCGTGCTCGATGCGGCCCAGCTCGTCTAGCACCATGTCAAGGCCGATCATGCTGTCAAACAGGGATTCGGGAGCTTGCCCGCCCAGCGGAACCGACGACAGCGCCAGCCAGCGATGGAATACGGCGTCACTTCCGAACACCTCACGGCCCCGGTACATCACGTGCGCCACCTTGAGGATCTTCTCTGACTCCGGCGTGGAAAAGCAGTGGCCGCTCTTCTGGTAACGCTGCAAAGTGCGTTCGGACACCGAGAGGATGCGGGCCCACTGTGCCAGCGAAAACGGCACCGATGCATACAACTCCTCAAAATCTTCGTAGAGGATGCCGCGACGCGCAATCTCCAGCAGTTTGTGCGCCGTCTCTTCGGTCACATACGTAACCTCCGCTTCTTTGATAATGTTCATGGCATGGCTCCTGTTTGTGTGATTTCTGGGTTTCTTCACCTCTTGCGTCATTTGTCGTAAAATAAATGCTATTTGTCATTCATGCAAATTTTTTTTACTCCCTCCGGATCCGACTGCCTGGGAAACCACTGTTATTGCTGGTTTATTTTGACATCCATCTGAAAAAATGTTAGGTTTTTGCAACCTGACAAGTATTTATCGACAGGGGCAGCTGGAGACACATCAAGCACAAAAGGGGGTATACTATGTTGAGAGTCAACGGATTGTACTGTTCTGCCGCACTGTTTGCCTTTCTGATCCTGATCCCGGCACGCCTGATGGCCAATGATTCCGGACCTGCCTATGGGGAAAGTTCCATGGTCATCGGAACCATGCCGCTTTATTTGCACTACGACAACCAGACCTGGTACAACGAACTCGCCTATTTCCTGATGCTGGGGTCCACAAAGAACCATCTGCTGGTCGCCTACGGGGAATCCGGCGACCTGTATTTTGACCGGATCAGGCAGAACCAGGCTTACCACACCAAAAACCTTCACCTTAACATGCAGCTCGGGGGGGATGCCACCATCTGGGGCCGTTTCCTTCGCCTGCCGCTGCACATCTACGTCCCCGTACGGTTCAATACGGGTTACCAGCGCCTTATGTTCGACCGGGAGGCACCTTCCCTGCCTGATGGTGACGCCGACCGGGACACAAAAAATTTCCTGAACCTCAGCCTGGGAGCCGGGCTTGGCGCCACCTACCGGCTGACGCTGCTCAACCGCATCCCGATCATCGGATCCGATTTCACGTTCGATGCCCTCTTCGTGCGTAGTCCGGGCGTAATGATCCGCTTCATCGGTGATGACTCAGGAAGCGGCAGCGTCCACACCAACGAAAACGAAACCGGCGCCTCCGTGACCAATGAATTCCTGCTTATGGGCCGCATGCACCGTTTCCTCGAAGCCAACATCGGCGTGACCATCGGCATGCGCTTCCATGCGACACACTGGTCCACCGGTCCGTTTGAATTCAGCGAATTGCTCAGTGCCGTCACGGGCGACGAAATTCCACCCAACGAGATGAACTATTCCGGGTTTTTCATCGGAATCAACTGGTGACCACGAAAAATCACTCAATGGCAGGAACCGCCTCCACCCAGATCCGGACTGATGTAGGGTATTCCCAGTGAGAGCCCGCGCAGGATGAGCAGCAAGCCCACCAGGATGGCCAGCCACGGTATGGCTTTCTGAAGCCGCAGATGCCACTTGCCCGACAGCAGTCCGGGCGAAACCGCCATCAGGAACATGACGGGCGTCGTGCCGAGGCCGAACAGCGCCATGTAGGCCATGCCGCCGTAGATGCTGCCGGTGGAGAGCGCGGCTGCCAGCGCCACGTAGACCAGTCCGCAGGGAAGGAACCCGTTGACAACGCCGATGAGCAGCATGCCCGATTGCGAATTGCTGTGCATGAGCGGACGCATGATGCGTTCAAAGCGGGATGCCAGGCCGTTGAATATGTCGCCCGTCGGGATCAGCGACCGGTTCCAGGTGAGCAGGGTGATCACCACGATTCCGGCTCCCGTGAGCACCGACAGCGCCTGCTGGTATCCCGCCAGCCAGACTCCGAGTCCGAGCAGCCCCAGAACGGCTCCCATCAGCGTGTAGGTGACGGTGCGTCCGAGGTTGTAGAGCACCCTGCCGGTCAGGTACGACCGCATCAGTTCCCTGCTGCCGGGAAGCGCCACGGCAATGGGTCCGCACATGCCGATGCAGTGCGCCGATCCGAGCAACCCGAAAATAAAACCGGTCCAGAGGATATCCATGTGTGTATTACCCGTTACATTTTGATTTTTTGTCTTGAATCCTTCTTCAGGCGACAGGGTTGTTTCAGTTTCAGTTATAGCTTCAGTTTCAGTTGCAGCTTCAGTTACATTTGTAGTTTCAGTTTCAGTTTTAGTTTCAATTGCAATGTACCAAAGCCGGTTGAGCCAATTTTCTTTGTCATGTTCCGCTCACTCCCGGCCGCAGCAGCGGTTCCCCGGTGACCAGGTTGACCTGTTTTTCCAGTTCGCCCAGGGAGGGCTGGCGCCGCTGCAACGAAGCCGAGTGGAAGGTCACGAACAGGGAGCTGAGCATCATGGCCACGATGGCGAAGAAAGGATGAAGCAGTCCCATGAGTGCCACCCCGATGCCGACGATATTGTAGGCCACCGCCCAGAAGAAGTTGATCCGGATGGTGCCGGTGATCTTGCCGGAGAAATCCAGCATCTCCGGCACGACGTTCAGGTTGGGATGGAAAAGCACGAAATCGGCATGGTTGCGGATGCTCATCGTGCCCGTGTACATCCCCACGCCCAGATCCGCCCTGTTGATGGCCATCAGGTCGTTGGTGCCATCCCCCACGAACATGACCGGTCCGTAACGCCTCCGGTACTCCTCCACCAGCTCCGCCTTCCGCTCCGGCGAACAGCCCTTGTGGTACGCCACATCCGGGTGCGGCCTGCCGTCCTCTGCGCCCGGGGCTTCCCCGTGCGTCCCTGATGCCGATTCGGACATTGGCAGCGCGATTCCCGCCTCCGACGGGTCGCCGGTCACAACGGCAACCCTGACCCCGTTTTTCTTCTGCAGACGCTGCACCACCTGCCACAGTTGCCGGCGCGGCGGCTGATAGAGCCGGAGCCGCAGCATGAGCCGCCCGTCCAGGAACAGGCCGAGCTCCGAATCGTCCAATTGCGGATTGCCCGGCCTCGGATCGGTAAACGCTGACCCGGCCGATTCAGGATTTTCCGGCTTCCCGGTTGCAACGGGATGGCTGTTGTTGACCAGCAGGACGCACCGGGTTTTCCGGGTGGATGGGGGCCGCGGTCCGTCGGCCGGCAGTCCCGCATTCCCGCCGGGTTCCTCGAACCGACCCTCCATACCCTGCCCGGACAGCAGCCGCGCATCCATCGGCCAGACGGGATCCAGCCCGTGCTGGTCGAGATATCGGCGAATGGCGCGCGCGAACGGGTGGACCTGTTCCATTTCGAGTCCGCCCGCCAGGCGCATCAGCCGTTCGACCGGCCAGTCGGGGTCGTCGGACACCCGGTGGATGGAGCGGACCGCGACGCCTTCGGTCAGGGTCCCGGTCTTGTCAAACAGCACCACTTTCATCTCCGATAGCTTTTCAAGGGCCTGGCTGCCGCCCATGGCTATCACCCCGGAGCGATGCAGGCGCTGGTTGGCTACCCAGAGCGCGGCCGGTGTGGAGATGGAGAATGCGCAGGGACACCCGATGAGCAGCACGGACAGGAACACCTGAAGGGCAAATGGCAGTCCCGCATTCCAGGTGTGCCAGGCCAGGCCGGCAAACGCGGCCGTCATGACAAACACGAGCAAAATCGACGCCCCCCGGGCCGCCACACGTTCGTAATATCCGGGACGCGAGCGCATGGCCCGGGCCCGGCGCAGATATTCCTGAAGCGATGATTCACTGTAGGGCTGCGTGACCTGCAGGACCAGTCCGCCATCCATGCTCACGCTCCCCGCCGTTACCCGGTCGCCCGGATGTTTCCGGACCGGATCGGGCTCACCGGTGAGGTGCGCCTCATCCACCAGACCGGCCCCTCCCGTGACCAGGCTGTCGGCAAGCACAGGCTGACCCGCTTCGGCCAGGAACCGGTCGCCTTCGGCCAGCAGCTCAATACTGGTGCGGATGGTGCGCTGACGGGTAGTGGATCTGCCGCTCTCACCTTCAGCCAGCCGCTCAACACCGGGGCGGGTGGTGCTCGGACGGGTACTTGATGTGCGGGCCTCGCCATCATTGTCCTCATCCACTATTTTCAGCACCTCCGGGGCGCTTTCGGTCTGCCAGAGCCGCGTGTAGGCGGCCATACCCCGCTTGATGCGCGTGTCGATCAACAGGCTGCCGACGTAGAACGTCAGGATCATGGCCGAGGTTTCAAAATAGGTGGGACCGGCGTGCGGGCCGACCGGGGCGGCAAGTCCGGCAAGCCCGGTGAATCCCGTTGAGAGCGTGTTCCAGGCCGAGAGAAGGTACGCCGCACCCGATCCGGCGAAGATGAGCGAGGCGAGGCTGAGGCGGCGGTCGGACAGCTCCCGCCTGAGGTTGTCCAGGAACGGTCCGGCCAGCAGCAGCATGACCCCGGTGGCCAGCAGCAGGCTCACGTAGCGGAGAAATGCGGGCGCCTGTCCGGTTTCGAAATGAAGCGTCAGACTGATGAAGATGAGGAACATCGAGGCGATGAGCGCCAGTGAAAAGCGAAGGTAGAGCAAATTCAGGGGCGACATGCGGCCGCCGGCTTCGGCTTCTTCCGGTGCGTGCTGCTCCATTTCCCAGACCATCCGGCATCCGAAACAGCAGAAAATGTGTGAATGACCGCCAGTTGACAGGCTTCCACCCGCATCTGAAGACGCATTCCGTTTTCCACCCGCATCTGGCGGTGTATTCCCTTTTCCATCCGCATCACCCGGCACACCCCGTTTTCCACCCGGCTTTCCGTCGAAAACGACACCGGTGGCATGTTTCCGAGGCGACGGTGCGGACACCGGGAGCCCGCAGTGGGTACAAACAGACCGGGAAGAGCTATCCTGCTTCAAGAGTACATCCTGTTGGTGTTGGTCGCCAATGTTTGCCGTGGACCGTTATCACTGCAAGCAGCGGCCATCTCATTCCAGAAAATCGTCAAGTTCCGCCTCGGTCCAGGCGTCCGTGCGCCCATCCGCGGCCTCACGCATACCGGCCGCCTCATCGGGCATCACCTCCGGTGCTTCGTTGCCGAATGAATTGCGGATATAGGTGACCACGGAAGCCACGTCCTCATCCGAAAGCAGCCGGCCGAAACCGGGCATCATGGCGTTGTAGGTCACCCCTTCACGGACGATCTCGCCGCGAAATCCATGCAGCACGATGTAGACAGGCCGCTCCGGGTCGCCGACCACCCAATCCGATCCACCCAGTGGCGGGAATGCCCCCGGGACCCCGGCGCCGTCCTGCTGATGGCACGACTGGCACAGCCGCGTGTAGACACGACGGCCCTGGGCCATCAGGTCAACTTCTTCCGGCACGACATCCGACGGGGCCGGCGTGGTGAAGAGCACGTGCGGCTGGTCGGAGATCTCACCGAGATACCGGCCCATGTAGAAAAAGCCGAAGGCCAGTGTGGCGATGATAATGGCGTACATCCACCAGGGTCCGCGTTCGTTGCCCTCCTCGGGAAGCTGCTCCTCGCGCTCCATGGCGGCCTTGTGGAGCTCCTCCATGCTGCGTTCATCCTCGTGGTCGGCAAATTCACCGGAATCTTTCGGGCTCCTTTTCTTCTCACGATCCGGGTCGGCACTTTGCTTCTGGACGTTCTCATTGTCCTGGTCACGATCGTGCTTTCGATCCTGGTCACCGCCTTGTCCGGTGTTTCCGAAATGTTGTTCATCAGCCATCAGTCCACTCCTGCTGTTTGCTGGTCCAGGGAAATCAGGTAGATCACCAGGTAGCGCGCCTCATCGGTGGGCAGCACCTTCCTGCCGGGGATGCGGTAGGGTTCGGGCAGGCGCAGCCCTTCGCGTCCCGGACGCGCCTCTTCGCCCACCACCTCAAACAGCCAGGGATGCGGTGGCATGATGCTCTGTTCGTTGATGGCCCGGGGCTGGTAGAGGTTCAGGTAGTGCCAGTCGTGTCCCGGCTGGCGCGCGCCGATATTGGCCAGGTCCGGCCCGGTGCGCATGGTGCCCAGATTGTGCGGCAGAAGGTTGCGGTAGTCGGTGGCCACACTCGCACGGCCCCATCCACGCTCGAAATCGGCGCCGAAACCCTCCGGGCGCACCTGCTTGGAATGGCAGTAAATGCATCCTTCCCGCACAAAAATGCGGTGCCCTTCCGTGACTTCAAACGGTGTGAAATAGACCGGCTCCTTGACCGCCTCGTCAATGAACATTTTCGGGAGGATGGTCAGGCCGAACATGGCGATCAGGAATGTGGCGATGACGCCAAAAAGAAGAATGGAATACCGGGTCATGATGTAAATTCCTCCCTGATTTTGTTCCAGACAAGCGGGGTGGCCGGCTGTTCACCGGGACGCCAGACCATGCGGAACATCAGCCAGGCGAAGATCAGGTGTCCCGCCGCCATAAGAAAACCGGAAACCGAGCGCGCCGCCAGGTACGGCACGGTCATGGTGACCGTATCGGTGAAGGGCACATCGGGATCGATCATCGCGAAACCCTGGAATATGCCGATGCCCTGCAGCGCCGCGGTATAGACGAAGATGCCGATGGCCGTAAGCCAGAAGTGCCATTTGATGAGACCCTTGGAGTGCCATTCGCGCATCGTGATTCTCGGTATGATGTAGTAGCACGCCCCGAACAGCATCATGGTCACAAAGGCG
>SKWQ01000065.1 GCA_007128855.1 Balneolales bacterium
GAAAAGATGCTGCTCCATCCACAAGGCGGACTCATAGCCGCGCTCACGACAACGCGTGTCGTCTACACATCCAACAACCCGGAGATCCTGAATTTTGGCCTCAACATCGCCCTGACCAGGGAGATGACCCGGCGCGGGCCGGACGGCAAACCCCAGCGTCTCGGCGACATTTTCCGCAACACCAAGATCACCCCGGTCGGGAGGGAGTTCAATTCCCGCAAGTTCATCCTGCTGGGCGACCCGGCCATGCGCATCGGCCTGCCCACATCCAGCATGGAGATCACCCACATCAATGGCGAAGAGATCCGCCCCGACACCCTGTTCGATCTGCGCGCCCTGGACCGCGTCACCCTCAGCGGCCATGTCAGCCAGCCCGGAGGAACGGTCAACACCTCCTTTGACGGGGAGGCCAACGTGCGCGTCTTCGACGCCAAACGCCTGGTCCGCTATCCCGATTTTGACTGGCTCCAGAGCCCCGGATGCTACCTGGATGACTGCGGCTACTTCGTGCAGACCGACGCCCTGTTCAACGGACGCGTCTCGGTCAGCGGCGGGCAGTTCCAGAGCGAGTTCATCATCCCCAAGGATGTCTCTTATTCCATGGATCCGGGACGCATCCAGACCTATGCCCGCGAGCGCGACATGGACGCGGTGGGCTCCAGCTCGGCCTTCCGCATCCGCGGGCGCAACCCCGATGCGGTCGACGACCAGCGCGGACCCGAGATCGAGATCTACCTCAACGACGAGCTGTTCATGGACGGCGGGGTGGTCGACGACTCCCCGCAGCTGATCGTGCTGCTGCAGGACAACGCCGGCATCAACACCACCGGCGCAGGCGTGGGCCATGAGATCGTCGCCCAGCTGGAGCGCAACGATGACCCGTCCAGCCGCAGGATCATCACCCTCAACGAATTTTACCAGAGCAACCTCGACGACTTTACGAGCGGTCGCATCGAGTATCCGCTGGACGGACTCCAGGAAGGCCACTACCGCCTGCGCATCCGTGCATGGGATGTGTTCAACAACCTGGGCGAGTCAGAAGTCACCTTCCAGGTGCTCGACAGCCAGGACCTGCAGATCCGCAACGTGTTCAACTACCCCAACCCCATGCACAACTTCACCAGCTTTGTGTTTGAACACAATCAGCCCCGTGTCCCGATGGATATTAATATCCGTATTTTTACGTTATCCGGTAAGCCGGTGACGGCCATCCGTCGCGAGCAGTACATCCCGGGTGGCAACATGGTCCGTATTGACTGGCACGGACGTGACGATGACCAGCACCGCCTGGCTTCGGGAACCTACCTGTATCACGTACAGGTACGCATTGAAACCGATCAGGGAAGACAGATCCGGGACACCATAGAACGACTTGTCATTTTACGCTAATTTTTTCAATATTTAACAATGCACTCGAAACCAGAAGCTATCAAAACCATGTCTCTAAAATTTAAGACCTTATCCGTTGCCGCAGCGGCAGCATTGCTGTTTGTCTGCAGTGGCGTTTCCATGGCGCAGGTTGCCTCTACAGCCGTTCCTTTCCTTCAGATCGAGCCCGATTCCCGGACCGCCGGCATGGGTAACTCCGGTGTGGCGCTTGCCGACAACGCAACCGCCATCTTCTGGAACCCGGCCGGTCTGGCATTTCAGGAAGGCCATGAAGTCAACTTCACCCACGCCGACTGGCTGCCCAACTTCGGTGTCGATATGTTCTATGACTACCTTGCCGGGCGCTACTACGTCGAGGGCATCGGGTCCATCGGTGGTCACATCACGTTCCTTAACCTGGGAGAACAGGAGATGAGGGGCGAAAACAATGAGTTACTGGGCACTTTCTCCAGCTATGAGTTTGCGTCCGGCGTCTCCTACGGCTTCAAAGTCAATAACAACCTGGCATTGGGCACCGGAATCCGGTTCATCTTCAGCAACCTGGTCCCCCCGGGAACCGAGGTGAGCGGACAGACCGCACGAAACGGTACCAGCGTGGGAGTGGACCTCGCTGCCCTCTATCGTACCAATCCGTTCTCGATTGCCGGACGCCAGGCACAACTGCGGGCCGGCTTCAATCTTTCCAACCTCGGGCCCTCCATCCAGTACACCGATGAAGCGCAGAAAGATGCGCTCCCCACACTGCTGCGTGTCGGCTGGGCCTACAAAATGGATCTGGACCGCAACGGCTTCAACACCCTGACCATCAGCAATGACATCTCCAAGATCATGGCGCGGATGGAAGATGACGGCACCGGCATGAGTTCCCTGCGGGCCCTGACCGGCTCATGGGACACACTGGCCCGCAACGATGGCACCGGTATCGTGGAAGTGCCTCTCGTGGAACAGCTGATGTTCGGAGTGGGAGCCGAGTACTGGTACGACCAGCTGTTTGCCCTCCGGGCCGGCTATTTCTACGAGTCCCCCAATAACGGCGGACGTGAGTTCATCACCCTGGGTGCCGGACTGCGCTACAATATTTTCGGCGTCGACTTCAGCTACATCTACACGCTCGAAGAAGACCATCCGCTGGCCAACACCCTCCGCTTCTCGGCACTGGTCAACTTCTGATAAATATTACCCGCTCACTGCAACCGTTATCCAAAATTAATGTTTCATTTTTTGAAGAGAAGCAGGTGCCTGATTACCGCGATCGGGCTCCTGCTTCTTACCTTTACGGCCGGAGCTTCCCCCCCGTCTGATTCCTTACTGCCCGCCCCCTTCTTCTCCGCCAATGAAGCATCCATGAACGCGAGATCCATCGGCACCATCCGGATCCTCGCCGTCATGGTCGAGTTCCAACAGGAAGACAACCGGTTCACCACCGGCAATGGCACCTTCGACCTGCCCTTCCTGCAACGCGACGACATCACCATCGACCCACTGCCCCACGACCGCGGCTACTTCGAAGCCCACCTCGAATTTGCAAAAAACTACTTCCACACCGTCTCGGGTGGAATGATGGACATCGAATACCACATCCTCCCGGAAACCTTCCGGCTGGATGAACCCATGAGGGCCTACTCCCCGCTCGGACAAACAAACGACGAAAATTTCAAACTGGCCAACCTGGCCCGCGACGCCTGGGTGAAGGCGGCACAGACCAGCCTGCCCGATCTGGACGAGTACGAAGACGGCCGCACCATGTTCATCATCTTCCATGCCGGCTCGGGACGCAACATCGAACTCATGGGCACAAGCCTGGACAAGACACCGCAGGACATCCCCTCCGTCTACCTGGGCACCGAATCCCTGCGGCGCCTGCTCGATGAACCCGGTTTTGACGGTTTCGATATCGGCGCAACCAATATCCGCGTCACCAACACCGCCCTTCTCCCCCAGACGCAGTCACGTCCGGGCGAGGATATCACCGGGCAGGAGTACGTCCTGGAACTCTCCATCAACGGCCTCCTTGTCGCCAATATCGGCAGTTTCCTGGGCCTGCCCGACCTGTTCAACACGCAAACCGGCGCCTCGGCCATCGGCCGTTTCGGACTCATGGACGGCGCCTCCATCTTCTCCTACCTCGGCCTGTTCCCCCCCGAACCTTCCGCATGGGAGAAAATGCACCTTGGCTGGCTGGAACCGCTTGATATCACCCTGGACACCGGCGAGCCGGTTTCCCTCCCCGCAGTCTCCCTGCGCCAGCCCAACTCCCTGGCCCGGCACGCTATCAGCCGGGACGAATACTTCCTCCTCGAAAACCGCCACCGCAACCCCTCAGGACAGCCGCTGGAAATCACGATACGTCGACCTGACGGACAATATGTGACACGCACCATTGCCCCCGACGACACTCGTTTCGACCCCTTCAATTCCGCCGACTACGACGAAATCCTGGAACCCGGCGTGGTAGTCAACGTCAGCAGCTTCGACTGGAGTCTGCCAGGCGGACCCGATGCCGGCCGCGACGGCATCCGCGGCACCGATGACGACCGCATCCTCAACGGCGGAATGCTCATCTGGCACATCGACGAAGCGGTGATCCGCAACACCATCGGCGACAACCGCGTGAACGCCAACAGCGACCGCAGGGGCGTGCAGCTGGTGGAAGCCGACGGCGCCCGCGACATCGGCCGTCAGCCGGGACTGGAGCAGAACCGATTCACCAACGGCCACGCCTTCGATTTCTGGTGGTCCGGCAACGATTTCACCGTGATCACCGCCCGGGGTGACAGTATCATCGTTTACGAAAACCGGTTCGGGCCGGATACCAGCCCATCCAACCAAAGCAACACCGGAAGCCCCTCCTACTTCGAGTTCTTCGATTTCTCGGACAACATACCCGAGGCCTACTTCCATGCCCGCTCGCTGTCCGGCGCATACACAACCCCGGTCACCCCGGCATTTCCGCCGCTTCCGGTTCGGCCGGCCTTCCTGGCTGAATCGGGACTGTTCCCGGTCAGTCCGGTGCTCGTCTCGGATCCGCAGACCGGCAACCCGCACCTGCTGGTACCTGCTCCCGACGGCTTCTACAGCATCCCGTTCCACACCGACGGCGCGGGCAGCTACGAATTCCTGGCGCATCCGGAGCCGACTTCCCCCCTTGTTCTGGATAACCGCCTGATTTCCGGCCAGTTCCGCACCGGCAGCGGTAGATCCCTCCAAACCGTCCGTTCCTGGTCACTTCAGAACGGTGCATGGTCACCGATTTGGGAGCTCGAAGACCTTCCATCCGGTCCCGGACTCATCAGCCACGGACAGGGCAGCCAGGGCGAGGGTAGCACCCTGCTCGCCGACATGACGGCAACACGCATCGACACCGACGGCACGCTGCTGGCGGACGCACCCGAAGCGCAGCAGCAAAGCGGCGTTGTCGACGGCATCACCGCATCCATCCGGGACGACCGCTTCACCCTTTCCGACGGCTCCTTTTCGTTCAACCTGACCCGGGAGGATATGGACTCCCGCCGTAAATACACCGGAAATCTGCGATTTAGCGGTGATTCCGGTCCGGCGTTTTTCATACTCACCGACCACCGCCTGCAGATGGTGGACCGGGACGGCCGCGATGAGGCTTGGCAGGTCACGCCCCTGATCCGGTCTGAATCACTCACATGGCCCGCCTTCGGCGACTTCACCGGCGACCAATCGCTGGATATTTTTGTCGTGGACGGCGAAGAGAACCGCTTGTTCGGGTTCACCCGCGACGGCGGTATGCTTGACTTCTTTCCGCTCGCCCCGCCGCGCAACAGTCGCTTTGCCGGTCCGCCCCTGCTGGCCGATATCACAGGCGACGGCAGGCAGGAGCTCCTGGCACCGGTGCGCGACAGTCTCACCCTCACCATCCACGCATGGGACCGGGATCATAATCCGGTGGATGGTTTTCCGTTGCTCGCCGGCGGATTGGCACAAAACGGAACGCAATCTTCCACAAGTCCGGCAACAGTGCTTCCATTGGTGATTTCCGAACAGCACATGATCTCAGTATCCCCATCCGGCGAAGTGCGTGCGTGGCATCTGCCGGAAGCCGGCGAGGTCGCATGGGGAACGGTCTACGGAAACCAGCCCGGCAACAAGGCCGGCTACAACATGGAGCGTGAGCGGCTGCAGCGGCCGGACTTCGGCATCCTCAATGACCGCGAAACCTACAACTGGCCCAATCCCGCTGACGACCACACATGGATCCGGTATGAAACCGCCGAACCGGCCCGCATCGACATCACGGTCATCAGTCCGGCCGGGACCACCATCTTCGAGACACAATCCGAATCGCAGGGCCGGTTTCCCGAGGAAATCCGCATCAACACCTCCTCCTGGGGCAACGGCGTTTACTTTGCGCGGATCCGGGCCAGGAATGGCGGACAGTCCGAAACAAAAATGATCAAAATCGTTGTCACACATTGAACCGTTCTGCAAACATATCGCCACTTCTCCAGGCCTGCCTCCTTCTGGCTGTCCTGGTGCCCTTTTCAGGCGAAGCCCTGGCGCAGCGCACCCCTGCATTCTACAGCTATCCGCACAACCATCTGGAGTGGTACACTATTGAAAGCGACCATTTCCTGGTCCATTTTCAGGAAGGGAGCAGCCGTCCGGCCCAGGTCGCCTCACGCATCGCGGAAGAGGTGTACGGTCCCATCACCGAACTGTACGGCCACGTGCCTGACCACAAGGTGAGCATCATGATCATCGACCGGCTCGACTACTCCAACGGCGCCGCCTTCTTCTACGACAACAAGATCGAGATCTGGCTGCCGGCACTGGATACCCCGCTGCGGGGCACCCACAACTGGCTGCGCAACGTGATCACGCACGAATTCACACATATCGTGCAGCTTCAGGCCTCCATGAAGAAAAGCCGGCGGCATCCCGCATCCTACATCCAGTGGCTTTCATACGAAGATGTACGCCGCCCGGACGTGCTCTACGGCTTCCCCAACGGCATCATCACCTATCCGCTCGCCGGCATCAGCATGCCAGCATGGCTGGCCGAAGGCACTGCACAGTACATGCGTGACGAGATCTACTATGACGACTGGGACAGCCATCGTGATATGCTCCTGCGCACCCGCATCCTCGACAGCACCTGGCTCAGTTTCGAGAAAATGGGCACCTTCAGCTCCAAAACTTCCCTGGAACGCGAACTGGTCTATAACCAGGGCTTCGCCTTCACGCGGTACCTGGCCGACCGCTTCGGCGAACAGGCCATCGCCGACATCACCCGCGCGTTCAGCGAGCGCGGTATGTACGACGCGCGCAAGGCCATCCGCAAGGCAACCGGCATCGACGGCCGCGAGGTGTTCGACGACTGGATCGCGGAGCTCACCGAACAGTACACCCGCTTCGCCGAAGACAAAGAGCCCAGCCCGTCCAACCGGACCTGGATCGAGCCGCTCGGCTTCTACAATTTCAACCCCACCTGGCACCCGGACGGCAGCCGCATCTCCTACCTATCCAATAAGTTCATGGACGGGGCCATCGTCTCGCTATATACCGTGGACACGGATAAGCTTCTGGATGCGGACAAGCCAGATGACGCGGACAGAGCTTCGGAAACGTCCGGCCATGCCCAAGATCCCGGGCTCACGGACGCATCCACCCGGGGCTTTGCCACCTCGGAAAAAGCCCCCGCGACATCCCGCACATCCCGGCACGGATCACGTGGCGCGAACAGTCTGAACTCCCGTTCGGCACACCCCGGACATCCGCACGAGTGCCACCTGGACTCCGCACCGCTGCGCCGGCTGGAAACGGCTTTCAGCTTCTCCCCCGACGGATCGCAAATCGCCTACAGCCGCGCCCGCATCAACCGGTACGGCGAAAACTACCGTGATCTCTATCTTTTCGACCCGGAATCCGGCGACAGCGAACGGCTCACCCGGAGCCAGCGCCTTCAGGATCCGGCATGGCATCCCGAAGAAACCTATCTGGCGGCAGGCAAGATCGAGGACGGGTCCATTAACCTGTTCCTCTACGATCTGGAACAGGATTCGCTGATCCGTGTAACGGATTTCCGCCACGGCGAGCAGCTCTACCGGCCGGTTTGGCATCCCGACGGCACAACTTTGTACACATCCTACTCCGACACGGCGCACCGCGGCATTTACAAGATCACGCTGGCTGACGGCCTTATCC
>SKWQ01000273.1 GCA_007128855.1 Balneolales bacterium
AACCCGTTTTGCCCGCCGATTTGCAGCGCTTTCTGCTCTTCCGTCACCATTCTGCGATACAGCCGTGAGGTCCGTCCCTGGAACAGGACACCGCTGAGGATATCAAGGGCAACGGCATCGGAATGGTTCAGGTCCACAGTATGGTAGCCGATCATGAGAATGGGCTGGCTGTCCTCTTCGATCACGAACCGGCGCTCGCCTCTCTGTTCCGGCTCGACCGTCAACACCCGGGGTGGCGGCGGGCTGGCGGGCATCGGCCCGAAATACTTTTCTGCGAGAGCACGCATGTGAGCCGGATCCACGTCGCCGGCAACGGAGATGGTCATGTTGGTCGGGACATAATGGCGCTCATAGAATGACAGCGCGTCCTGGATGGTGACGGCCTCGATGTCGGATGGCCATCCGATGGGCAGGTGTTTGTAGGGAAACGCGGAGAACGCCGTGGAGACAAACTCTTCCATGAGGCGGCCGAAGGGCGAGTTGTCGATGCGGTCACGACGCTCCTCCATGATCACATCTTTTTCCACGTAGAATTCACGCATCACCGGATTGATGAACCGGTCTGCTTCAAGGGCGAACCAGAGTTCCGCTTTGTGCTGCGGCAGGCTGTAGAAAAATGCCGTTTCGTCGGCTGAAACGAAGGCATTCAGACCGACGGCACCTTCAAGTTCCACGATCTGGCTGAATTCGTTGTTGACCACGTACTGTCCGGCCTCTTCCTGAAGCTCCTGGAAATCGGACCACAGCCGTTCCAGTTTCTCCTTGTCGGGATCGGCCTTGCGCGACTCCAGAAGCCAGGCCTGATAGAGATCGTCCATCCTGGCGATGACCTTTTTTTCCTCTTCCCAGTCGGTCGTGCCGATGGTGGTGGAGCCCTTGAACGCCATGTGCTCGAAAACATGGGTCAGGCCGGTCTGGCCGATCTGTTCGTTCACGGAGCCGACATTGACATGGGTCACAAAACTGGCGACGGGGGCCACGTCCCGTTGGATGATGATGAAATGAAGGCCGTTATCGAGGGTGAATTCGGTGACCCGCTGCTCGATGGTTTCAAGTGTCTGCGCCTGCAGCGCATTGCTGGTGCCTGTGGTCAGGACAAAGACCATGAGCAGGCTGAGAAGCAGCCGGACTGGCAGGAGGAGAGGTGCAATTGGACGCGGGACTGCTGCACTCTTCTTCCGAACCGGTGACAGGATCGTTTTTGGTATCATACGTTCGTTTCGGTTTGATGTTAATAGGGGAATCCTATGCTATACGAAAAAAAGTCTCTCTGGGTTCAAAAAAAATCGTTGCCTTGGTTTTTTGATCGCCCATGATTTGCATTCAGGGAAATAACGGCATTCGGCGCAAAGATGAAAGCGATGTTTTCTTAACAATTACCCGATTTGTGCTCCCATCGCAGCCGGCCCGCTCCCGGCAAGCAGAACCCCATCCCCAAGTGAAAATAAAAACGGGGTAACCTTTTGCCGCCTGAGAGCGTATAGCGGTGCAGAATGAACAGTTGATAACGAAAAAAGGCAGACAGCCGAAGACATATCAATTCTATTTCATGGATGTCTGATCCGACCCCGAACAACAAAATTGATTAAACACATTCTATGTGACCATATGAATCCAAAGTTTTTAAACACATGAAACGCATACTCTTGACAGTCGGAATCATCATCGTGGCAGGCGCTGCCGCAGCCTGGGTTTTCACCTCTGGCAACGGCGATGACAAATCAGCAAAAAACGATCAGGTTACCGTTGAACGGGGCAACCTGGTGGAATATGCCCTGGCCGTCGGGCAGATCGAGCCCAGGAACGAAATCGAAGTCAAATCAAAGATATCGGGGGTGGTCAATAAGGTATTCGCCGAACCGGGCGATTTTGTGAAGGAGGGTGAGCCGCTTCTGGAAATCCGTCCGGATCCGACACCCCTGGAACTTGCCGAAGCCAAACGCAATGCCGAGCGTACGGAAATAGCCCTGGAGACCCTTCAGCGCGAGATGTTCCGCATGGAGCAGTTGCGTGAACGCGACATGGTATCGGACCACGATTACCAGCAACTCCAGCGAAACTTGAGGGATGCCGAGATCAATGTCCAGCTGAACCACGAGCGCCTGGAATTACTGGAATCGGGACGCATCCTGATCGGCGAAACGCTCATTGAAAGTGTTATCAAGGCGCCGACCGACGGCTTTATCCTCGAAAAAATGGTGGACATCGGTGACCCGATCGTCCCGCTGACGTCATATCAGGCCGGCACGCCGATCATGACCCTGGCACGCATGGACGATCTGCTCTTCAAGGGGACTGTGGACGAGATCGATGTCGGCAAGCTCTATGAGGGAATGACGGCCGAAATCCGTGTCGGTGCGCTTCCCGGAGCCCAGGTAAAGGGAGAACTCACCCGCATCTCCCTGAAAGCCACCACACGTGAAAACAGCACCGTTTTTCCTGTGGAGATCCGCATCACCGACAATGACGGCCGCGTGC
Organism: Balneolales bacterium; assembly: GCA_007128855.1. Lineage (GTDB taxonomy): Bacteria > Bacteroidota > Rhodothermia > Balneolales > Natronogracilivirgulaceae > SKNL01. Next base: position 2,479 of record SKWQ01000273.1, read on the forward strand.
TCCGGGCCGGATACTCGGCCAACGCCAATGTAGTGGTCGATCGCCGCGAGGATGTGCTGATCATACCGGAGCGCCTGGTGACCTACATGGAGGACCGGAGTGTCGTGGATGTACCGTCCCGCAGCGACAATGGCCGGTTGGAGACCGAGGTGAAGCTCGGACTGAGTGACGCCATCAACGTCGAGGTGATCGAGGGGCTGGAGGAAGGCGATGTGGTACTCGAGAAGCCGCTCCGTTCCCTGGCCGCCAATTGAGTCCCAATTGATGTAACCGTTGCATTTTTGGATGCGCGGCAACCAGGATCGACCGCCACTTCCTGAACCCCCGTCCATCCAACCGAAACCAAACCGACATTGAAACCAGAACCAGTGCGATTTTTGAGATGAATTTCCTGAAAGATTTCTTCCAATCCATCAACAAGCAGCGTCTGCGTACCTTCCTTACCCTCTTCGGGATCGTTTGGGGCACGGCCACGCTCATCATTCTGCTTGCCTTCGGAATGGGTCTGGGCGACCAGCTCAAACTCAATTTCCGGGGAATGGGCGAGGAGATCGTGCTGGTATTCGGTTCCCGGACCACCATGCCCTATGAGGGATACGGCATCGGGCGGCAGGTGCGGTTCCGCGAAAGCGACGCCTGGGCGCTGAAGCAGAACATCCCGCAGATGAGCCAGGTGGCCCCGGAATACACGACCTGGAACGCCGAACTCCGGTACAAGGACCGGCGCAACACCCCGCAGCTTACCGGTGTGCCGGTGATCTACTCGGACATGCGGAACATTTTTGAACAGGAAGGCGGACGCTGGCTGAATGACCGCGACATTGCCGAGCAACGGCGGGTCATCTTCATCGGCGACGAGCTCAAGGAGCTTCTCTTCGGGGAGGAGGAGGCTGTCGGGAAGCAGATATTCGTGAACCAGACCCCGTTCACGGTCATCGGGGTGATGCAGTCCAAGACCCAGGACTCCTCCTACGGCCAGCGCGACAAGGACCGGGCATTCATTCCATTGACCACCTATTCCACCCTTTTCGGGACCGATATCGTCAGCAACATCCTCTATCAGGTGGACGATCCGCGCATGGGTGCGTACGTCAAGGACCAGGTGCAGCTGATCATCTCGCAGCGGCACCGTTTCCACCCGGAAGATACCGACGCGCTCCTCATCTGGGATACGAGTGATTTCTGGGCGTTCGTCCGCTGGTTCCAGATCGGGTTCAACTCATTCATGGGCATCATCGGTTTCGTGACGCTTGCCGTGGGCGGCATCGGGGTGGCCAACATCATGTTCGTCGTGGTGCAGGAGCGGATGAAGGAGATCGGGATCCGGCGATCTGTCGGCGCCCGTCGCAGCACCATCCTGGCCCATTTCTTCGGTGAGACGTTCCTGCTGGTCGGGATCGGTGCAGCCATCGGATATCTGATCGGCTGGGGGATCGTCGGCGCCATGCAATACATCCCGATAAAGGAATACGTGGGGACGCCCCAGTTCACTCCCGGAGTCGGCCTCATTGCATTCTTCGTCCTGGCCCTGATCGGCCTGGCTTCCGGATGGATGCCGGCTTACCGGGCTTCCCGGCTCAACGTGGTCGAGTGCCTGAAATAGGTCGACTGCGAAGATGGACCGCAACTCCCGAACGGACGGAACGTAAACGGGGAAAGGCAATCAACATCAGCATCGATGTTACAGAAATCGACTTACTCACACAGATAAACCGTAAAACCCGCCATGTGGATCAACCTGATCAAAGAGTTTATGCAGGACCTGCGCAAGCAGAAGCTCCGCACCAGCCTGACCATCATCGCCATTTGCTGGGGGACCATTGCCGTCATCGCACTGCTCGCGTTTGGTGAGGGACTCAGCACGCAGCTGCAGGCGGGCTTGCGTGGCGGGGGTAACCAGATCATGGTGTTCTACGGTGGACAGACGAGCAGATCCTTTGATGGCCTGGATGCCGGCCGGCGCATCCGGTTTATGGAGGATGATGTGGACCTGTTTCGCCGGTCCATACCCCAGATCGAAAAAATATCGACGCAATACGGACGCAGCGTAAGTCTCAAATCGGATTATGCCACCACCAACACCTACATGGAAGGGGTGGATGTGACCTTTGAGGAGATGCGTTCCATGTACCCGGTGGCGGGCGGGCGCTTTATCAATGCCCGTGACGTCGTGGAGCAGCGGCGGGTGGTCTTCCTGGGGCCGGAAGTCGCAAACCAGCTCTTCCCCGAAGGAAATGCGGTCGGCAACCGGCTCATGATCGACAATAACCCCTACACCGTGGTGGGAGTGATGCAGGAAAAGATGCAGATGGCCATGAGCCATGGTCCGGATGCACGGCGGGCCATCATCCCGCACACCACATTCCGGCAGACCTACAACCATGCATTCCTTGGATCGGTACTGATCCGTCCCACCAATCCCGAATATCAGAAACGGATCGAGAACCAGGTCCGCGAGATCATGGCCCGGAAATACCGGTTCCATGCCGATGACATGCAGGCCATCGGGGTCTGGGATTTCATCGAAGCGGAGCGGATCCAGGCTCAGATCGGCATGGGCATCAAGATATTCCTCTTTTCCGTGGGCTTTTTCACACTTCTGATTGCCGGTGTCGGCGTGGCCAACATCATGTATGTCGTGGTCAAGGAACGCACCCGCGAGATCGGTGTGAAGAAGGCCATTGGCGCGCAGAACCGGCACATCATATCGCAGTTCATCTTTGAAGCCCTCTTTATCTGCATGATAGGGGGATCGGTCGGCGTGCTGATATCATCGGGAATTGTCTACGGCGTGCGCGGACTGGAGCTGCAGGGCGGTGTTGCCGAGTTCCTGGGCAATCCGGTACTTTCGTCCGATGCCATGCTGATGACCTGCGGCGTGCTGACCGTGATCGGCCTGGCTGCCGGGGTGTTTCCGGCGCGAAGAGCGTCACTGGTCAATCCCGTGGAATCCCTCCGTTACGAATAACTCCGGGTTTGTCATATGCACCGAGCGGCGCGTCCCGATAGTCCGCCCTGTTGCCCCTTTGTATTGAACCGGGTCCGCGATATATTTGGTTATCGTGCAAGCATCGCTTTGCAGGCGCACCCTTTGATCGTTCACACGATGCCGTGCGGCGAGGTTGGTATTCCCGGAGGCACGTGGACAGCCGGCTTTTGCACATAACCAGGACCATGGACAGCAATACAAATCGAATGGACGCAGACATCCTGACCAAACCGGTTCTCTCCATCGAAACGGCGACGCCGGTCTGTTCCGTGGCGCTGCGTCTTGCAGATGGCAGCATCCAGGAGCTGAGGGCGGAAGGCAAGGGGGTACACTCCGAGCAGACATTTGTGTTCATCGAACGCCTGCTGGCACGTGAAAAACTCGCTGTCGCAGATCTTGGCGGCGTCATTGTCAGTGCCGGACCGGGCTCGTACACCGGTCTGAGAGTGGCCAGCAGTGCCGTTAAGGGGCTGCTTTTCCAGACGCATGTCCCGCTCTATGCCTGTCAGACGCTCGGGGCCATCGCCCTTGGTGTATGGCAGGAAGCCGGCCTTCCCGGATCTTTTCCCGGCTGCGACACCGTCATCGATGCACGGAGGAATCACCTGTATCACCAGTCCTGGAGGTTCCGGGAGGATGGGGTGGAGCCGGAATCGGATGTGACCGTCCGTGAGCTGGAGGAGGTTATGGAACGATGGGAATCGGGGCGCATCGTGGCCGGAACCGGTATGGAACGTCTGAAGAAGACGGAGGCCGGTGTTGCGGGAAAGGTGGAAAAACCGCGTGAATTGCCGGTTTCGAAAGTGGTGGGCGCGGCACACATCCTTTCCGCACTGGGTCGCTCATCGGGTGAACCGGCGCAGAAACTGATAAAAAAAGTCGCACCGGAACATTTTGAGCCTTATTATTACACCGGTCTGTAAAAACGGCATCATCGTTCCGGTTACACAGGAAAAACATACTTTTATGAGTTGGTTTGAACGCAAGGATCTGAACATCGTCACCAAGTCGCCCAAGGAAATGCCCGAGGGAATCTGGGTGAAAGTGCCGGCTACGGGTGAGACCATCCATCGCCGTGAACTTGAGGATAACTGCTGGGTGGATCCCGTCAGCGGATACCACTTCCCGATCGGCAGCGACGACTATTTTCAGCTGCTTTTTGACGAGGGGAAGTACCGTGAGATGGGGGGGCACATCCGCCCCGTGGACCCGCTCTCTTTCAGCGACCGAAAGACCTACAAATCCCGCCTGGTTGAATCCCAGAAAAAAACCGGGTTGACGGATGCCGTCAAGGTTGCCGCCGGCCAGATGCGGGGTCTGGAAATCGTATTGGCATGCATGGACTTCCGGTTTATCGGTGGGAGCATGGGTTCGGTCGTGGGCGAGCGGATCGGGCTGGCGATCGACCATGCCAGGGAGAATGGGATCCCGCTGATCGTCATTTCACAGTCCGGCGGTGCGCGCATGATGGAGAGCGTGCTGAGTCTGATGCAGATGGCAAAGACCTCCGCCAAACTGGCACTTCTGCACGAGGCGAAAATCCCGTACATCTCGGTGATGACCAATCCCACGACCGGAGGCGTAACGGCCAGTTTTGCCATGCTCGGTGATTTCAATGTGGCCGAGCCGGGCGCACTGATCGGTTTTGCCGGTCCGCGGATCATACGCCAGACGATCGGGCGTGACCTCCCGGAGGGATTCCAGACCTCGGAATACCTGCTTGAACACGGATTCCTGGATTTCATCGTTTCCAGGAACAAAATGAAAAAACGCCTCTCACGGCTTTTGAAGATCCTGCTGCACAAATACAAGGATTAAGACTTTTCAGTTCAGCAGCATGGAGCACAGAAAAGGGGGCCGGATGCTTGTCCGGAAGCGTCTTCATGTGCGAAAGAGCAAAAATGGGCTGATTATCGCACAAAAAAGTGACACTTTCAGGCTGATTGGCACCCTGCTTTTGACTATTATTCCTGACCGATAACAGCAACCCGCAGGAAGATCACATGAGATTTGCCGATTACGCTAAATTGTATCTGAAAGCCGGAGACGGCGGAGCAGGAATGGCCCATTTCCGCAGGGAAAAATTTGTCCCGAGAGGTGGTCCGGACGGTGGCGACGGCGGCGACGGCGGCAGCATAATCCTGGAAGGCTACAGCCATATGAACACCTTGCTGGACCTGCGCTACAAGAAATTCCTGAAGGCACCGAAAGGGCGTCCGGGCGGTTCCTCGCAAAAGACGGGCAAGAAGGGAGACGATATCGTACTGCGCGTCCCGCTTGGTACCGTTGCCTACGAGAACGAAACACGCCGTGTCATCGGAGAGGTGGTGCAGCATGGCGAGCAGCTGGTGCTTGCACAGGGAGGAAGGGGCGGACTCGGCAATACCCACTTCAAAACGGCCACCAACCAGACACCCCAATACGCACAACCCGGTGAACCTGGTGTAGAGATCGTAGTCGAGATTGAACTGAAGCTCATTGCCGAAGTAGGTCTGGTCGGTTTCCCGAATGCAGGTAAAAGCACACTGCTCTCTTCACTTTCCGCGGCCCGACCTAAAATTGCTGATTATCCGTTCACCACGCTTGAACCCAATCTCGGTGTGGTCCAGATGCCCGATCATCGCAGTTTTGTGATGGCGGACATACCGGGGATCATCGAAAAAGCCCATGAAGGAAAAGGGCTCGGGCTGCAGTTCCTCAGACATATCGAACGGAACAAGGTCCTGCTGTTCGTCATCAACGGGATGAGCGATGTTGCGGATGAGTACCGGATATTGTGTGAAGAGTTGCATGCGTACCGGAAAGACCTGATGGACAAACCCCGGCTGGTTGCCATAACGCACATGGACCTGTTTCCGGAATTCAAACTGGAAGAGCAACCGGAACTGGATGTTAGGCACGTGCCGGTATCTGCTGTGACGGGATTTGGTTTGGATGAACTGAAGGAACGGATTTGGGAGATGCTCCACGATAAATAACTGAAACCGGAAGTATGAGACCCTGAAGTTGGACGGGGTCTTTCTCAGAGAGACGATACGACCTGATGATGGGTAAAAGTGAGAATTATGTCAGGGCCAGCCTGGCACTGTCCATGATACCGTCCGTTGGCGGCGGCAGGATCCGCCGGCTGTTCGATCATTTTGAGGATCCGCTGGCTGTTTTTTCAGCAGACTGGTCCGAACTGGCAGGTGTGGCAACCATCGGGGCCACCGTAGCAAAATCGATCAGGGATTTCTCATCCTGGGGCGATGTGGATCGTGTATTGATTATGACGGAAAAGCATGGGATGGTGCTGCTGACACCGTTTGACCACTGTTATCCCGCGAGACTGCTGCATATATATGATCCGCCAGCCGTCCTGTGGGTGCGGGGAGATCCGGAAGTGTTGAAAATGGATTTCCTGGCTGTTGTTGGAACACGAAGACCTTCTAGCGAGGGCAGGGAGGTGACGGTCCGGCTTACCAGGCAACTCATCCAAAGGGTGCAGGCCGGTATTGTGAGCGGTCTGGCACACGGTGTGGACGCTCTGGCCCACGGGGAGGCACTGAAAAACAACCGATGCACAGTGGCGGTAATGGCTTGCGGCCTCGACCGGGTCTATCCGACGGGCAATAGGTCGCTGGCTTTCAGGATCGTGGACAGCGGGGGTGCGCTGATCAGCGAATATCCACCCGGCACCCGTCCTGAAGCTCACCACTTTCCAATACGGAACCGGATTGTCAGCGGTATGTCACTTGGTGTCCTGGTGTCGGAAACCGGGATCAAAGGTGGCAGTATGATTACGGTTGGTGCTGCGCTGGATCAGGGAAGGGAGGTCTTTGTGGTACCCCACAGTGTCAGTAACGAAAGGGGCGAAGGATGCAACAGGGTCATTCAGCGGGGATGGGGCAAACTGGTGTGCAACGTTGAGGATATCGTTGCGGAGCTGCCACCGGCATTGCATCTCAGATCGGGTCGGGATGAACATCCGCAACTACGGAATGGAAATCCTGGCGGGGTAAACCAGAGGCTGCAGCGCGCTGATGCTGATCCGCAGGAAACGATGATACTGCGGCTCCTGTCGGAAAAGGAGCGCCACATCGATGAGATTGCACGCATTTCGGGGATCGCAACGCATGTACTGCTGGCGGTCCTGCTCCGGCTCGAACTGGACGGGATCATTGTGCAAAGGCCCGGAAAAAAATTCGGGATAGTCGCATGGTGAGTCACTGGTCTTTTTTGCATATTATAAAGCCCACATTATTTAATTCAGGGTCTGAAGGACTGATTCATGTTCCAGGTACAGCACACTGTCATTTCCGACGATATTGCAACTTTTCGGTTTGCATGCGATCTGCTGCGTTGCAAAGGCGGGTGCTGCGTTGTAGGTGATGCGGGAGCCCCTGTGACACAAAATGAGATCCCGGTGCTGAACAAGGCCTGGAGGTTGCTGCAGGACGAGCTTCGTCCCCGTGCCAGGGAAGTAGTCAGGGCTGAGGGATTGATCAGGAACGGTTATAAGGCACCGGAACTCAATTGCACCGACGGTGCCGAGTGTGTTTTCGTTTCGTACGACGAAAAAGGAATTGCCATTTGCGGGATCCAGAAAGCATGGATGGAAGACCGCTTCGAGTGGATCAAACCGTTGAGCTGCCATCTGTTTCCCGTGAGAGCCGTGAAGGTCGGCAACCTGGAGTATCTCAATCTTGAGTACGTTCCATCTTTGTGTGGAGCTGCCTGTGAGCGTGGTTCTTCCGAAGGTATCTATCTCTCTGATTTTCTTGAGAATGCGCTCATCAGGGCTTATGGGGCAGCGTGGTATGCAGAGTTTCTCACGGCATGTGAAGAAGTCAGGATTAAGACAGGAGTTGCGGTATGATCCGGCAATCCCAATCCGTCAGGCAAAGTCAGACACTGCAACAGCGGCTCTCGCCGCAACAGATACAGTACATCAAGTTGCTGCAACTCCCGACCTTGCAGCTTGAACAGCGCGTGAAGCAGGAAATCGAAGCGAATCCGATACTGGAACTGGATGATGAACTTGATACGGACTCCGGATTCGATGAATCGGCAGGGGGCGAGGATGCAGCTGATAACAATCTGTCCGATTTGGATTCCGAAGACGATGTGGATTCGGGCAGTGATGCCCGGGGTGAGGCTGATGCGTCAGCAGGAGCGTCGTCAGATGAATCAACGGCAGCCGATGAACGGGATCGTGCCGCCGCCGACGATCACAATTCGGTGGATGACAGCCGTGACATAGACTGGGATTCCTATTTCCAGGATAACGACAGCGAATTTGTTCCTATATACAGAAGTGACCAGGATGACTGGAAAGATATGCCAAAACCCTATAAAACGGGGTTTATGGAGAAGCTGGAGCAGCAGGTTGAACTGCTGAAACTGGATGAACGACAGCAGAAAATTGCGGAGGAAATCATTGGTTCCATAGACCCCGATGGGTACCTGAGAAGGGAGCTGGATGCCATCATAGATGCGGTCGCTTTCAGCGAAGGCGTGGTCCTTACAAATGAAGAAGCCGAGGATGTGCTGCATCAGATCCAGCGCCTCGATCCGCCTGGCATCGCTGCCAGAAACCTGAGGGAATGCCTGTTGATCCAGCTTGAAGCCATGGATACCAGAACACCGGCCAGACAACTGGCAAGGGAAATCCTGGAGTCTGCCTGGCCCTACTTCAAGAAAAAGCACTATGACAAGATCCAACGCAAACTCAATATCACGGAAGCACAGTTGCGCGATGCAAACCAGGTGATCATGCTTCTGGATCCGAAGCCCGGGGAGTCCGAGGAGTATCTGAACTCCGATCAGTTCATCATCCCGGATTTTGAAGTCAATTACGAGGAGTCCATCGACGAATCTGGCAACGAAACAGGTGAATTTGTGATCGGGATGCATCACAGAAACGTACCCAACATCCGAATTTCCCGCCATTACAAGGAATTATGGGACTCCATCTCCGGGAAGAAAAACTCAGGTTCAGACGAGCAGACACGGCAGTTCATAAGGGAGAAAATGGACTCGGCCCGCTGGTTCATCGAAAGCATCCAGCAGCGAAGAAATACGCTGATGTCCGTCATGAGGACCATTGTGGCATTGCAGGAGGATTTTTTCCGGACGGGTAAGGGTATCCGTCCGATGATCCTGAAGGACGTGGCCGATCGCATTGGAATGGACATCTCCACAATATCCCGGGTGGTCAACAGCAAATACGTCCAGACGGCTTTCGGGGTCTATGAACTCAAGTATTTCTTTACCGAGGGCGTGGAAACGGAATCAGGTGAGTCGGTATCCAACAGGGAAATCAAAAACATACTGATCGACCTGGTCGGAAAAGAGGATAAGATGAACCCGCTCAGTGATCAGGCGCTGGCGGTTGAACTCTCGAAAAGAGGGTATCCAATCGCCCGCCGCACCATCAGCAAATACAGGGAGCAGCTCAATATCCCGGTTGCGCGCATGCGCAGGGGAATAGGGTAGTAGCTGCCGGCCAGGGGTTCAGTACCGGAGGGAAGTCAGGGACGAAGCCAGGTCCCAGGCCTTGAGGATATCGAGTCCGAAAATGAGCCAGGAAGCAACCGAAGCCGTCACCAGCACGAACAGGGCATATGTGCTGGCCATATACAGTGGGGAGGTTGGATGGATCCGCCGCATGTTGTACGCTGTAGTGAAAAAACTGATGAGCGTAACTGCCAGAAAAATCCCAACCATGACGAGGACCGTAAATGAAATGGGAATGGATCGCAGCAAGATGACCCCTACACTGACGACGAGGAGATTCAGGTGTTGCGGCCAAAGCATGAATGTGGCTATCTGGGAAGTGTTGGCATGCCTGGTGTTGGCAATCCGGAGCCACGTGATCTGAATGGTCAGGATTGCAAGCGTGACAAGGAAGAACAGCAGGAAGAACGCCGCCGGATGAACCCATCCCGCAGAAAATATCGGGGTGTAGCTCAGCAGAGCCTGTCTGGCAACGGGATCAAGGTATAGCTCGGCTACAGAAAAACCCATTATCCCGGCCATCAGTGAGGAAAAGAGGAAAACGGCTGCAGCATCATTTGTAAAGCGGATCCTTCTCATCAGAATGTCATTCACAAAGAAGTCGTAGTTGGCAAAGAAACGGCTGACCGATTTTCGGTAGAGCGGATTGAGCCGGAAGTATACCGCATACACCACCCAGAAAATGAACAGTAGAAACATGGCCAGGTCGACCTCGTAATCCGATTCCCTGGATGGCGGGTTTGCGATACGGGCATCGGGATCCAGGTGGTACAACCGGGTAATGCGGGAGATGTCGTGTCCGGAAGCGGGTGGATCCACCGAATGGTTGAAAAAAAACCAATCTCTCTGAAAAAAAACGGGAACATCCCTTTTGCCAGCCAAAAGCTTAAGGACTTCCTGGAAATCACGCAGATCCAGTTCACGATTCTCGGGAGAGTAGAGTACGCCGGTAAGTGCCGGGTTCTCCTCGAGCTGTGAGGCAAGCTGGGAGGCGTTTCGTGTCATAATGATGACACCATCGAACGGATGGAGCGGACGTCCGGAAAAAGGCCTGGTGTCGATGGTGAACAACTTTCGGTTTTCAAGATAGGGTGCCGCAACACCGAGAAGCTGGTCAGGCAGGTATCCCTCATTCCAGTTGCCGTAAGCGAACATGCCGAATCCCTTCACGGCCGGATCGTCATGGTAAAACTCCAACAGGGATTCACTTCTTTGGCGGTATTCAAATTTCTCCCTGGTGAGGCGGTAGGGGATGGGGAAATATTCAGGCACCATGACCAGTACGGAGATGCCGGCATGGTGGACCCGTTCTCTCTGATCGCTGCTCATGGGCTCCTCGATCAGCAACCATTGAACACCGGCCTGGTCAAGAATAGAGAGCTCCTCCGGTGTCAGGTGTCCGATCTCCGATTCCTGATATGCAATGCCAAAGATCCGGTTGCCACGGGCTTCATCCGGCAACATCAGCAGGAGCAAGGTGATCAGGAGTGCCGGTATCATCCGGGCAATGGTATACATGGATGGGATCAGGCTTTGGTCGGTACCCGGTCGGCATCCAATGGTATCTCCCGGGTATGCTTGAACGAGGAGAGTACGATGTTGGACCTTGTTTTCTTGACACCTTCCCACGACTGGATACGGGACAGCAATCTTTCCAGTGATTCGGTGTTTTTGGTGGTGATCTTCAGTATGTGGGACCCGTCGCCTGTGATGGAATGGCACTCCTGGATTTCCGGCTCAAGAATGGCCTGCTCTACAAAATAAGCGTGAAAACTGGAGTTGTCGATCTCCACAAAAATGAAAGCGACGATGTCAAAGTTGAACTTTTTCGGGTTCAGCACGGCATGATACCCGTCAATGAGCTTCTTCTCCTCAAGCTTGCGCATTCGTTCCGATACCGAGGGCACGGATAGGTTGACGATTTTTGCCAGTTTGTTCCTTTGCGCCCGGCCGTTTTGCTGCAGGTGTTTCAGGATGGCAATATCAATATCATCGAGCTGATGCATTGTCAGTATGTCCTATATGTTTCTAAATAAGTTGTAATTATCTGAAAAGGTAACCTAAAAAATTTAGGTAATCAAGGTTGCCGGGGGTTTTATGAAATGGATTTTCCCGAATTTGGAGCAGGCAGTTAGTCAGTCAGCCGGCCCAAACGCAATCTGACAGGTTCCTCTTGAGCGGGTTATGTCGTATCTTTTGCGACGAAATGATACGACCCATTTATGAAAAATTTGTGACATGCTAGATATTCAAAGAATCCGCCAGGATCCGGATGGTATAAAAATAGGAATGAAGGCCAAAGGTGAAAATGAAACCGGCCTTGTGGACCTGGTGCTGGACACGGATGATCAGTGGCGCAAAACAGTCCACAAGCTCGACCAGTTGAGGAACGAGAGCAATACGCGTGCAAAGCAGATCGGGGTACTCATGGGACAGGGCAGGAAGGAGGAGGCCCAGAAGGTAATCCGTGAGACCGGAGAGATGAAGCAGGAGGTGAAGCAGCTTGAAGAGCAGGTCAGGGAACTGCAAAAAAAGCGGGACGACCTGCTGTTGAAGATACCGAATATGGCCGATGGCTCTGTGCCGGTGACACAGGATCCCTCCGGCAACGAAGCGGTGCATACCTGGGGGACCCCGGCCCATGAGAAAGATAGCTGGCACAAGCCCCACTGGGACCTGGTTTCCGGTGGCGGATGGATCGATTTTGAGCGCGGCGCAAAAGTGACTGCGGCCGGATTCCCGTTCTACATAGGTCCGGCGGCCCGCCTGCAACGGGCACTTATTCAGTTTTTCATCGACCAGGCCGTGGAAAACGGTTATGTGGAAATGATGGCGCCATTTTTCGTGAATGAGCAGTCGGCCAGGGGCACGGGACAGATCCCGGACAAAGAGGACATGATGTATGTGATCCCACGGGACGGCTACTTTGCCATTCCCACCGCTGAGGTGCCGGTGACCAACTTTCACCGGGATGAGGTATTGCGGACCGACGCGTTGCCTTTCAGGTATGTCTGCTATACGCCGTGCTGGCGAAGGGAGGCCGGCTCCCATGGCAGCGACGTTCGCGGACTGAACCGCCTGCATCAGTTTGACAAGGTGGAACTGGTGAAACTGGTCCGGCCCGAAACCTCCTATGACGAACTGGAATCACTGCGTCGCGATGCGGAAAAACTGCTGGAAGCCTTGGAGCTGCCCTACCGGACCCTGCTCATGGGAACGGCCGATATGGGGTTCACCCAAAGCAAGAAATACGATCTTGAAGTGTGGAGCCCCGGGCAGAAAAAATGGCTGGAAGTGAGCTCGTGTTCCAATTTCGAGGACTACCAGGCCCGGCGTATGATGATCCGGCACAAGAAGGAGGATGGGAAAACCGAAATCGTGCACACCCTGAATGGCAGCGGACTTGCACTGCCGCGCGTCATGGCGGCATTTTTGGAGACACACCAGCAGCAGGACGGGTCGGTGGTCATCCCGGAAGCATTGCAGCCATGGATCCGCACGGATAAGTTGGAGCTCTGAGAAGTCTGCAGGGAATTGGCGACACTGATATCGGAATCTTACACAGCTACCCGCGTTTCCGGTTCTTCACGGAAATTGAGCAGCAGTTCAAGGATATCCTCTATCCGCTCTTTTTCCATAATCTCCATCCGCAGGTACTTCCCGTTGCGGATACCCTTGATGTAATTTCCGTAATGTTTTTTCATCATGATAACCCCGTAGCGTTCACCGTGGTGGTCGACGGAAGCGCGCAGCTGCCGGGCGCACATCTGCATCCGTTCCGGCACGGTGGGCGAAGGCAGCACTTCGCCCGTCTCCAGATAGTGCTTGATATCACGGAATACCCATGGGTTCCCGATTGCGGCCCTGCCGATCATGATGCCGTCAACACCTGATTCATCAAACAGATGACGGGCGTGTTCCGGTGTGGTGATGTCACCGTTCGCTATGATCGGGATGTGCAGTCCCGGAGTCTCTTTGAGGTGCTTGAAATACTCCCACTGGGCTTCGCCTTTGTATCCCTGGCTGCGGGTCCGGGCGTGCACGGTAAGCGCCTTGACTCCGACGGACTGCAGCATGAGTGCCACCTCGCGGATCCGGATGGTTTGTTCATCCCATCCCAGACGTGTTTTAACGGTGACGGGCAGTGACGTGGCATCCACAACCGTTCCAGCCATCCGCTCCATCAATCCAAGGTCCCTCAGGCATGCCGATCCGGCATTCTTCCTGACGACCTTGTACACGGGACACCCGAAGTTGATGTCGACCAAATCCGGGTTGTTGGACTCGGCTATTTTGGCAGCCCCGTACATGGCCTCCTCACGACCGCCAAAAATCTGAATCCCAAGCGGGCGCTCCGATTCCTCGAACGCCATTTTGTGCTTTGTAGCTTCCGAATCCCTGATAATGGCTTCGGAACTGATGAATTCGGTATAGACCATGTCAGCACCCTGCTCCCGGCACATTTGACGGAACGGGGAGTCGCTGACATCCTCCATGGGTGCCAGGACCACGGAACGGTTCCCGGGGATGAGCACCGGCGGGTCCGGCAACAAGCCGTTTTCAGCTGCGCACTTTTGTCCGTTGTGGCACTTTTCGTTCATCAATTCGTGGTGAGTGGGGAGCGGGAAATGATAATACGGGTTTCAAGGGTATACATACGTACCTTTTAACGCATGAAGAACCTTAAATTACGGATTTTTCAGGAAAATCGTAACCATTGGTTAACCCCGGTGGGGGTTTCTTAATAGAGATTTCACACTATTTTCTTTATATTACGCTGATAAGGATATCGTAGAACAGGTGTAACGAATACACCATAAAAATCATGCAGAAAAGTACTGCAATCTGTTTGGATTACATTTAATCATACCACAGTTAGGAGGTATACAATATGTCAGTAGCAACCAAAAACATCTATGAGTTGCTTGGTGATGAGAGGGACAGCCTGCTCAATCACGAGTGCAAGACCATTTCGAAAGACCAGCTGCACGTCCCGGGAAGCGAGTACGTGGATACTGTATGGAGCGCCTCAAACCGCAGCAACCGGGTGCTTGCCAATCTGCAGCGCCTGTTTGACAACGGAAGGCTTGGCGGCACGGGCTACCTGTCGATTTTGCCGGTAGACCAGGGAATCGAGCACTCCGGCGGTGCCTCTTTCGCCAAAAACCCAATTTATTTCGACCCTGAAAACATCGTCAAGCTTGCTTACGAGGGCGGTTGCAATGCTGTTGCTTCCACCTATGGGGTACTCGGTGCGGTTTCCCGCAAATATGCGCACAAGATTCCGTTCATCGTGAAGATCAACCATAACGAGTTGCTCACATATCCGAACAAATTCGACCAGATCATGTTCGGTACCATTGATGACGCTTACAACATGGGAGCCGCCGCTGTTGGTGCGACCATCTACTTCGGGTCGGACAATGCATCCCGTCAGATCATTGAAGTGGCGGAGGCTTTTGCCTATGCACATGAGCTGGGAATGGCCACCATCCTGTGGTGCTACACCCGCAACAACGCGTTCGCTATCGACGGTAAAGACTACCACGTATCGGCCGACCTTACCGGGCAGGCCAACCACCTGGGCGTGACCATCCAGGCCGATATCATCAAGCAAAAGCTTCCTGAAATTAATGGCGGTTTCAAGGCGCTCAATTCAGGTGATTCCTCCTATGGCAAGCTGGATGAGCGCATGTACACCGAGCTCGCAACCGATCACCCGATCGACCTGACACGTTACCAGGTGGCCAACTGCTACATGGGCCGCGCCGGTCTGATCAACTCAGGTGGCGCTTCCGGCAAGAACGATTTCGCCGATGCAGCCAAGACCGCCGTTGTCAACAAGCGCGCCGGTGGAATGGGACTGATCAGTGGACGCAAGGCGTTCCAGCGCCCGATGGCAGAAGGTGTCAAGCTGCTGAACGTCATCCAGGATGTCTATCTCGATGAGGATATTACCATAGCGTAATCCGCTAATTTTTTGATAACGAAATCAGAAAATTAACGTAATTTTGGGCCTTGTATCCAGTTCCGTATTTTGCGGCTTCCGGATACAGGGCCTTTTTTTTTCTCGTACTATCCAAAAGACCACCCTAGCAATCTCCTACAATCCATCCGGATGAAAGCCGATCCGGCAGGTAACAGACTCTTTGTCAATAAGTAAGAAACATAGCGTAATTACTCCGGTTTCGGTTGAAAAACAGGTAAACGACCGGGTTTCACCGCAGATATCCGGCAAGTATCTGGCAGTCTCCATTTTGCTGAGCCTGACCAGTATGGGCCTGCTGATCTACTGGACCTACTCGCCGGGGCTTTTCGACCGGCTGTATTGGAACCGTACCCCCGGCCTTTTCATTGCCTTGTTCGTGGTTGGTCTGCGCCTCTGGTTTCTCAGCGCCAAGATCAGGTTTCTCTCTGAAAGGCGCCTGACCTGGCTCGCGTCACTTCGCGTCGTACTCTGCTGGGAGTTCACTTCATCGGTGACACCATCGACCATCGGGGGCGGACCCATGGCCACGTACGTCATGACGAGGGAGAATCTGTCCCTCGGGCAATCGAGTGCCATCGTCATTTACGGGATCATGCTGGACCAGCTGCTACTGGTCTTCATCATCCCCATGCTCATGATCCTGGGGATCTTCCTTCCTGTTGTTCCTGAGAACGCCGGGTGGGTGGGACACGGGGCCATGGTACTGATCTACATCCTGCTTCTGGCGTATGCACTGTTCCTGACATATGGGGTGTTCCGGAACCCCTACGTCCTCAAACGTACGGTCAACTTCGTCTTCAGCATGCCCTTCCTGCGGAAATACCGCTACAAGGTAGCCAGGGAAGCGGAAGAGCTGGAGTCCTACTCACATGAGCTCAGGAAAAAACCGAAGTCTTTTGTCATTTATGCTTTTGCCTTGTCCACCCTGGCCTGGCTGGCCAAGGTCTGGCTGCCCGCTATTGTGGTGCTCAGCTTCGTGCCGGCCGATGTGCTGCTATCGTTTCTGCGGGGCATGGCCATGACACTGGCTGGCATGTTCATGCCTACGCCGGGTGGAAGCGGCGGTCTGGAAGGTCTGTATGCCCTGTTCCAGGGACCGCTGATGCCGCGACGGGAATTCCTGGGGATCGCCGTTTTCATGTGGCGCCTGATCAGTTTCTACCTGGTGGTCGGTGCCGGGCTCATGGCCATGAGCTGGTACCTGAATGCGGGCGTGACCAAAAAGATGAACGGCCGAACCAAGGAATGATCCATGGCCCGTAAAAAACGCACCCTATTTGTCTGCTCCCATTGTGGATGGGAAACTTCCCAATGGCTGGGTGCATGCGGTTCCTGTTCCCGGTGGAATACCTTGGAAGAGGTTGTCGTCCAGGATGATGACGGACAGAAGCCGCATAAGTCCCGGCTGCATCCGGCTGGAAGACCCCCTCTGAAGCCGGTGGGGCTGGATGACATCCCGGTTTCTGATGCCGACCGCACTTCGACCGGAATGGGCGAATTGGACCGGGTGCTGGGTGGCGGCATGATGCCGGGTTCTTTTATCCTGCTGGGCGGCGATCCCGGCATCGGAAAGAGCACCCTGGCCCTGCAATGGGTTTCCCTGCTGGCAGGGGAGAAGGCGCTCTATGTTTCCGGGGAGGAGTCGCTTGCCCAGATAAGACAGCGTGCCAAGCGGCTTGAGGTGCGCCCGGAAAATCTGCGGCTTTACACGGAAACCGAGATCATGAAGGTGATCGAGACCGCACGGGCAGAAAAACCCGGAATCCTGATCATCGATTCCATCCAGACCGTCTACCATAATGCACTTCAAAGCATGCCGGGCACCACGGCGCAGATACGCGAATGCGCGGCCCTGCTCATGCAGCTCGCCAAGCAGGAAAACGTGACCGTGATTGCCATCGGACATGTAACCAAGGATGGGGACCTGGCCGGTCCGCGGATCCTGGAGCACATGGTCGATACCGTCCTGCAGTTCGAAGGCGAGAAGCAATCCCATCACCGGATCCTTCGCACCCTGAAAAACCGTTTCGGTCCCGCCCAGGAAGTAGGGGTGTTCGAGATGGATAACGGCGGCCTGAGCGAAGTGGCCAATCCGTCGGAGCTGTTCCTGTCAGAGTTTGATCCGACCGTGAGCGGCAATGCCGTAGTGTGCTCCATGGAGGGCACCAGGCCGCTGCTCATCGAGATCCAGGCGCTAGTGACCCCGACATCCTACGGGATGCCGCAGCGGACCGCCTCGGGATTCGATCACCGTCGGCTTTCGCTCCTCCTTGCGGTGCTTGAGAAGCGATGCGGCTGGGAGTTCGGGAATCACGATGTTTTTCTGAATGTCGCCGGCGGGCTGAAACTGACCGAGACGGCGTGTGATCTGGGCGTGGCGGGAGCCCTGGTATCATCACTGTCAGGAAAGGCGGCGGGCGTACCGGTCGTGATGATCGGTGAGGTGGGACTCGGGGCGGAAGTCAGAAGGGTATCCCAGTTGGAAAGAAGGCTGGACGAAGCCGAAGCCATGGGTTTCCAGCGCGCAATTGTTCCGAAAGGATACAGTGGAGAAGGACGGAAAATGAAAATCAGCGCCGTTGGTCGTATCAGCGACGCCTTGAGGACCAGTGGACTGGATGAATAGTGACCTGGTGGCTGAAAATTATGTAGCCACGCGTTACCTGAATGGGTTGGTCGTTTTTGCAGAAGCGACCCGGAGCTGCTCCGGGTCCACCCGCGAGAAAATTATCTCCACTCGTCGCGACGGCGTTTGCGCTCTTCCCGTACGCTCTTCTTGTGCGCTTCACGGCGCAATTCCGAGGGCTTCAGAAACTGCTGACGCTCTTTGTATTCCATCAGGATACGCGAGCGGGTCATCATTTTCTTGAAACGGTTTATGGCACGATCGATGCTTTCGTTATCTTTAACTTTTACTCCGAGCATGTGGTTTCAGTAATTCAGTGTTGGTTGATTAGAAAACGTTTATGTACAGACTGCACAATATAACATATTTTATTTCAAATCGCTGTCTTTTTGACAAGGTTTCTTTGACGTTCGCAAAGGGGGACCGGATCGGCCTGATCGGGCCGAACGGCGCCGGAAAAACAACGTTACTGCGCATTATGACGGGGGATCTGACCCCGGATGAAGGGATATGCGAATGGTCTTCGGGCACGCGCATCGGTTATCTGCAGCAGGAATCACTGGAAGTGGCACGGGAGGAAACGGTCCGCTCCATGGTCCTGGAGGCCTTTGCGGAAGCCAACGAACTGGAACGGCAGATTGCCGATACCACGACCCGGATATCGGAACTGGATTCGTACGAGGATGCGGAGTATCCCCAATTATTGTCGAAACTGGAGATGCTCCAGAACCGTTTTGACATGCAGGATGGCGGAAAGCGGCAGGCAAAATTGGAAGAGGCCCTGAAGGGGCTCGGCTTCTCATCGGAGGAGCTGGATGAACCGCTGCATACGTTCAGTGGCGGATGGCAGATGCGCGCACTGCTGGCCAGGTTGCTGCTGGAAGCACCCGATATCCTGCTCCTTGACGAACCGACCAACCACCTCGACATTGACAGTATTGACTGGCTGGAGCGATACCTGCCTGGTTATCCGGGCGCCATCTGGATCGTCAGCCACGATCAGATGTTCCTCAACCGTATGGTCACGCACATTGCCGCGCTGGAAAACCGGCGAATTTCGCTCTATAAGGGCAATTATGACGCCTATGAAAAGCAGTACCAGCAGCAACTGGAACTGCAGCGCCAGGCCTGGGAAAACCAGCAGAAAGAGCTGGAGCAGACCGAACGGTTCATCAACCGCTTCCGGGCCAAGGCAACCAAGGCGAGGCAGGTGCAGAGCAAGATTAAGCAGCTTGAGAAGACGGAACGCATCGAAATGCCAGAGGAGGATACGACTTCCATCGATTTCCGTTTTCCCGACCCGCCCCGCTGCGGGGTCAATGTGATGGAGATCCGGGGCCTGAACAAGACCTATCGCTCCGACAGGGAAGAGCCCGTTCCCGTGTTTACGGAGAATCAGGACGCGGCCATTGAGCGGGGCGACAAGATCGCCCTTGTTGGAGCCAACGGTGCGGGAAAGTCGACCCTGGCCCGGATCATCAACGGCACGGAGCCTTTTGACGGGGAGCGGGTGCCCGGACACAATGTCATCATGACCTTCTTCGCCCAGCATCTGGCCGATGTCCTTGCATCGGAGCGCACCGTGCTGGAGGAGATGGAGGCATCGGCCCGGACTTCCGAAGCCAGGTCGCGTATCCGCGGTATCCTTGGGGCATTCCTGTTTTCCGGCGATGACGTTTTCAAAAAGGTGGGGGTTCTCAGCGGGGGCGAACGAAGCCGCCTGGCCCTGGCAAAAAGTCTGCTTGAGCCGGCCAACCTGCTGATACTTGATGAGCCCACCAACCACCTGGATATCCGTTCAAGAAAAGTGTTGCTCCAGGCATTGGAACAGTACCAGGGTACGGTGGTTGCCGTCAGCCACGACCGTTATTTCCTGAGTGGATTTGCAAACAAGGTATGGCGGGTGGGTAACGGGCGGTTGTTTGAATATCCCGGTGATTTCAGCTATTACGAATGGAAATACCGGGAGCAGAAAGCGGGTTCGGAGGCTGCAGCGGGACATCCGGCCGGAACAGGCCCTTCTTCCGGGAATTCGGGATCGGCCAAAGGCAGCAGCCGGATGCAGACCGGCAGCAACAATGCCGGGACGGGCAGTGACGGTGCCGGAACGGCTGGTTTGGGAAGCGGATCGGCCAATACCGGAAGCGGACCCAAGTCCAGGGAGGTCAAGCGCGCAGAGGCTGAATTGCGCAACCGGTTCAGCCGGGAAATGAAACCGCTTAAGCAAAAACTGGCAAAACTGGAGAAGGAGATCGACCGCATGGAAAAGGAGAAGTCGGAAATCGAGCTGCAACTGGCCGATCCTGCTTTCTATGATACGGGCGATGCCCAGGCCGTGCTCAGGAACCACGGCGACCTTGAACGCCGCCTGGGGCGGAGCTGGAACAATTGGACTGATGCCACATCCCGGCTGGAAGAGGTGCAGGCGCGATTCGATGCCGCCCT
>SKWQ01000286.1 GCA_007128855.1 Balneolales bacterium
GGGTTGTCCAGAAGTGCGATTTCATCCTGGTCCAGCGACAGCGCGTTGATCACCCTGTCCCTGGTAGGGAAGCTCAGCAGCATGACCAGGATCATCAACAGGGCGGCGCCAAGCATCACGGTATGCTGGGTGAGCATGTAGGCGATCACAATATACATCCCGACCCCCTCGAGGATGGCAAACTTGATGATGTTCCCGGTGCGATATTCGGGGCATTTCCTGATGAGAGGTGCTTCACGGCCGATCAGGTCCAGCCGGTGCTTCATGGCCATCATTCCGCCAATGATCGCGGCCGGTATGGCGATGAGGCCGATCCCGATCAGTACGATCACCACGGTGCCTTCAAAGACTACGTCCATATCCGGGATGATCAAAAAGATCGTAAGAATGAGAAGCAGCGTCACACCGGCGATGAATGCGGCAGGGACCAGCCGGATGGTCAGGAAGAAATCACGGGAGGTTACACCGTTTCGGGTCATGCAGCTCTGTTTTTGTGAAGTTTGCCGTTTGAATTACCTGCCAAAGTAAGAATTAACGCAGAAAAAAATCGAAATCATTGTATTTTCGAGCCATGTCATTTCAAAACAAACTCCTTTCCGCCATCCGGAACTCCGGTTCGGTGCTCTGCACCGGCCTGGATCCCATTCCCGAGGCCATGCCGCCGGAACTCCGCCGGCAGTACGACACGGACCGCGAGCTGGTCCTTGCCTGGTGCCGCCGCATCATCGAGCAGACCAAGACCGGCACGGCCGCCTACAAAGTGAACCTGGCCTACTTTGAGGCGATCGGCCCGGAGGGCCTTACGCTGCTGGACGAAGTGCTGGACGCCATCCCGTCCGGCAAGGTCCTGATCGCGGACGCCAAGCGGGGCGATGTCCCGCACAGCAACGAGCGCTATAAAGTGGCCTTTTTTGACCGTCTGGGATTCGACGCCATCACCCTGTCCCCCTTCATGGGCACCGAGACACTGGTCCCGTTCCTTGGGGACGCCTCACGGGCCGTGTATGCCCTGACGCTGACATCCAACCCCGGTGCCGCCGAGCTGATGACCCGTCCCTTCGGCAAGGCCCCGTCACTCAGCGCCCACCTGGCCACGCTGCTCCGGACCTGCGCCGCCCAACATCCGGGAGCGCTGGGCATGGTGATCGGGGCAACCCAGAGCGAGGTGTACGGACCGGTGCTGGATGCCTATCCGGAAGCCCCGCTGCTGATCCCCGGCGTCGGTGCGCAGTCCGGTTCCATCACGGAACTGGAGCGGCATCTGGCCGGTCACCCCGGCATTCCGCTCATCAACGTCAGCCGCGGACTCTCGGCCTTCGACCCGGAAAGCGGCGAAAGCTGGGACGTGCAGATCGCAGACAACACCGCCCGCTTCAAAAAAGCGTTCCAAACCATTTCTGACCGCTACCTGACATGAAAAAACCGCACGTGATCATCTATACCGACGGTGCCTGCAGCGGCAATCCCGGTCCGGGTGGTTGGGGAGCCCTCCTTCAGTGGAACGGCCGCGAAAAAACGATCAGCGGCGGCGAGCCCGCCACCACCAACAACCGGATGGAACTCAGGGCGGTCATCGAGGCCCTGCGCACCCTCAACAAACCCTGCCGCGCATCCATCCACAGCGACAGCGCCCTCATCATCAACGCTTTCACGCAGGGGTGGGTGGACAACTGGCTGCGCCGGGGCTGGAAAAAGGCCGATAAGAAGCCCGTGGAGAACCGGGAGCTGTGGGAGCAGCTGCTGGATGCCATGCGGCCGCACGACGTGGAGTGGGTGAAGGTGAAGGGCCATGCTGACGACGAGCGCAACAACCGGGTGGACCGCCTGGCCGTCGAAGCCTGTAAAAAACAGGGTTCCTGAAGATTTTCGTACTCCTCCCTGTTAATTACTTCCGGCGGTCAATTACTGCCAGCGGTCAATTACTGCCAGCGGTGCATGACTGCGTCCCTCCCATGTCCGGGTTTTTCATCCATGGCCGGGTTTTACACTAGCCGTACCCTATCTGATGGCGCGGTCCCACTGAAATCTTGCATACGGCCTCAGTTGCAGGTCGTCGAACATCCCCTCCCTGACCTTGAACCAACCGGTGACGGCAATCATTGCCGCATTGTCGGTGCAGTATTTTGGATGCGGGATGTGCAGTGACGCCCCCAGTTCCAGGGCCATCTGCCGTGCCTTCTCCCGCAGCATCGAGTTGGCCGAGACACCGCCGGCAATGATCACACTTTTCACACCGGTTTTCCGGACTGCCTGGCGAAGCTTGTGGATGAGCACGTCGGTGATAGCGGCGGAAATGCTGGCGCACAGGTCTCTCAGATGCTCATTGATGAAAGCGGGTCGCTCCTGCTCCGGGACATCCCGGAGATAGTAGAGCACCGATGTCTTGAGTCCGGAAAAGCTGAAGTCCAGGCCCTTTTTCATCATTGCGCGCGGGAAATCGTAAAAGGAAGGGTCGCCTTCTCGTGCCAGCCGGTCGATCTGGGGTCCGGCGGGATAGGCGAGGCCGAGCAGTTTCCCGATCTTGTCGAAGGCTTCACCGGCGGCATCGTCGCGGGTCTGCCCCATAAGCTTGTGTTGAAGCGGACGGGTAACATGGAATATCTGGGTGTGTCCGCCCGAAACCACAAGACTCACGAACGGGAGCTGCGGTTTCTCGTCGATATAGGTGGCGTAGATGTGGGCGTCGATGTGGTTGACCCCGATGACCGGCTTGTTCCACTGAATGGCCAGGCCTTTTGCAAAACAGAGTCCCACCAGCAGCGATCCCATGAGGCCGGGACCCTCGGTGACGGCGATGGCTTCGATATCCTCCCGGCCCAGGCCGGAGTCGCTGAGGGCCTTTGCAACGGTGCGCCAGATCACCCGCTCATGGGCGCGGGAAGCCAGTTCGGGCACGATACCGCCGAAATCGATGTGGTCGGTCTGGGATGCGATGACACTGGAGAGCAGCCGCGTGCCGTCATATACCGCCGCGGCTGTCTCGTCACAGGATGATTCGATGCCCAGAACCGCCATGGGTGGATTTACCTGTTGCGTACGAAAACGCCGGGGTTGGCGCCTGCGGCCAGCACGCCGCCGCCATAGCCGACTGAGTAGACCGGCTGGCCGGCAAGGCCCTCGGCCTCCCAGTTATCTCCGTTATTTGACGATGTGTAGATCCCGTTCCGGGTGGCTGCAACCAGCATGTTTCCGGAGCCGGCGACCAGATCGTAAACCTCTGTATCGGCAAACTGGTTGCCCGTCCCCTGCCAGGTCTGGCCAGAATCGTCGGAGCGGTACACACCATCCTGAGTGGCGGCAAACACAACACCGTCATCGGTGACGACGATGGCATTCGTACGGACATGGGGGAAATCCGTATCCATAAGAACCCACAGGTCACCGCCATCTTCAGAGCGGTATATCTGATTGGTAACACCGGCAATGACACCGCCATCCGGAAGTGCCCCGAGGGCGTAACCGAAGGTCAGTGCAATCCCCTCGTTGGACTGGCTCCAGGAAGAACCGTTGTCATCGGACACATAGATACCACCGGCAAGGGCTGCTGCGAATACTCGTCCGCCTTCATGTACCATGACCGCCTGCACGTGGGTCTCATCCATGCCCTGGACCATGCGGCGCCAGCTGCGGCCGTTGTTATCGGACCGGTACACCCCGTTTTGTGTGGCGGCAAAGAAAGTGTCACCGGAGCCGCGGGCGAAATCGTAGACCGAAACGTCCTCCAGATTGCTCTGGAGCCAGTTATCGCCGCCATCGGTCGAGAAGTAGACACCGTTTCCAAGGGTCCCGGCAAGCATGCTGCCATCGCCGGAGACGTGAAGTGCCCAGACCGATCCGCCGTAGGGACCATCCGTGTGGTTCCAGTTGTTGGTATCTGCAGCAACTGTTTGGAAAGCCGTTGCGGCCAGGAACAATACGATAAAGGAAGTAGCCGTGATATGTTTCATAAAATAAGTCCTTTTAGAGGTGACAAGCCTGAATTAGTGAAAGTCCGCGATAGACAGATCGTGACACACAGAGACCCGGTATTAGTCGTTGTTACGCGTCCTGCAACCTGCTGCACATCAAGCGAGGTAATGCATGAGATGCCGTCAGCAGGCACATTATTGAAAGATAATATTTAACGGGAAATAAACGAATGATATTCTCCTCTTTTCCGGTTTACATATACTGGGGTTCGTCATACCTTTGATTCCTCCACATATCCAGAAACAGCATATCCAGAAACAGCAGCACCCAAGACACGCATGCCGACCAACGCCATCGTCATTCGCGGAGCCCGCGAGCACAACCTGAAGAATATCGACCTGGATATTCCGCGCGACCAGTTCGTGGTCATCACGGGCATTTCGGGATCGGGCAAAACCTCACTGGCGTTCGATACGATCTATGCCGAGGGCCAGCGCCGCTTCATGGAGTCGCTCTCGGCCTATGCCCGGCAGTTTCTGGGGATGATGGAGCGTCCCGATACCGACTTCATCGACGGGCTTTCGCCGGTCATCTCCATCGACCAGAAGACCACCAGCCGCAATCCCCGATCCACGGTCGGCACCGTCACCGAAATTTACGATTACCTGCGCCTGTTGTTCGCCCGGGCCGGCACGCCCTTCTCCTACCTGACCGGCAACCCCATGCAGAAGCAGACGCCGGAAGAGGTGGTGGCCAGCATACTGGAACTGCCGCAGGGCACGCGCGCCTACTGCATGGCGCCGGTCGTGCGCGGACGCAAGGGGCACTACCGCGAGCTTTTCGAACAGACCCTCAAGCAGGGTTTCATCAGGGTCCGCATCGACGGGGAGTTCCGGGAACTGGAACCGGGCCTGCAGGCCGATCGCTACAAGACCCATGACATCGAGGTGGTGGTGGACCGGTTCGTGGTCTCAGAAAACAGCCGGAGCCGCATCGAGCAGAGCGTCCAGGTAGCCCTGGACATGGCCGACGGTAACCTGATCCTGGCCATCGAGGATGCGGAAAGCAAGGGCGGATTCCGCGACATGCTCTTCTCGCAGAACCTGTTCGATCCCGAAAGCGGCCTCTCCTACGACGAGCCGGCGCCCAACATGTTCTCGTTCAACTCGCCCTACGGGGCGTGTCCGGATTGTGACGGACTCGGGTACCGGTATGATGTGGACCCGGCCCTGGTCATACCAAACCCCAAACAGAGTGTCTCCGAGGGCGGGATCCGTTTCCTGGGCAATCCCCGCGGCATCTTCGTCTTCAAGCAGCTTGAAGCGGTCTTTAAGTCGCACAAGGCATCCTATCAGACCCCGCTCGAAGAGCTTGCGGATGATCTTCGCGAGGTGATCATGCACGGCAGCGGCGACCGGAAATACGACGTCACCTACGATTTCCGCGAAAGCAACGTCACCTACAAGCACTCGTTCCCCGGTGTCTGCGCACTGATCCGCGACCAGTACGGGTCGTCGAAGTCGGCCTCCCAGCGCGACAAGGCCAAGGCCTTCATGAACCGGGTCTCGTGCACCACCTGCGGCGGCGGGCGGCTCAAGAAAGAGGCCCTTTCCTACCGCATCGGCGAACTCAACATCCACGATCTGGTGCGGATGGACATCCGGGCGCTGCGCCGCACCGTGGACCGGTTCGAGCTGACCGACCGCCAGCGTGTCATCGCCACCCAGATCGTAAAGGAAATCCGCGACCGCCTCGATTTTTTGCTGAACGTCGGGCTCGATTATCTTTCCCTGGACCGCGAGGCCCAGACCATCAGCGGCGGGGAAGCGCAGCGCATCCGCCTGGCCACACAGATCGGCACCCAGCTGGTCGGGGTGCTTTACATCCTCGACGAACCCAGCATCGGGCTGCACCAGCGCGACAACATCAAGCTCATCCACTCGCTCAAACAGCTCCGCGACCTGGGCAACAGCGTCATCGTGGTGGAGCATGACCGCGAGACCATCGAGCATGCCGACTACGTGGTGGACCTGGGTCCGGGCGCCGGGCGGTTCGGCGGGCACATCGTAACACAGGGCCGGCCGGACGAGCTCGACCCGGAATCCATGACCGCCCGCTTCCTCCGATACGAGGAGCGCATTCCGCTCCCCGAGCAACGGCGCAAGGGCAAAGGCACCGAACTGGTGATCACGGGCGCGCGCGGACACAACCTGAAATCGGCGGAACTGCACCTGCCGCTCGGCACCTTCATCTGCGTCACGGGCGTCAGCGGAAGCGGTAAAAGCTCGCTCATCAACCAGACCGTGGTGCCGCTGCTCAGCTCTCACTTCTATCAATCACGCACGGTCCCCCTGCCTTATGATGAAGTGCGCGGACTCGAGCATCTCAACAAGATCATCTCCATCGACCAGAGCCCGATCGGACGCACGCCGCGATCCAACCCCGGCACCTACACCAAGGTCTTCGACATCATCCGCTCGCTGTTCGCCGAGCTTCCCGAGGCTAAGATCCGCGGCTACGGCCAGGGGCGCTTTTCCTTCAACGTCAAGGGCGGGCGCTGCGAGGCCTGCACCGGCGACGGGGTCAAGAAGATCGAGATGAATTTCCTGCCGGATGTCTACGTCACCTGCGAGAGCTGCAATGGGCGGCGCTATAACCGCGAAACGCTGGACATCCACTACAAGGGAAAAAACATAGCCGACGTGCTGGAGATGAGCATAGAACAGGCGGCGCAGTTTTTTGACGCAGTGCCGCGGGTAAGGCGGATCATGGAGACCATGAACTCGGTGGGACTCGGTTACCTAACGCTGGGGCAGTCCAGCACCACGCTTTCAGGCGGCGAGGCGCAACGCATCAAACTCGCACGCGAACTCTCCAAGATCGGTACCGGCGACACCCTTTACGTGATGGACGAACCCACCACCGGGCTGCACTTCCAGGATGTCACCATGCTGGTCAGCGTCATCCAGCAACTGGTCGACAAGGGCAACACCGTGGTGGTCATCGAGCACAACCTTGACCTGATCCTGGCCGCCGACCACGTCATCGACATGGGTCCGGAGGGCGGCGACGAGGGCGGCAGCATCATCGCCACCGGAACACCCGAAGAGCTGGCCCTGGCAGAGCACTCGTACACCGGCCGTTTCCTGCGTCAGGAGCTTGCAAACGCCGGAAAAAAGGTTGAGGCCTGATCCACCCGAAAAGCCCGTCCCGGCACCATTCTTCCATTGCCAGTAGCTTCTCATTTGTGTATCTTCAAGATTGATGAGATTCTTTCGCTCACATACCGTAAAAGTGCCCCTGCTCCTGCTCATCGTGACAGGAATCATCTTTGTTGCGTGGCCCAGGGAGGACAGGATACAGACCGGCGAATCGGTCTCGGCCTGGATTATGGCCCTGCGTGCCGATACGGACAATCCGGAACTTCACGGCAAGATCTATTCGCTGCGGAGCGAAAAGGACGACATCCCCGGCCTGTTGCGCAAGGCATCGGCCATCATCGGTGAGCATCAGGATGATTTCACGCTTCCGGTGGATGAGGGGAACGCCACAAATGATGACATCTACAACACCCTTCTTCTGAAGTGGACGCTCCACCAGCAGGAGGCTGTGACCGACACGCTCACCATCCTTGACCGCCAGGTGCAGGTCCCCCCTGCCAGCGAGAAAGACGACAAGTCCCTGTTGAGCCAGGTCACCAACTCCATCCAGTTCATCATCGGTGCCTACAGCCGGGTGAGCGAAGCCATCGACTACATCCGCATGATCCTCCGGCCGCTTGCGGGAGGTATTTCCATCAATGCCCCTTAGTCAGCGGTAGTGGTCAGACCGCAGACGGCGCCGGAACTATGGCCAACTGATTATCGGCTGGCGCAACCGGTGCACTTCGGCCAGAGAAAGCAACCAGCGCCTGACCATCCCCACCCCTTTTGAACGCGGCCTCCGTGCCGGCCGGACACGAGTCCAGGCGCCGGCACCGAAACCAGGAACCCGCGTCATCCGTCGTGAAATCAAAGGCGGAACCCGTTTTTCATCCAACTAGCATTTACACTTACAGAACGAATCAACAGTTATGAAAGGAAATGGAACCAAAGTGGCTTTTATCGTCGCCTTTTTAGCCCTGACGATATATTATCTGTTCCCATCATTCCAGTACTGGCTGGAAATGAGGAAAATTGACAACATGGCCGAGGAACAGCGCGTCGATTACCTGCGCGACAACCAGGCCAGGGTAGAGAACATGCGGGAAAGGATCCTGACCCTGGGTCTTGACCTCCAGGGTGGCATGCACGTGACCCTTGAGCTGGCAACGCACCAGCTGATCCAGGAACTCGCCGGTGAATATGCCGATGAGGAGTTCAACGAGATCCTGGCCTCCGCCAACCAGCGGGCGCGCGCCAGCAACACCGATGTGATCCCGGAATTTGTACAGGAATTCGAGCAGCGTGATGCGGAAGCGCGTATGAGCCGCTACTTCCGCTCCGATGCCGACAATATCACCCGCCGGTCCAGCAATGCCGAAATCCAGGAATGGCTCCAGGAGCAGCGCGATGCCGCCGTCAACCGGGCCATCGAGATCGTTCGGAACCGAGTTGACCGCTTCGGTGTCACCGAGCCCTCCATTGTGCGCCAGGGAAGCAACCGGCTTGTCGTGGAGCTGCCCGGCGTGACCGACGAAGAGCGTGTGCGCGACCTGCTGCGCGGAACGGCCCGGCTGGAGTTCCGCCTGACCGCCGATCCCGACGACCTTCGCCACTCCCTGGAGCGCATCATCACCTGGTTCGAGCCGGGGGATGATGAATTCGACCTCGAGGACCAGTGGGAGGATCTGGAACAGGAGCGTCAGGAGAACCAGCTCCTGCAGGTGCTGCTTCCACAGGGACAGGGGGTCACCTTCGGCTCTGCTGCCGGCGTCGACACCTCCGAAGTCAACCGGCTCCTCAGCCAGCCTGAAGTCCAGCGCCTGCTTCCCCGAGACATCGTACTCATGTGGACTGCAAGTCCGCAATTCGATATGGAAGGACGCAGCTACTACTCGCTCATCGGCGTTCGCCGCCAGGTGGAGCTGACCGGTGACGTGGTCACCGAGGCGCGTCCCACCTTCGACCAGCATACGAACCGTCCGGAGGTCTCCATGACCATGAACCGCCAGGGAGCCCGTGTCTGGGCACGCGTAACCGGTGCCAACATCGGCCGGCCCATCGCCATTGCCCTGGATGGAGTGATCTACTCCTATCCGGTCGTTCAGGGCCAGATCACCGGCGGACGTTCCTCCATCACCGGGCTGGCCAGCTCCGCCGAGGCGGAAGATCTTGTGAACATCCTCATGTCGGGTGCCCTTCCCGCTCCGCTGGATATCGTCCAGGAGCGGACCGTGGGCCCCAGCCTGGGTGAGGCCTCCATCCGCGCCGGATTCAATTCTGCCCTGGCCGGACTGATCATCGTGGTCTTCTTCATGATGTTCTACTACCGCACCGGCGGCGCCATTGCCGACATTGCACTGGTACTCAATATCATCTTCATCATGGGGATACTGGCCGCGTTCAACGCCACGCTCACCCTGCCTGGTATTGCCGGTATCGTGCTCACCATCGGTATGGCGGTGGATGCCAACGTTCTGATATTCGACCGTATCCGCGAAGAGCAGCGTGCTGGAAAAAGTCTCATTGCAGCTATCGACAGCGGATACGCCAACTCCATGAGTGCCATCCTTGATGCCAACATCACCACGTTCCTGACGGCCGTGATCCTGTTCAGCTTCGGTGTCGGCCCGATCAAGGGTTTTGCCATCACCCTCATGGCGGGGATCGCCGCTTCCCTGTTCAGCGCCATCATCATCACCCGTGTGATCGTGGACTGGATGACCAAAGAAAAGAAATGGACCGTCAATTACGGCTGATCCACCCATTCAAGACACCTTTTCCAAACACAAATTTATAAGTACTCATGAGACTTTTTGAAACCGCAAACTTCACTATTATCCCGCACCGCAAGGTGGGATACATTATTTCAGGGACCCTGATCATACTCTCCCTGGTCGCCATTTTCGGCCGCGGCCTCCAGTACGGCATCGACTTCCGCGGCGGCATCGAGATCATCCTCGAATTCGAACAGCCCGTTCCGGTCGAGGAGATCCGCAGTGAGCTCAATGCGCCACTGGGCACTCTTCCCGACATCCGGCGCCTGGGTGTGGGACGCGACATGCTGATCCGGGTGGATACCGAAATGGCCACTTCCGAGGTGCAGCGGATCATCACTTCCACAGCGGCCTCCCTGTATCCCGACAATCCATCGCGGATCATACAGACCGAAACAGTGGGTCCAAGCTTTGCCGACGACCTCAGGAACGCGGCGTTGATGTCGATCATTTTTGCGCTGATCGTCATCTTCCTCTATATCCTGATCCGCTTCAAGAAATGGTCCTACTCGGCCGGAGCCGTTGCCGCGCTGGCGCACGACGTGATCATCACGCTCGGGATCTTCACCATCCTGCACGGGATCGTCCCGTTCAGCCTGGACATCAACCAGGTGCTGATCGCAGCCTTCCTGACCATTGTGGGTTACTCGCTGAACGATACGGTGGTGGTATTTGACCGTATCCGGGAAAACTCGCTGATCTTCAAGACGGAAAGCTTCGACAAAATGGTCAACCGCAGTATCAACAATACCCTGAGCCGTACGGTGATAACATCGCTTACGACCTTGTTTGTAGTCACGATACTGTTTATTTTCGGTGGGGATGTCCTGAAGGGCCTCTCTTTTGCACTAATTCTCGGCGTGTTGCTTGGAACCTACAGCTCCATCTTCGTTGCAAGCGCACTCCTGGTGGATCTGCAGCAAAAAACACGAAAAAATATAGCCTGATTCGCAAGTTCAACGTAACCAAATCCGAACTTATATGAGCTTCAATATTTCCGAGCGATACAACTGTGTCGTGATCGAATTCAAAGGTAATGTCATGGGTGGTCCGGACGCCCTTACCCTCAATGAAAAACTCCATGAACTGATTGATCAGGGCAAGAAGAATGCAGTTGTGGATCTGAGCCGTGTGAAGTTCATGAACTCCTCCGGGCTTGGCATGATGATCGGAGCGCTAACCACCATGCGCAATGCCGGTGGCGATCTTCGCATTGCCAATGCCACCGACAAGATCGAAAGCCTGCTGATGATCACCAAGCTCATTACCGTTTTTGATCATCACCGCTCGCTTGATGAAGCCGTGGAGTCCTTTGCCAAGAAGGAAAAGTAACCGAACATATCCATTTTTCAACTTACCGGTTATGTGGAAAAGGAGGTGCTTCGGCACCTCTTTTTTTGGCCGGTTCCCACCTCACTCACACTATTGCTATGTCCGTTCGTATTGTTATCGGCGCCCAGTGGGGCGACGAGGGGAAGGGCAAGATCGTTGACCTGCTCAGCGACCAGGCCCACTATGTGGCACGCTACCAGGGCGGTGCCAACGCGGGACACACCCTCAAATTCGATGGTCAGACCCACATCCTCCACCTTATCCCCTCCGGGATTTTCCACAGCAACACCACCTGTGTCATCGGGAACGGTGTGGTCATCGACCCGCTGACCCTGCTCGATGAGATCGACATGGTCAGAAAGACCGGCACGGAGATCGGTGACCGGCTGCTGATCAGCGAGTCGGCGCACGTCATCCTCCCGTATCACAAATACATCGACAAAGTCGGTGAAACGGCTCTGGGAGGGAAAAAAATCGGCACGACCGGTCGCGGCATCGGTCCGGCCTACATCCACAAGATCGCCCGCGTGGGAATCCGCATGATGGACCTGGAGGATGCCGGCCTTCTCCGGAAGAAAATGGAAACCAACCTGGAAGAGATCAATGCCAGACTGGCTGTTTTCAATGCCGAACCCATGGAGCTGGAAGAGATGTACGGCCAGATGCTGGAGGCCGGCAAAAAGCTGAAACGCTACATCTGCAACACCACCAGCCGGTTCCACAAAGCACTGGCGGCCGGACGCGAAATCCTGCTCGAAGGGGCGCAGGGGACGCTGCTGGATATTGACCACGGGACCTACCCCTACGTCACTTCCTCCTCACCGACATCCGGCGGGGCCTGCGTCGGCACCGGCATCCCGCCGACGGCCATCGACCGGGTCATGGGCATCACGAAAGCGTACTGCACGCGGGTCGGCAACGGCCCCTTCCCAACCGAACTGGAGGATGAGACCGGGGAATCCCTGCGCAAAGCCGGACAGGAATTCGGGTCCACCACCGGACGGCCGCGACGCTGTGGCTGGATCGACCTGGTGGCGCTGCGTTATGCCATCCGGATCAACGGATTCAATGAACTGGCCATCACCAAGCTCGATGTGCTCGACAAGTTTGAGACCATCCGCGCCTGTACGGCCTACACCCTTGACGGCGAGGAAACCGATGAATTCCCGCTGCGACCGGCGGACCTTGAGAAGGTGAAACCGGTCTACAAGGAGTTCAAGGGATGGCAGTCATCCATACGTGAGGCAAGTTCGTACGATGAACTGCCTGCCAGGGCCCGCGAGTACCTTGAATACCTGTCCCGGTTCCTGGACGTACCGGTCAGGATCGTCTCCACCGGTCCGGGCAGGGACGAGACCATAATTGTAGGCGAGCTGTAAGCCTGTTCAGGCAGTCATCTGCTGCCACTTGCACCTGCCGGCAATCATTGCAACTCTTCGGTAACCACCGTCTGTTCAGTAATTCGAGAATCTTACGTCAACGGCAATGTCCGACAGCTTCCATGTCACCTATCTGCTGACACTGTTTCCCGGCGAGGAACCGGAGGAGCGCATCCGCGCCCTGCAGTTGGAACAGAGCGTGGAACTGCCGGACGGGGTGGTCCAAACGCTTGGCATGCAGCATGTAACCGGATCGGTGACCGGGATGGAACCGATCGGTGAGATGGTCGCGGATACCCCACCGGAAGGGTCGCATCCCCGCACACGGAAGGTCAAGGTGACCATTGCATGGCCTCGCGAAAACCTCGGAAACGAGATCACTCAGTTCCTGAACGTGCTATTCGGCAACATCTCGATGAAAAGGGGGATTGCGATCACCGATATCCGCTGGGAGGATGTGTCCGGCCCCGGTGGGCTGCTTAAGGGTCCGGCCCTGGGCATCGACCGGATCCGCAAAAACTGGGATATCCCGGTGCGCGCCCTTGCCTGCACGGCGCTCAAACCGATGGGATGTACCTCCATCCAGCTGGCCGATTTGGCTCATAAATTTGCCCTGGGCGGGGTCGATATCATCAAGGATGACCACGGACTTGCCGACCAGGCGTCAGCGCCTTTTGCCGAACGGGTCAGGTTGTGCGTGGAAGCAATTGACCGGGC
The DNA here is from genome assembly GCA_007128855.1 of Balneolales bacterium. Classification (GTDB taxonomy): domain Bacteria; phylum Bacteroidota; class Rhodothermia; order Balneolales; family Natronogracilivirgulaceae; genus SKNL01. Next base: position 13,255 of record SKWQ01000286.1, read on the forward strand.
CGCTCAGAAAACCGGCCGGCGCTCACGGTACTTTCCGAACATCACTGCCGATCCGCATCGTGTGGCCGGGCGCTATGAACAGGCGGCGGAACTGGGCGCGGACGGGGTCCTGCTGATCCCGATGCTGGTCGGACCGGCACTCATGCACCACCTTGCCCGGCTCGACACCGGACTACCCATCATGGCCCACCCGGCCTTCAGCGGCTCTTTTGTCATCCACGATCCGGTTTATTCCGTGGCCGGACAAGTCTCGTCCAGACCCGGTCCGGTTCAGAATGCACCACCAGTTGAACCAAATTCACCGGTTGAAGCGAATTCAGCGGCTGAACCGAATGCAGCCCACGGCTTTGAGGCGGGACTTTTTTACGGCGGACTCATGCGCGCGCTTGGCGCCGACTTCACCATCTATCCGAACACTGGTGGACGCTTTTCCTTCATCAGGGATGTCTGCGATGCGATCAACAGCCATGCCAGACGTCCCGATCACCCGTTCGCGCCTTGCTTCCCGACACCCGGCGGCGGCATGCAGCGCGACCGTATGGCCTACTGGCTCCAAAACTACGGCACGGACACCACGTTCCTGATGGGCGGAAGCCTGTTCGAGGATCCGGCCGGAATTGAAGCGGCGTCCCGCGCGTTCATGGAAACACTGGGGACCTGAAAACCTGATACAATCACTGGTGGCGATCCACTCCACTTCACTCCACAGATTTACCTTTGGGCCGCCACCCTGTTCCGATCACCATGAAAAACCCATCCAAAATCATACGGTCTCAGGGATTCACCTGGCCGGACCTGGAACGCAAGGAGTATAAAAGCACCGGCACCGGGTTCAGGGACATCACCCGTCACGTCCTGCTCGGTGAGCGGGAGGATGAGTCCGGGCTCAACATGCAGACCCGCTATTTCGAAATCGGTGAGGGTGGATACTCCTCACTGGAGCGGCACCGGCATCCGCACACGGTCGTCATCGTGAAAGGCCGGGGGAGCATGATCCTGGGCGACCGGGTTGAAGAGCTTGAAAATATGGATACGGTCTACATCGCCCCGGAAACCGTACACCAGTTCCATGCCGACAAGGGCGGCCCCATGGGATTTTTGTGTGTCGTTGACCGGTATCGCGACCGGCCGGAAACACCCGGGAGCAAGGAGGAGCTGGCAGCGTGGATACCGGATCCGGATGTACGGAAAAAGGCCAGGATGTAAAACCGAGCCATCCGGTTGCAGGTCATCATCGGTCGGTAAGGCAGTTTTTTTTATTATCATTTGTCATAAAAACAACTTTCTTCGTATATTTAATACTCTAAGCGAGAATAGCTCAGCTGGTAGAGCACAACCTTGCCAAGGTTGGGGTCGCGGGTTCGAATCCCGTTTCTCGCTCGACGCTTTTTAAGCAGAAAGCCCTTAAATCATCCGATTTAAGGGCTTTTTTTTTGCCTGACACTTTATGGGCAATCAATGTGGCAAGGGAGCCCATCCTGATTTTACGAATCGCTCCGGGCATATATCCGGGCATCACTCAGGGCACCGCTCAGATCACCACACCGAACACATATCCGATCAGCAGGTAGATCATCCCGGTGATGATGAACACCATGATGATATTGAATATGAATCCGGCGCGGGCCATTTTCGGTATGCTGACCAGTCCGCTGCCATATACGATCGCATTAGGCGGGGTGGCCACCGGCAGCATGAACGCACAGCTGGCACCAATGGCTGCGGGGATCACCAGAAGCAGCGGATCCTGTCCCATGGCCACGGCCACCGAGGCGAGGATCGGCAGGAACGCCGCCGCCGTAGCGGTATTGCTGGTCACTTCCGTCAAGAATATGATCACGAAGAGCGACGACATCACCAGTACGATGATCGGCACCCAATCCAGCCCGCTCAGGGATCCGCCGATCCATTGCGCCAATCCGGTGCTGGTGATGGCAGCAGCCAGGCTGAGTCCGCCCCCGAACAGGATGAGCACCTCCCAGGGCAGTTTCTTGGCATCCTCCCAGTTCAGCACAAACTCACCCCGCTGGAAGTTCACCGGAAGCAGGAACATGAGCACCGCCCCGAATATGGCGATCCCCGTATCCGAAAGATTGGGGATGTAGGACTGGATCAAAGGCCGTGTCACCCAAAGTGTCGCCGTCATGGTGAAAACGACCGCGACCATGATCTCCGAACGGGACATGGCACCGATTTCCCTGATCTCTTTCCGGATAACATCGCTCCCACCGGGTATTTCGGTGATACGAATCGGGAAAACGAACCGGGTCAGGACCACATACACCACCGGCAGCGATATGACCACCAACGGAACACCCACCATCATCCACTGGGCGAAACCGATCTCCACATCGTAATTGTCGAGCATGTAGGCCGCCATCAGGGCATTGGGCGGAGTTCCGATGAGCGTCCCGATGCCACCGATGTTGCAAGCATAGGCAAGGCAGAGCAGCATGACCACGGCAAAATTGGTGTCGAAGTCACCGGTCTCCATGGCCTTGTCGCTTTCCACCAGGGCTATGATGGACAGCGATATCGGCAGCATCATCATGGCCGTGGCGGTATTGCTGACCCACATGCTCAGGAAGGCCGCGGCGATCATGAACCCGATGACGATGGAGCGTGGATGCGCACCGACCAGGTTCACCACGTTCAGTGCAATGCGGCGGTGCAGATTGGTGCGTTCCATGGCAAGGGCAATGATGAATCCACCCATGAAGAGATAGATCAGCGGGTTGGCGAACGGACTGGTGGCGTCGGCAATGGTACCGACATCCAGAACGGGAAACAGAATGATGGGAAGCAGTGCCGTGGCAGGAATGGGCAGCGCTTCGGAAACCCACCAGATGGCCATCAGAAGCGCCACCGCCGCCACTGTCCACCCCTCCGGCTGGAGCCCCTCGGGAGCGGGGATGATCATGAACAACAGAAACACTGCCGGACCCAGGAACAAACCTATGCGTTGCCGCTTACCGTAATCGGAACCAGAACTACCTGACATAACATGCCTCCTGTGTTAAAATGCTGTCATGCATCCAAAAGAGTACGGATGTGACCCTTCCTGACTGCAGCATTGATAAATAATTGAACTGCAAACAACTGTGGATTCAGATAATAATTTCAATGTGTACAACAAGTTACATCACAGCGTGGATGGAAATACGATATCCCACGCTTTCCCGCAAATTACCCATGGACACTTATTACAAAAAATACTTTAAGATTTCATGAATCCTGGTGGCAATTACCTGCGGATCGTTCACAAGAAGAGTCATCCAGGGCGGAAGATACCGGACCGAGCGGAAGCAAGCATGATTTCATCCATTGCAGCCCTTATTGGTCGCACGAATTCCACCAATCGCCCCGGTTTCAGGTTTTTCCGGGATGGCATAATCCCGTTTTTTTTCGTATATACTGTATCATCGAAGCAATGATTTACTTTCGGCAACAGCGGGAACCCGGACGGCGAGAGGAGGAATCTTGACGCAAGTGTTATCATCAACGCCCAACTGGCAGAAACAATATTTCGAACGGGCTCCTGCGGAATAATGATTTTTATAGCAACCTGACTGCGTATGCTGCCTGGCAGATACTTTTTCGTGTTCTGCATCCTGTCCGTGCTACTGTCCAAAGCAGCAGAGGGGAGTCCTGCATACCGGCTCTATTCCATTGAAGACGGCCTGCCATCCACGTTCGTCAAGCACATAAATCAGTTGCCGGACGGACATATGGTCATTGCCACCGATGACGGCCTGTCATTTTTTGACGGCTACGACTTCCACCGCAGATGCATGTCGGACGGAATGCCCGACCATTTCGTGAAACAGACGCTCATCAACGATCAAAACCGGATTTACGTTGCCACAGACAAGGGCCTTGCCTATGCAGACCTTGGCCTTGACTCATCCCCTCTTCCAGAATCGTTCACACGCATCCCGCTTACGGCAACCGACGGGGATTACCGGATACGCACTTTGTACAAAACGCCGGACGGGCGCATCCTTGCTGCCGGGCAGAATATCATCTATTACATGGATGACCGGGAAAGGATCAGTGAACTGGAATTCGGCTTCAATCCGGCACCTCAAAACAACCTGGTCCGCTCCTTCTCTTTCGAGAGCGACCGGCGCGGCGGGGTGCTGATCCCTTCTGCGGGTAACAATCTGCTGTACCTTCCCCCGGGCGGCTCCACCATCATCCGTTTACCGGAAACCGGGTTGCCGGGCCAGCTGCGTGGCATCACCCATGCCGGCGGATCCCGGTTCTGGATTGGAAGCACGTTTGGGCTGTATCTGGTCACCTGGGATGCCGACAACCGCAGGATCCTATCCAGCAGACTCGTACCCGGGACCCGAGGGACAACCGTGGACAATATTGCCCTTGCACCGGACGGCTCCGTCCTGGCCGGAACTGACGGTTCGGGCTATATGCGCATCCACCCACAGACCCTGGAAACGTTGGAGCAGCGCTCCTTTTTCTCGGACTACATCAAGCACATTTTCGTCGACAGGGCCGGCAACCAGTGGGTCAGCACCGATCACGGCATCGCCTTCATCCCGAACGTGCCATTCGGGAATGTCAGTCAGGATCAGGGGCTTCCCAGGCGTTATGTCACGGGAGTGGTCCGTGACCGGTCGGATCATCTGTGGATCGCAACGCACGAAGGATTTTTCCACCGGACAGCTGATGAGACACAGCTGACCAAACTCGACTATCTCGACGGTCAACTGATTTACAGCATCCGTTACAGCGAGGGTAGCGGGAAAATCTATGCCTTTACTTCCGGCGGCATCCACGCCGTGGACACTCAGACCCGGCAGGGGGAGTTCATCAGGCAACTGGGTAGCAATGCCGAGGTAACGGCCAGCCAGATCATTGGCGACCGGCTCTTCATGATGGTGACCAATACCGGCAGGGTCATAAAATTCGACAGGAATACCGGGAGTTTCAGGCTCATCGGTGCCGGCCGGGGTGTGACCAAATCCGTTTCCGGCATCACGCGAACTCCGGACGGACTCATCTGGATATCGGGCGCCTCCGGGTTTTTGGCCTGGTACCATGAAGGGACGGACAGCTTTGTCCCCATCAACTGGGATGGATTCGGCGAAAGCCCATCCGCAAACAGCCTGCTTTCCTACATACATCCCGGAAACGACACCTATCTCTGGATCGGTTCCACGGACGGACTGTACCGGTTCGACCCGTTTGCAAGCGTCCCTTATCTGCAAAAGGTCACCGGTCTGGACGATAGCAACGTCCGGTGGCTGCGCCAGAAAGGCGATGATCTCTGGATCGGGTCAAACCGCTACCTGTACTATCTGAAACAGCCCGGGAGTGGAGAACTGCAGGGCAGGCGCTTCTCATCTTCAAGCGGACTCACTTCCACCAATTTCAGCCATGGCGCCGTTTTTGTGGACAGACACGGATACATCTGGATGGGGACCAACGTGGGAGCGGCCTATTACAATGGAGACGAAATAGATACCAGGACCTCACCGGTACGCCTGCGCTACTGGATAGTCGGGGACACGGTCTTTACCTCAACGAAAGTGCCACGTTTTGACAGCAATGTCGACAACATGACCTTCTCATTTTCCACCCTGGATTTTCCCTCCGCAGAGATCCTTTACCAGAGTCGCATCGCCGGACGGGGGGGCTCCTGGTCGGAACCAACCTCGAATCCGGTATTCACCCAGTTTTTCAGAGGTTCCGGTCGTTATACGTTTGAAGTCAGGGCATCGCGCAGCTCCACTGAATGGACCGAACCGCTGGCCATCAGCTTTGTGATCAATCGTCCCTGGTGGATCGGCAACGTGATGCTCGCGGTGTACTTTTTGCTGCTGATCGCCGTGGTTTTCGGTATGGTGCGATGGAATTCGGTCCTGTTGCGGAAAAGGAACAAGGAACTAGCGGACGGCATCCGCGAACATACGGACCATCTGAAGGACATGGTCAGCAAGCTTGAAAACGAGATCAAGCAGCGTGAGGAGGTTGAACAGGAGCTGCGGGACACCAACTTCACCAATGAACGTATGATCAAGATCGTGTCGCATGATCTCCGCTCACCTTTCCAGGGTATCCTCGGATTTGCATCCATGCTGCAGGAAGAGTACGAGGATCTGGAAGAGGACGAGCGGCGGGAAATGGTTGCCCAGATAATCAATTCCTCCAACCTTGCCGTTGGGCTGCTCAATCAGCTTCTGGATTGGATATCGCTCCAGACCGGCAGAATGCCGTTTACACCGAAGTCTCAGAATCTGGCCGAGAATGTGAAGGAGATTTCGGCTCTGCTGAAAAGCCTGGCCGACAGCAAGGACATCCGGATTGAGTCCCGGGTGCCTGGTGACATAACGGTCCTGGCCGACCGCAACATGCTGCAGTCCATCCTGCGAAACCTGGTGGGCAATGCGATCAAATTTACCGGGCGGAACGGCAAGATCACCATCGAGGCCCTCCAGCGCAACAACCACACGGAAATCAGCATCACCGACAACGGGGTGGGGATGGATCAGGAAACACTGGAGAAGATCCTGGCCAAGGAGAAGACGGTCAGCACAAGAGGTACCGGAAAAGAAACAGGATCCGGACTTGGGCTTGTTATGACCAAGGAGATGATCGACCGGCATGGCGGAGTGCTCACCGGAAAGAGCAAGATCAAGAGGGGCACCACGTTCACGTTCACGCTTCCGAATAACGGCACACAGGCCGTTTAAGTGGGTAGATGAACCCGGCTGAATAAACGGTGGGACATGATCGAAAAAAAGGCCAGCCCGTAAGTTTCAAAACGGACTGGCCTTTCGAGAAGTCGGGATGACAGGATTTGAACCTGCGACCTCCTCGTCCCGAACGAGGCGCGCTACCGGGCTGCGCTACATCCCGAGTTGCCGGCGGACACCAATAGTACGGAACGCCGGCGAAAAATAAAAGAACGAAACGGCCGGCAGTCCGGAAAAATCCGGGCCGCCATGCCGTCACAATTCCGGATTATCCGATGCGGACAATCAGTTCTGCGGTACGGGCCGAGTAACCGGCTTCGTTGTCGTACCAGCCTACCACTTTCACCATTTTGCCATCGGCTTTGGTGATATCGGAGTCAAAGATGTTGGAGTGGGGATTGCCGATGATGTCACTCGAAACGATGGGCTCGTCGGTGTATTCGAGAATACCCTTGAGCGGGCCGTCTGCTGCTTTCTTGAAAGCGGCATTCACTTCGGCCTTTGTCACATCTTTCTTGAGTGTTGCAGTGAAATCGGTCAGGGAGCCGGTAATCACAGGAACACGCATGGCACCGCCATCAAGTTTGCCGTCGAGATGCGGCAGAACCAGTCCGACTGCTTTTGCAGCACCGGTGGATGTGGGTACAATGTTCACGGCGGCCGCACGGGCACGACGCAGGTCTTTATGAGGGCTGTCAACGGTGGGTTGGTCGCCGGTGTAGGCGTGGATGGTGGTCATGAAGCCTTTTTCCACCCCGAATGCCTCGTCGAGGACTTTTACCATCGGTGCCAGGCAGTTGGTGGTGCAGCTTGCATTGGAGTAGATATTTGCATCTTCCGTAATATCGTCGTCATTGACACCAAGTACGACTGTTTTTACATCACCTTTTGCAGGTGCGGAAATAACCACTTTTTCTGCGCCGGCCTGGAGGTGCTTGGAAGCGGCATCACTGCTTGTGAAAAAGCCGGTACACTCAACTACCGTGCGCACGCCGTCTTTGCCCCAGCTGAGCTTGGCAGGGTCTCTTTCGGCACTTACTTTGATTTTCTCACCGTTGATGACAAGGTTGTCTCCATCAGCACGAACTTCACCATTGAATTTGCCATGGGCAGAGTCATACTTGAAAAGGTGCGCAAGTGTTTTTGCGTCCGTCAGGTCGTTAACCGATATGATCTGAATCTTGTCGCTGTAATCAGCAAGAATGGCACGCGTAACCAGGCGTCCAATCCGTCCAAAACCGTTAATTCCTACTTTTATTCTTGACATATATACGAGTCCTTATTGTTAATGATTCATTGAATAATGATTCGGTCCGCCCTGAATAAACGGGCAGACACTGAGGTAATGCTTACGTTCAAATCTCTTAAAGATACCATTTATAATGGCCTTTTTCAAGTTTGCAAGCCCCTCTGCAGACCATATCAGACCCGATTTCAGGCCCTAATCATCGTCTCCGGAATCGTCTTCCTCAGCAACCCCCTCATCACTGACGTCGATGTCATCGGAGGAATCGTCAACAGCTTCATCGTCATCATCGTCGCTTGCCGGGGCGACAAAAGTGCGCTTCTTCACCCGGCTCTCCGTGGCTCCGGCGCTCCGGAGGACCACGGCCACATCCGACTGCTCATTTTCATTGGCATGGTTAAGCGCCGTGTTGCCGTTCTTGTCCTTGATCCTGACATCCGCTCCCTGTGAAATCAGAAAACGCACTACTTCCAGATGTCCCTCCTTTGCGGCAAACATGAGTGCCGTTTGTCCCCAGTGCTGCCTGGCATCAACTTCCGCACCCTTTTCCACGAGCACTTTGACCGCCTCGATCTGTCCCTCGCGTGCTGCAAGGATCAGGGCGAGCGGACCGATTTCAGCACCATTCGCAAAAAGCAGATGCATCATCTCAAGATTGCCGTTTTCAGCGGCCCGGTTCAGGGCCGTCCCGCCGATCTTGTTTTTCTCATTTACCTTGGCGCCTTTCTTGAGCAGCAGCTGCACCGCCTCCAGCTGATTGTTTTGTGCAGCGTAAATCAAAGGGGTTGAACCCGTTGCAGATACGGCATCGATGTCGGCCCCTGCCTTCAGATGTGCCTTGATCGCCTCCAGGTCACCTGATTTGCAAGCATCGACCAATGTCGTGGTTTCCATAGATTCCAGGATCTTTAGTAGGTGTTTATGATGTGATGCAATGATGCGGACTTGCGGGAAATCTTGCAACTATTTTTTTTTCGTAAAAAACGTCTCTTCAACGGGGTGGAAAACGGTCAGGACGAAAAAAACGTATGGCCTCCCAGGCCGTTCAGGAAATCGGCTCCGCTCATCCGCTTTTTGCCTTCGGGCTGGACTTCGGCCAGGATTACGCATCCATCGCGGCAACCGACGCACCCCTTGCCGTCGATGATCCCCGCCTCCCCGGGCGACAATTCGGCCCCGGGCGCCGGTTCAGCCCCGGGCGATGGTTCGTCACCAGTCACCGGTTCCGTACGGTAGATCTTGAGCTTTCGTCCCTCATGCAGGGTCCATGCACCGGGAAACGGACTCATGCCCCTGATGAAATTGTGCACCTCCACGCTATCCCGCTGAAAATCGATTCGGGCATCATCCGGGTGGATTTTGGGTGCCCGCGTTGCCCGGGCATCTGCCTGCGGCTGGACGGTATGCGTTCCTTCGGCAATCCGGTCGACGGTCCGCACAAGAAGTCCGGCACCCATCTCCTTCAGGCGGCCGTACAGGTCCCCCGTGGTCTCGAGCGGACCCACGGGCGTTTTTTCCCGGCCCAGGATCATGCCTGTGTCCATCCCCTCATCCAACAGGAAAACAGTGCAGCCGGTTTCGGTCTCCCCGTTGACAAGTGCCCAGTGGATGGGCGCGGCGCCGCGGTATTTCGGCAGCAGCGAGGCGTGCAGGTTGAGCGACCCGATTTTCGGAATGGCGAGCATTTCCGGGGGCAGCAGCTTGTAGGCGACCACGACCA
>SKWQ01000070.1 GCA_007128855.1 Balneolales bacterium
CAGCCGCCCCGCTTTCACCGGCCATCCATCCGGAAGTTACAAAATCGGCGTCCGCAGGCCTCGCTCCAGCAGAGACCGTCCCCCCATCCCTGCTTATGGACGACTACTTCATCCGGGATGTCCGCGCCTCCATCGAGCATCTGTACAACAGGGACCTTGAAACCTCCCTCGAAGCGCTGGCGGATTGGAAGCGGGCCTATCCCGACCATCCGATCTGGCCGCTGTGGAAGGCGCTGGACGCCTGGTGGCCCATTCTCATCGATCTCGAAAATACTTCATATGATGATGACTTTCTGATTGATGCCCAAGTGGTTGTTGATCTTTGTGATGCCATACTCAAACAAGATGAAAACCATCTGGACGCTCTGGTTGTGCGCTCGGTCATCAATGGTCAGATTGCGCGCTACTACTCCAACCGATACCGCTGGTACCGCAGCTTCCTTCACGGCCGGCGGGCGCTCCGGGATTTTTTCCACGTCGAGCATGAACATCCGGATATGCCGGACATGCAATTCGGCCTGGGCATGTACCGGTACTTCACCGCATTTTTGGTGGATGAGTACGCCATTGCCCGGTCCCTCCGGTGGATGCTCCCGTCGGGGGACCGTGCGGACGGCCTCTCCCGGCTGGCGGTTGCGGCCGACAGCAGCATCTTTGTGGAACCGGAGGCCACCTATTTCCTCGGCCACATCTACCTGCACTTTGAGAACGAACCCGACAAGGCGCTGGGGTACCTGCGCGACCTGTACCACCGCTATCCGCACAACAGTTACTACCGGCGGCTTTACGTCCGGTCGCTGTTCAACCTGAACCTCCACAATGACGCCCTGGCCGCCATACGCGAAAGCCTGGATCATCCGTTCGACCCCGATTCCCACGAATCATTGACGATGCGTGAGGACCTCCACACCATCCGCGCCCTGATCCAATATTCCCGGTCCGACTACCAGGCGGCACAGGATGATTTCCTCGAAGCAGTGGCAAATGCGGAAAAACTGACCCCTTTCGCCGAACGGGTCAACCTGATCACCTCCCTGTACTACCTGGGACAGCTGAGCATCCGCGACGGACGCCGGGATCTGGCCCGTTTCTATTTCAGCAGGGCGGCCACTCCGGATATCGACCATCCGCATGTCAAAAAAGCGCGTGAGGCGCTCCGGGCCCACCGGCTCGATTAGCCCGCGACGCCGCGTCCCCGCACACCATACGCACACCAACACAAGGCAACGCAACACCCGACATCGCCACATCAGAAACCCCCAATGAGCAACACCAGGAACACCCGGAACAACAGGAAGCAACCTGAGGGAAGCCCGCTTTCCCGGGTGGACGGGGCTCTTCCCCCTGTGACCGTGGTGCAGCGCAAACGACAGCGCACCATGCGCATACGCGTCAAGGACGATGCCATCATCGTTTCCGGTCCCGCTTCGGTTTCCGAACGCCGGCTGTTGCAGTTTGCGGGCGAAAAGAGGGAGTGGATACAGAGCGCGTTTCTCCGCAGACAGCATAAGGCGGAACGCCTCCAGCAAAAACGGGACGAGATGAGGGGTACGCTGCTGGTTCGGGGCGTCCGGAAACACGTGTACGATTTCCCGGTGCCCGGTCTCCGGAAACCCGTGCTGGAAGAGCATGACCACGCCATCATATATCGCTTCGATCCGCTCGGGCACCTGCCGGACAAACACGGTGACTGGCACAAAACGGATGAGGGGGACGAAGCCCTGTCCCACCCGATGCCGGATCAAGAGCTGGTCGGGGATTTCTACCGGCGGCTTGCCAAAAAGGAGCTCACGCAACGGTATGAATTCTGGTCCGGGCAACTTCCTTTCTCCCCTGCGCGACTCACCATCCGGAATCAGCGAACCAAATGGGGGAGCTGCTCCGCGCGCGGGACCATCTCTCTGAACTGGCGCCTCGTCAAATGTCCACCCGCCATCATCGACTATATCATCATCCACGAACTCTGTCACCTGCGCCATTTCAATCACAGTCGGGCCTTCTGGGACACGGTCCGGCAATACTATCCGGATGTCACGGGTGCAAAAAAGTGGATCCGGGACAACTCGGATGAGGTATTTGCGGATTTCTGATTTGTGCTCTACTGATCCATCTCTACTGATCCAATGCTGTTTTCCGGCCGCGTACCCGGTCAGAATCCATTAATGTACGGGGCGCCGTTCTTCCGTTTGGCGTCCTGCTCAAAAACCAGCATGCATTCACCCGGGTCGTCGATCCGGAGGGTAAACAGCCGGGCTGGCGGCATGTTCAGGAAGACGATTTTCTCATCCGAACAGTAGTCCCGCACGAGCTGCTTTTCGAAGCGGCTTCGGAAATGGTTGAAGTTCATGTACTTGTAGTAGATAATGCGGGCCCCCGGCTTGCATAGCGACAGTTTGTGCTTCCACATTCTCAGGGTCACCGATCCGGGCATCTGCTCGTAGGGGAGGCTGGATATCACAAAATCGTACTTGCGCTCCGGTTGGAACTTCAGGAAATCGCTGTGGTGCAGCCGGACATCCCCATTGAACCGGAATTTACGGTGAAGGAGGTTGTAGAAATAGCTATTGAGCTCCACCACGTCGAAATGGTCATCCTTTTTGAGGTTGGGATGGATGTGCTCTGTAAAAATTCCGGTGCCCGGCCCCAGCTCCAGCAGTGAGAGCGGTTCCCGTTGCCGATTCGCGAGTTCCTTTACCACAAGCCGCACCGCATCCCTGGCCAGATACCTGGAACTCGGCATGACCGCGCCCGTTTTTTTCCAGTCGCGGATGAAGTGAATGATGTGTTGGTGAAGCAAGCGGATTGTGTGTCTGTTGCCGGTTTCGGGATTAGCCCGATCCATCCGGGTCGTCAAATCATGAATTCCCGGTAAGCTTGTAAAATAACAAAATCGCCGCTCACCTGCACCTGCCAGTTCATCCACCCTGACAACTCTTTTTTTTCTTATTTTGTAAGGATCCATTACACCAACCGGTTTTTTTCCATGACAAATAAAGAAGAGAAGGAACGATTCGAATTTGAACAGGCTTTAGGGAGGTTATCAGAGGTGCTGAAAGAACTCGAATCCGATGAAGTCCCTCTTGATAAAGCGATTGCTCTATATGAGGAAGGCATGAAACTGTCAAAAATGTGCTCAAAGAAGCTGGAGGAAGCCGAGCTCCGCATTGAGCAGGTTACCAGAAAAGAAAAACAGTAATGGAAATTCAACCGGTGGTACCCGGCCCGCTGTTGGCCAACATCAACAGTCCCGATGATCTGAAAAAACTTTCGCAAGATCAGCTTCCGCAAGTTTGCCAGGAGCTGCGGGACTATATCATCGACGTCGTTTCGATTCATGGTGGTCATTTCGGCGCCAGTTTGGGAGTGGTCGAACTCACCACGGCGTTGCACTATGTCTTCCAAACCCCGGACGATCTTCTTGTATGGGATGTCGGACACCAGGCATATGGGCACAAGATCATGACCGGCCGCCGCGACAACTTCCACACCAACCGGAAGTACGATGGCCTTTCCGGCTTTCCGAATCGCTCGGAAAGTCCTTTCGACACTTTCGGGGTGGGTCATTCCAGCACGTCCATTTCGGCCGGATTGGGCATGTCCGTCGCCCGGGACCTGTTGAACAGGGACCAGCAGGTGGTGGCCGTGATCGGTGACGGCGCCATGACGGCCGGACTCGCGTTCGAAGGCCTGAACAATGCCGGTGTCCAGAACAGCGACATCCTGGTCATCCTGAACGACAACCGCATGTCCATCGACCCGAATGTCGGCGCCCTCAACGAGTACCTCGCCGATATCACCACATCGCAGACCTTCAACAAGGTCCGCGACGACCTGTACAACCTGCTCGGCTACTTCCGCGGGGCCGGTGACAAAATGCGGAAAATGGCCTCCCGGCTCGAAGCGGCGCTGACCAGTGCCCTCACACCCGGTTCCCTGTTCCGGTCGCTCGGCTTCAAATATTACGGCCCGGTGGACGGGCACAATGTCAAGAGCCTGACCCGGCAGCTCAATGACCTCAAGAAGGTTGGCGGTCCCAAGCTGCTCCACGTGGTTACGGTGAAAGGCAAGGGTTTTGCCCCGGCCGAACGCGATCAGGTCAAATGGCACGCTTCCGGCAGTCCCTTCGACAAGGTGACCGGAAACTCACTCGTCAAGAAATCCGACACCAAACCCATCCCGAAATACCAGGATGTTTTTGCACAGACCCTGATCGATCTCGCAAAGAAGAATCCGAAGCTGGTGGGGATCACCGCAGCCATGCCCAGCGGCACCAGCATGCTCAAGATGATGGAGGAGCTGCCTGAGCGGGCATTTGACGTCGGTATCGCTGAACAGCATGCCGTTACCTTTGCTGCGGGACTCGCAACACAGGGCATCAAACCGTTCGTGGCCATCTACTCCACTTTCCTGCAGCGTGGATATGACCAGATCGTGCACGACGTCGCCATCCAGAATCTTCCGGTTGTCTTCTGCATGGACCGGGCCGGTGTGGCTGGTGCCGACGGTCCCACCCATCACGGACTCTACGACATCGCCTTCATGCGCTGCCTACCCAATATGGTCGTGGCCGCGCCCATGGATGAGGCAGATCTTCGAAACATGCTCTACACGGCATCCCGGTTCGATGACGGCGCCTTTGCCATCCGCTATCCGCGTGGCGAAGTCACGGGTATGGCGGTCAGCGATGAGTACAGATACCTCACACCCGGGACCGGACGGATCATTGCCGAGGGCGACGATATCGCCATCCTGAGCTACGGTACCATTGGCAAGTACGTGGCCGAAGCTCGGGAGGAACTCGGCCGTCAGGGGATATCAGCCGGCCACTACGACATGCGTTTCGCCAAGCCCCTGGATACCGATATGCTGGACCTGGTTGCCCGGCTGCACAACTGTGTAATTACCATCGAAGATGGTTCGATCCATGGCGGATTCGGTTCCGCGGTGGCAGAATATTACATGGAACGGGAAAAACGTCCCATCATGAAGATCATGGGTGTTGCCGATCGCGTGGTTGAGCACGGAAGCCAGAAGCAGTTGCATCATGAGCTGGGGCTGGATGCGGAAGGCATCGTTGCCGAGGCGATCCGGCTGATCAAAAAGCAGCCATCGGCAATCTCCTCCTGATCCTGCTAAAGGCCCCGCTGAAGTTCTGCCTGCCAGACTGTTTTTTTTCGCCTGAGAGTTTGCTACATTGCCAAGCACGATGAAAGCCCTTACATTGGCCTTTTCATTGCGCAAAAGCAATGTGTGAACCAAGGAAAAACCGATGAAAAAACCCCGTCTATCCTTCTGGCAAATCTGGAACATGAGTTTCGGATTCCTGGGAATACAGTTTGGATTTGCCCTTCAGAACGCAAACGTAAGCCGGATTTTCGAAACGCTCGGCGCCGATGTGTCGCAGATCCCGATCCTGTGGATCGCCGCGCCCGTTACCGGACTCATTGTACAGCCCATCGTCGGATACCTGAGCGACAACACCTGGAACCGCCTGGGACGGCGTCGGCCGTTCTTCCTGGTAGGTGCCATCCTTGCATCCCTGGCCCTTCTGGTGATGCCCAACTCCCCCTATCTGTGGATGGCGGCGGGCATGCTGTGGATCCTGGACGCCTCCATCAACATCACCATGGAACCCTTCCGCGCCTTCGTCGGCGACATGCTGCCGTCCGAGCAGCGGACCAAGGGCTTTGCCATGCAGTCCTTTTTCATCGGAATCGCCGCATTTGTCGGATCCTTCCTGCCCTACATCATGACCAACTGGTTCGGCATCTCCAATGTCGCACCCGAGGGCATGATCCCCGATTCCGTAAAATTTTCCTTCTATTTCGGGGGAGGCATTTTCTTCCTTGCGGTGATGTGGACCATCTACCGCACAAGGGAATACAGCCCGGAGCAGCTCAGGGAGTTCGAGGAAGCCGAAAAAGCGGAACACGGCATTGATGAGAAAATCGAGGCTCCGCCACGGACGGACGAAGAGCGTGCCCGGACGAAGATGATCCACGGCCCCATCCTGCTCGTGATCGGACTCATCCTCTCCTACTTCGTCTACCATCAGGGTTTCGCGCAGGAACTCTACATCCTGACCATCGGTATCGCTGCCATCGGACTTATTATCTGGCTTGCCGGCTTCATGCAGCGCCGCAGCAAGCGCAACGGCGTCGTCGTCATCTTCGACGACCTCTACCTCATGCCCAAAACCATGAAGCAACTGGCCGTGGTACAGTTTTTTTCCTGGTTTGCGCTGTTTGCCATGTGGATCTATACCACCTCGGCCGTAACCAGCCACATCTATGACATGCGGATGGATGCGGCGGAGGTCACCGAACTTCTCGACGCCGGGACTTTGCTCGAAACCCAGACCGAAGCGGACTGGTTCGACCGTTTCGGCAGGGTACAGCGCGACCTGGACACCTACCAGGCACAGATCGAAGCCGGTCAGTCGAACGTCGTCGCAAGCATGCGCGTAGTCACTTTCTTTCTGGAAGAAGGGCGGGTCGAACTCAACGAAGGGACCCGGCAGACCCTGCGCCGCATCGAAAGAGAGTACAACGAGGGTGCAGACTGGGTCGGGGTTTCGTTCGGCATCTACAACGGATTTGCCGCGCTCGTTGCCTTCCTGCTGCCCGTTCTGGCCGGTTTCACCAACCGCAAGACCACCCACGCCATGGCTTTGACCGCCGGGGCGATCGGCCTCATATCGATCTACTTCATCTCCAACCCGATGATGATCCTGGTCGCCATGGTGGGCGTCGGACTGGCCTGGGCCAGCATCCTCTCACTGCCATACGCCATTCTTGCCGGCTCCCTGCCAGCCAACAAAATGGGTATCTATATGGGAATTTTCAATTTCTTCATCGTCCTGCCCCAGATACTGGCCGCATCCATCCTCGGATTCATCGTCGGCACCATTTTCGACGGACAGGCCATCTATGCACTCATCCTGGGTGGATGTACGTGGATCCTTGCAGCGGGGCTAACGTTCCTGGTGGATGATGTGGACGACCCAGACCACGCAGTGAAGAAGGCCTGACGCGCCTATCCGGTTCGCGTGTCATACACCCGGATGCGCTCGAAGTGCGGCTTGAACCTGTCGACAAAAGCGACATGTACCGGATCCGACTGATAGGACTGCAGGCCCTGAAGGTCATCGAATTTGGCGTGCAGGCTCATGGCGTAGTCATTGTCGACCACATCCCTGTCGATTCCCTGCGGCGGTCCGGCCACAATCTCGCGAACTGATGAAATACCTGATAGTAGTTCGAGGATCTCTGCTTGCATGAGACCGGCTGTCCCGACCGGCGCCCCATCCTTCAGATAGAAGAAGACCGAATGAAGAATCATGAGTTTTCGCTATTTTTGATTTAAACCTGGTTTCAGCCGGACGGCAACCGGTCCCGGTCACATCACGCTTACGGTCCCAATGTCCGCCGGATTGCCTTTTTGCCGGTCAGCCGGCATGGCATCTGCTTTGTTGAAG
>SKWQ01000033.1 GCA_007128855.1 Balneolales bacterium
TCTCGATCTCGGTCATCGACTGCGGCGTGAGGATCACGAACACGCCGTCGACGTTGGGATCCTCCAGCACCGCGCTCACGGCCCAGTCGTACCGGTCGGCCCGCGCATCCCCGATCACGTCGATCGGGTTCTTGATGTTGGCCGTGGCCGGCAGCTTCTTCTTCAGTATCTTCGTGGTCTCCGGCTCAAACCGCGCGATTTCCAGCCCCAGGTCCACCGCAGCATCGGTGGTGAGCACGCCGGGTCCGCCCGCGTTGGTCACGATCGCCACGCGCTTGCCCTTGGGCAGCGGCTGGTAGGTGAAGGCGATGGCGCGGTTGAACATCTCCTCAATGGTGCGGCACCGGATGATGCCCGCCTGGCGCATCGCCGCGTCGCAGACATCGTCGCTGCCCGCCAGCGAACCGGTATGGGAGGATGCGGCCATGGCCCCCTCCACAGAGCGGCCCGATTTGATGGCCAGCACCGGCTTGCCCGCCTCTATCACCGCACGGGCGGCGTCCATCAGCCCCTTGCCGTCGCGGATCTCCTCCAGATAGAGCAGCACCACTTTCGTCTTGGGATCGTCCTTCAGGTAATACAGCAGATCGACCTCGCCGATCTGTGCCTTGTTGCCGGTGCTCACGAACTTCGAAAAACCGATGTGCTTGGCCCGGGCATAGTCCAGTACTGCCGTGCACAGCGCGCCGCTCTGCGACAGGAACGCGATCTCCCCCTCCTCGGGCATCTGCCGGGCGAACGAGGCGTTGAGCATCACATCCGGATCGGTATTGATCACACCCAGGCAGTTCGGACCGATGAACGACATCCCGTATTTTTCGGCGATTTCGACCATCTGCTTCTCGCGTTCGATCCCCTTGCCGCCCACCTCGCGGAACCCCGCCGAGATGACGATCGCACTCTTTATCCCCTTCTGCCCGCACTGCTCCAGCGCCAGGTGCATCACCGAACTCGGGAACACGACCACGGCCATATCCACCGGATCCCCGATGTCCACGACGTATTTGTGCGCCTTGACCGATCCGATGCGTTTTTCGCCGGGGCTCACCGGATACAGCACACCCCGGAACTCGGTTTTTAACAGATTTTCAAAAATATCGCTGGGCACCGTCCCCTTGACGTTGTTGGCCCCCAATACGGCTATTGATTTCGGGTGGAAAAGCGCTTCCACATTTTTGATACGTTCAGCGAGATCCCTATTCATGCTCACTACTCCTGCTATTTTAATGATTTCACCCGGAACAACCCCATCATCGTATTTCCGGAAGTGACATTGCGTCTAATGTGTAAGGGTGCATCTCCGGTGGCCGGCCGATGACGGTAGGCATGCGGAAACCGGGATGTCGTGTCGTCACGCCACACCATGGTCCCGACGGAAAATGTCCCTGCTACTGGCGGTCTCCTCAGCGGGATGGCGGGCGGTACCGTGCCGGCGCACCCGTCAGGGATCGCCTGCACGTCGTGCACGAACGCACGGCCTGCAGTTACTTCAGATACCCCGAAATGAACTCCACCGCATGCGATACGGTCTGGACGTCCAGAGCTTTTTCCTCGTCCATCTCGATATCGAATTCCTCTTCGAACGCGGCCACCAGCTCCATGCTCTGCATGGAATCGGCACCCAGATCAAAGATGAAATTGGCATCGTCGGCTATCTGGTCTTCGTTGATTTCAAGTATCTTTGCTATGACCTTTTTAACGCGTTGCTGTACATCCTTCTGCATGAAAACCCCCTTTCGTTGAGTGAGAGAATTGTTTGGATCCTGCCCAAATCCCTGTAACCCCCGGGCAGGTGTGCTGCGCCGTCCTGCAGGACCAGGACGTTTAAGGTACTAACGGCGCGACCGGCCGATTCAATAATATTTGGAAGGCCGTCGCACATTTAGCATACCTTTTTTTTACATTAATTGCAACGAGGCGGCCGTTGCCGAACTTTGGCAGCGAGCCCAAAACAGCATCTAAAATACCCGGAGGCCGGAAATGAGCATTACAAGTAAGAAAACTTCCATTGTCCTTGTGGATGGATGCCGGATCCCGTTCCAGAAACCGGGCACGGGTTACCGGTCGTACCGGGCCCACGACCTGGCCCGCTTCGCAATCCGCGGCCTTATGGACCGCACCGGGGTGGATCCCGGCCTTATCGACCGGGTGGTGCTGGGCAATGTGATCCAGGACCCGGAGACCGCCAATGTCGCCCGCGAGGCGGCGCTGGGGGCCGGCCTGCCCGCATCCGTGCCGGCGCAGACCGTGGCCATGTCGTGCCTGTCGGGACACCTGGCCATCACCACCGCGGCCGAGGCGATCCTCTCCGGGCAGGCCGGGGTGGTCATCGCCGGCGGCACCGACTCCGCATCGGCCTGGCTGAACCGTTTTCCGCTTAAGAAGCACCGGGCACTGCCCTTCCTGAAAGAGTTCAGCACCGGCGAGACCATGGGCGAATACGCCGACCGGATGGCCGCACTCTACGGGATCGGCCGCGAGGCCCAGGATGCCTACACGGTGCGCTCACACCAGAGTGCGGTCCGTGCGGCGCAGGACGGGCTGCTCGCCGGGGAAATCGTGCCGGTCACCGGTCCGCCCGATTTCGTGCCCTTCACAAGCGACAACCTGGTCCGGCCGGACACCACTCCCGGGGCCCTCGCAGCGCTGAAGCCCGCCTTCGACCGCAAGTTCGGAACAGTCACGGCGGCCAACGCCTCCCGTTACGCCGACGGGGCAGCGGCGGTGCTGCTCATGAGCGAAGCGAAGGCCGAAGAGCTGGGGCTGGAACCGCTGGCCCGGCTCACCTCCTGGACCTATACCGCGGCCGATCCGAAAGACCGCATGCTCCTCGGACAGCTGGCAGCCATCCCGAAGCTGCTGAGCGATGCTCATGACCCGGCCGATATCGACGTGTTTGAACTGCAGGAGACTTTTGCCGCTCAGATCATGGCCGTGCTGGACAATACGGCCAATGACACACCGGATGCCGGGGGACCGGACGGCAATACATTGAAAACCGCATCCATCCCCCTGAAAAAATTGAACACGCTGGGCGGCACGCTAGCGCTCGGCCATGCCTTCGGGGCCACCGGGGTGCGCCTGGTGACCACGGCCGCCAACCGGCTCAGACGCGAAAAGGGCAGGTTCGCACTCGTTTCCAGCTGTGCCGGAGGCGGTCTCGGCCATGCCATGCTGCTCGAGGCGATGGACGTCCCGAAAACCGAATCCCGTCAAAAAAGTAAAGCTACCAAACGGAAACCCGCGGGATCGGCTGCAAACAGGAAAGACGCTGCCAACCTCAAGAACGCATCTGCCCGCAAAGCCGCACCCGCCCGCAAAGCCGCGTCCTCAAGTCAAGCCGCATCCACCCGTGAGACCCCGGAACCCGGAAAAACGCAAAACAAGCCCGAAGCAAAATGAGCACATTGAACCTTTCAGTGGAAAACCGGATCGCTGTCCTGACAATCGACCAGTCAGGAAGCTCTACCAACCGTATCAGCATGGCCATGATGGCCGAGTTCAAGGCGTTCCTGGACGAGGCGGAGCAGAATGAGGCCCTCCAGGCGGTGATCCTGTACAGCACAAAAGAGAACAGCTTCATTGCCGGGGCGGACATCCGGCTGTTCCTCGATTTTGAAGAACCGGACGATGCCCTGGCGTTCAGCCGTGAGGGCAACCGGCTGCTGAGCCGGCTCAGCGCGCTTCCCGTGCCGGTGATTGCCGCCATCCACGGGGCGGCGCACGGGGGCGGACTGGAAGTGGCGCTGGCCTGTCACTACCGCATCGCCACCGACCATCCATCGACCCGCTTTTCGATGCCGGAAGTGACGCTCGGACTGTGTCCCGCCGCGGGTGGATCGCAGCGGCTGCCGGCGGTCATCGGCATACCCAAGGCGCTGCCGCTGCTGCTGTCGGGCCGGGCCGTGACGGCGCGCGAGGCCCGGAGCATCGGCCTGGTCGACGACCTGGTGCCGGCGGACGGGCTGCTCCAGGCCGCCCGGGTGATGGCCGGCAATCTGGCCGGACGCACATCCACCCGCGAACGGCTCCGCGACATCGCTGCTAAAGCCCCGCTGCCCGATCTCTCCGGTCTGCCCGGCATCCCCGGCCTCCCCGACCTGACCGGTGTGGCAAAGGCCCCGTTTTCACTGCTGGGCAGGGCCGCCCGCACCATCCGTGGCAACGTCGCGGCCATGCAGCCGGCCTTCATGCAGGCCGAACGTGAACTGAAAATACAGACACGCGGACTGCAGCCCGCCCCGGAAGCGATCGTCGCGTGCGTCAAGTACGGCATCAAAAACGGCCTGGAGGCGGGACTCGAATTCGAGTCGCTCATGTTCGCGGAGCTCATCGGCTCACCGGAGAACCGGGAACTGCTCCATGCTTTCATGGCGCGCCGCTTCGCCCGTCGCAATCCATCCCGCAAAAAACCACGACAGATCGACCGCATCGGCGTGTTCGGCACCGGACTGATGGGCTCGGCCATCGCGTCGCTGAGCCTGCGCATGGGGTTCGGCGTGACGGTGCGCGACCGCGACTACACCTCCGCCGCACGCGCCAACCAGACCGCCTGGCAGGACCTGCAAAAACACGTGGAGCGCAACGCGATGCTGCCCTTCGAGCGGGACCGCATCCTCTCGGAGATGCGCCTCACAGACAACTACGCCGATTTCGCCGGCCTGCCGCTGGTGATCGAGGCGGTGGTCGAGGACGTCTCCGTGAAACACGCCGTGCTCCAGGAGGCCGAAGCGGTACTGGCGCAGGACGCCATCTTCGCGACAAACACCTCCGCCATCCCCATCTCCGAAATCGCCAAACCCGCCCGCCATCCCGAACGCATCATCGGGATGCACTACTTCTCCCCCGCACAGAAAATGCCGCTCGTGGAGATCATCCGCGGCGAAAAAACGTCCGAGGAAGTGGTGGCCACCGCCTGCGACGTGGCCATCCGGCAGGGAAAACACGTCATCGTCGTGGCGGACTCGCCCGGCTTCTACGTCACCCGAATCGTGGTGCCCATGATCAACGAAGCCATGCTGCTGATCGCCGAAGGGGCCGACATCCGCATCATCGATGCCGCCGCCCAAAACTTCGGATTTCCCGTGGGACCTGTCACCCTGGCCGACGAGGTCGGAATCGACGTCATGTCGCACGTATTCGAGGAGATGAACCCCGTCTTCAAAAAGCGCGGCGGACGCTTCTCGCAGTCCCTCCACCGGCTCTACGAAAACGGCTACGCCGGACGCAAAAACCGACGCGGCTTCTACGATTACGACAGCCAGCGGAACCGGAAACGGACCAACGAGGAGGTGTACGACTTCTTTGGCGGCAAAAAACGCCGGGATGTGCCCGTCGACGAGATCACCGAACGGCTCACGCTGGCCGTGGTCAACGAAGCGCTCCTCTGCCTGCAGGAGGGCATCATCAGCCAGCCGCGCACCGGCGACATCGGGGCCATGCTGGGCATGGGCTTCCCCGCCTTCCGCGGCGGACCCTTCCGCTGGGTGGATGCGGCCGGTCCCAAAAAGGTGTGGGACCGCCTGCAGTACCGCCAGAACCTGAACGGCGTCCGTTTCAAACCCGCGGGCATCCTCGGCGACCAGGCCACAAGCAATAAACCGTTCTACTCCAAGTAATCACTTCGTGACGGGTCTGGATGCGTGTCAACGCCGTGGCAGCAGGCGCCGGGCGGGTTGCAGCCGCTCCTCCCATTTCCACCCGCACCCCCATCCACCCGCAACTTTGCACTGGCCATCTAAAGCCGTATATTTTACGTTTAAATCGCACACGCCGCGTGCGTGGCGCAACCCATTTCCCATAATCATTTTTTCCGTACCGATAACGCTGTAATCACTACTTATGAACACATTACTCCTGTTTTTCGCCGCAGATCCGGATGGCTCAGGCGGCGGTTTCACCAGCCTGATCTTCCTTGCCGCCATTTTCCTGGTATTCTACATGTTCATCATCCGCCCGCAGTCCAAAAAGCAGAAGGAGATCCAGAACAAAGTGGGCCAGATGAAGAAAGGTGACAAAGTCATCACCTCCGGCGGCATCGTCGGCATCGTCAACTCCATCGATGACGACTCCGTCATGCTCGAAATCGACAAGGACGTCAAAGTCAAGCTGCTGAAGAACGCCATTGTGGATGTGAATCCCCAGAAATAGGCCTTGCCGGCGAACTTACTGCCGCGGGTCCGTGTTTTTCGGGATGCGACCTGATACTCTATCCACGTTCCTGTACTATTATGGCAAAAGAAAAGGCCTTTGCGTTTGACTCCATCGCGTCGGCCATCGAGGATATACGCGCCGGAAAAATGGTGATCGTCGTCGATGACGAGGATCGCGAAAACGAAGGCGATTTCCTGATGGCGGCCGACAAGGTCACCCCGGAGCACATCAACATGATGGTGACCTACGGGCGGGGTCTGGTCTGCGTTCCGCTCACGCGCCAGCGCGCCTACGATCTGAACCTGGAGCCCATGGTCATCAACAATACCGATGCCATGGAGACCGCATTCACCGTCTCAGTGGACTACCGTCAGGGCACCACCACAGGCATTT
Organism: Balneolales bacterium; assembly: GCA_007128855.1. Lineage (GTDB taxonomy): Bacteria > Bacteroidota > Rhodothermia > Balneolales > Natronogracilivirgulaceae > SKNL01. The sequence continues at coordinate 6,547 of SKWQ01000033.1, forward strand.
CCGCCGCCGACCGGGCAAAGACCGTCCGCGCACTCATCGATCCGGAGGCCAAATCCCAGGATTTCCGGCGTCCCGGACATATTTTCCCACTCATCGCCCGCCAAGGCGGTGTGCTGCGCCGGGCCGGACACACCGAGGCCGCCATCGACCTGTCGCGCCTGGCCGGCTCCGAACCAGGCGGGGTGATCTGCGAGATCATGAACGACGACGGCACCATGGCCCGGCTCGACGACCTCATCAAGGTCGCCCGCCGCTTCGACCTGAAACTGATCACCATCAACGACCTGATCAGCTACCGGATGAAGAACGAGAGTCTCGTCCGCGAGGCCATCAGCATCCAGATGCCCACCATCTTCGGCGACTTCCGCCTGCACGCCTTCGAGGAGAAACTCACCGGTGCGGTGCACATGGCCCTGGTCAAAGGCACCTGGAAAGAGGACGACCCGGTGCTGGTCCGCGTACACTCGCTGTGTATGACCGGCGACGTGTTCGGCTCCAAACGATGCGACTGCGGCGACCAGCTCCACACCGCCCTTCGCATGGTCGAGGACGAAGGCGCCGGCGTGGTGCTCTACATGAACCAGGAAGGCCGCGGCATTGGCATCATCAACAAACTGCGCGCCTACAAGCTGCAGGAAGAGGGGATGGACACCATCGAGGCCAACGAGGCGCTCGGGTTCAAATCGGACCTGCGCGACTACGGTATCGGGGCGCAGATGCTCCGGTCCCTGGGCGTCTGCAAGATGCGGCTGATGACCAATAATCCCGCAAAACGGGTCGGCCTGGTGGGATACGGCCTGGAGATCGTCGAACGCGTGCCCATCGAGACCGAAAGCTATCCCGAAAACCTGAAGTACCTGCGCACCAAGCGCGACCGGATGGGCCA
>SKWQ01000104.1 GCA_007128855.1 Balneolales bacterium
GATTCCGGTCGCAACGATTCCGGATGCAGCGATTCCGGATGCAGTATGATCTGCTTGATATGTCCCTTGTCGACCGACAGGTCCATGAACACCTTCCAGTCATCGATAGTGCGCGACCGTTTGAGCCGGAACCGGGGTGAACGGCCGATATTCCACTCCCACTTGTCGTAACGGGACTCGCGGATTTCCCGGATACGACCCAGATCTGCTTCTGTGAGTCCATAATGCGATCCGACCAGACCTTCGCTTTCAAGCCCGTCCAGCAGGAAATGGCGGAACGCGCTGACATCCATGGGGCGGTCCAGGAATTCCGAGATATTGGCGACCACGCTGCGCACCGATTTGTGGCTTTTTGATTCGATCTGTTTCATCCGGACCGACAGCACCCGGTCCAGCACATCCAGCTCGGAATCGAAGAGCAGCGTGCCATGGCTGAACATCCGCCCTTTGGAGGAAAACTGGGCGCTGCCTGAAATTTTCCTGCCGCCGGCCAGGATGTCGTTGCGGTCGTTCATTTCGGCCGGCACGCCCAGCGTCTGAAGCAGCTTCACCACCGGGGCATTGAAAAAACGGAAATTGTGGAGGCGTGAGGGTTCGTAGCGGGTGATGAAGCTGAAATTGAGGTTTTTGGGATCGTGGTACACGGTCCCCCCACCCGACAGGCGCCGCAATATCCGGATTCCCCTGCTTCTGACAAACGAATCGTTGACCTCCTCCAGCACGTTCTGGTTGCGCCCTACAATGACCGAGGATTCATTGCGATAGAGAAGCAGGTAGTCGCGGGCCGGATCCATTTCCCGCAGGGCATACTCCTCCAGTGCCAGGTTGAACGCCGGGTCGGTACGGTCCTGATTATCGATGAACACGAGTGATTCCATCCATCAAAGATAGTGAAACTGGCGGAAAAGAGTCCCCGGGCCGTACTGGGATCCCGTGAATTCACAACAATCCGGTAATAATACGGTAACACTCAGGTAACAGCGGGTTTGTTTCTTTATCAGAAAAGAATTGAATGGAAAAAAGAAGGCCTGACCTGGTGGTCATATCGGACGTGCACCTGGGTTCCTATGGTTGTCATGCCGGGGAACTCATCACTTACCTCAAAAGCATCCAGCCCGGGGTGCTGATCCTGAACGGCGACATCGTGGATATCTGGCAATTCCGCAAATCCTACTGGCCGGAACCGCACATGAAGGTGCTAAAGTGCCTCATGGGGATGCTGACCCGCGGCACCACCATCTACTATCTCACCGGCAACCACGATGAGATGCTCCGCAAGTACTCCCCGTTCCGACTGGGGAACTTCCATCTGGTGGACAAGCTGGTCCTGGAGATCTGTGGCGCCGGATTTGAGACACCATCGGAGGCAATGCACCTGGGCAAACGGATTCTGGCCGTTCCGATGACATGGCAATACGAACAGCAGTGCAATGCGGCAGCTCTTGGACAGATGGGAGTGACCATTCATCCGGCTGTGGACCGGCGGTTCCCGGAGGTACTGGCTGACTGGCTGGACCGGGCAGAACCGGTAAAAATGGCTTATCCCGATCAGACCGAAGCCGTCATCGCGCGAATCCTGAATGTGTTCGAGCTGAAAAAATCAGGTACCAGGTTTGCCGTTTGATGCCTACCTTGGGACATGTTCGGAAGCAAGGAAACAACCCGCGAGTGCCCTTCATGCGCCCTGGAATCATCCACGGATGAGGAGGTCTGTCCATTCTGCGGCTATGAATTCCCGCCGGAGCAAAAGGGGCGCATGGTCATGGCATGGCTGTTTGTGCTGCTGGTGATCCTGTGGCTGATAACCCGCTGGTAGTGTTTTCTATGAACCGGATATGGAACGAGATCATTTCGCCGTAGTTCTCAACGGATATCCTCTCGTCCGTGCCATGGATCCTGCCCCTGTCATCCGGACGGGCGCGGATGGGCCGGAACCTGAGCAAATAGTCAGAGACCTCTGTGAAATGCCGTGCGTCTGTTGCTGCCAGGAACATGGCCGGTGCCACTGGTATCTCCGGGAACACTTCGTGGATCGTATGTTTCATAAGCTGGTAGGCTTCTGACGAGGTGGTGGTCACCGGGGAGGGCTCCCGCGCACCGTTCAGCACGCGCACGTCGATCAGTTCGTTGTCTATGGTGTTCTGCACATAGTAGAGCACTTCCCGGATATTGTTATTGGGGTGGATCCGGAAGTTAATGGTGGCAGTGGCTGTCTGTGGGAGCACGTTTTCCTTGATGCCGGCATGGAATATGGTGGGAGCAATGGTTGTTCTCAGGGCGGCATTGGTGTGCGGGATATAGCCCAGCCGTTCCTCGATCGCCCCTCCGAAAAGCCAGAGGTTGGAAAGGGCCATCCGGTATCTGAACGGGAGGTCGGGCATCAGGGGTTCAAAAGTATCCCTTAGCAATCCGGGTATCCGTCCTTGCATGGGTTGTTTTTTCAGGTTTGTAATGGCCTCACTGAGGGCACCTATGGTGGTTTCCCGCGGTGGCATTGAGGAGTGTCCACCCTCCTTGGTGACTTCCAGTTCGATACTGAGATATCCTTTTTCCGCCACACCAATCATGGCGATTGGGTGTTCCAGCCCCTCCATTATTTTCTCGGCCACGGGCATGCCCTCATCCACGAGAAATGCAATTTCAATATCCTTTTCAAGCAGATAGTCGGCTACTTTGCGGGCGCCCTGGCGTCCACCCACCTCTTCATCGTGGTTCAGAGCCAGGTAGACGGTACGTTCGGGTTCAAATCCGCGTTCGAGCAGGTAATTGACGGCTTCCAGGTACGAAAAGATGCCGCTCTTGTCGTCGATGGCTCCTCTTCCCCAGACAAAACCATCCGAAACAACCCCTTTGAAAGGCGGGTGGGTCCAGTCATCATGGGTACCCGGTTCCACCGGGACGACATCATAATGTCCTTGCATCATGGCGGCTGGAAGACCGGGCCGGCTGCCTTCCCACTTGTAGAGCAGGGTGTAGCCATTGACGATTTTCAGATTCAGATTCTCATGGATCAGGGGGTAGGATTCCCGTACGAAGTCCATGAATGCATCAAATTCAGGCAGATAGCGTTCGCGATTGTCCAGTGTGGAAACGGTTTGAAACCGGATGGCATCCGACAGGCGTGCTACGGCGTCATCGAGCGGGATGTCTTCAAAGTGAACGGATTCAACGTCCGGCATCTCATACTGGAAACTGATTGTGCGGAACAGGACAATCGTTGCCACGAGCGCTATGGCCAGCAGCACAACCAGAAGCACCGCTGTTGCTTTCTTGAGAATCATGACAGCCACTCTGTATGAACTGATTCTGCGACTGCAGCAGCCTGTTACGGCCGCTGGTCAGCCGCTTTTTCCTCTTTCTGCCGGTTCGTCCTCTTCTTCAGATGCAGGATTCGCCTTGCCGGAGTCGCCTGACGCTTTTCCATCTTCCGACGATGCCATTCCGCTGTCCGAACCGGGCTCTTTCTTCTTCCCGGACCCATTTTGTCTGCTTATGCTTCCGGCTTCCGTCATTTTCCCGGATTTTCTCGGCTTCTTACCAACGAGTTCCAGTATTTCGTCGCCCATGACCTCTTCTTTCTCAAGAAGCAGTTCCGCCAGCCTGTCAAAGGCCTTGCGATGCTTTTTCAGCACCTGTTCTGCCCTGTTGTAGGCCTCTTCCAGGATTCCATTGACCGCACGGTCAGCTTCCCGGGCCGTTTCATCACTGTATTCACGCTGATTGGCGATCTGCTCTCCGAGGAAGACCTCCTCCCGCTGCCCGCCGAGGGCGGTATACCGGAACGTTTCGCTCATGCCCCAATCGAGCACCATCTTGCGGGCCAGTTTTGTGACCTGTTTCAGGTCGTTTTCAGCGCCGCTTGTTGCGGTCTTGAAGATCATGCGCTCTGCGGCCCGTCCACCCATGATGACGGCGAGCCGGTCGAGCAGGTGTTCCTTACGGTACAGATACTGGTCGCGTTCGGGCAGCTGCTGGGTGACGCCCATGGCCTGCCCGCGTGGAATGATGGTCACCTTGTGCACCGGGTCGGTGTTGTCGAGGGCAGCGGCGACAATGGCATGGCCGGCTTCATGATATGCAAGCAGGCGCCGTTCTTCCACATCCAGGACGATGCCCCGCCGTTCGAGTCCCATGATGATCTTGTCGCGCGCCTGGTCGATATCACGTTGTGTGACCTTGTCCCGGTCTTCACGCGCGGTCATCATGGCGGCTTCGTTTAGCAGGTTCTCCAGATCGGCGCCGCTGAAACCCGGGGTTCCGCGGGATACGCTTTCAAAATCGACATCGTCCGCCAGGGGCTTGTTCTTGGCATGGATCTGAAGGATCTTGATCCGGTCTCCCTGTGAAGGCAGCCCCACCTCCACCCTGCGGTTGAACCGGCCGGGGCGCAGCAGGGCCTTGTCCAGGATATCGGGACGGTTGGTGGCGGCCATTACGATGACGCTGTCATTTGTCTCGAAGCCGTCCATTTCCGAAAGCAGCTGGTTCAGGGTCTGCTCACGCTCGTCGTGTCCGCCGCCAAGTCCGGCACCACGGCGCCGGCCGATGGAGTCGAGCTCATCAATGAAGATGATGGCGGGCGCGGCTTCCTTGGCGTTTTTGAACATTTCCCGGACACGCTTGGCACCGACACCGACAAGCATTTCCATGAAGTCGGATCCGGTGATACTGTAGAACGGAACCCCGGCCTCGCCGGCTACGGCGCGGGCCATAAGGGTCTTGCCCGTTCCCGGGGCGCCGTAAAGAAGCACTCCCTTGGGGACCTTCACACCGAGTTTTTCGTATTTTGAGGGATCTTTGAGGTACAACACGATTTCCTGCAGTTCGCGTTTGGCCTCATCGCTTCCGGCGACGTCATCGAACGTGGTGCGCTTGCCTTCACCGGGACGGTGCAGTTTGGCCTGGCTCTTGCCGATCGAAAACATACCCTGACCCTGGGTGTTCATGCGCCGGTACCAGGCAATGGCGATGACAAGGATCAACAGGAACGGCAGGGTCATGAATAGGAAATAGAGCCAGCTGTTGTCGCGTTCGGGAATCGTAGTCACCTCCACGTTGCTCTCTTCCAGCAGCGTCATCAGTCCATCATCGCCGAACGAAGGCAGATAGGTGATGAATTCGGTGAAGGATATGGTGTCACCGTCTGCGGTACGACGTTGGGATGCGGATCTCAGCTTGCCTTCGACCTGGTCTCCCTGGACGATCACTTCCCTGACGTTGTTCTCCTTTAGCTCTGTACGGAATGTGCTGTACTGGATCTGGTCGGGGGACAACTGTCCGCCGTAGTAGGAATAGAGTATCCAGACACCCAGGATGGCGGCAACAAGGAAGTAAAATACCATGATCCGCGACGGACCGGGTGCCTGTTGTGGCGGAACGGGGCCGTGTGGTCTGCTCTTTTTCTCGTTACTGGAATTCTTATCTGACACGAATCGCGAAGTTATATATGAAAAAAATCAAATAGGTAAGATAACGACAAACGGGGTAATTTGTATGGTGTTCTTGTGACTTTGACCGTTTCCTGTATTACCACCGACGTCTCTCTAACACCCATTGTCAACGATAGGTTTCAAAGGATTATTGAATACGGACAGAAAATCCGTTTTTCATTTGGGTACCGGAATGCGTAATTTTGCATCCATGCCAGAGTGGCGGAACTGGTAGACGCGCACGACTCAAACTCGTGTGGCTTCGGCCGTGTGGGTTCGAGTCCCACCTCTGGTACCAGGAACCCTGTAAGTCATTGATTTGCAGGGTTTTTCTGTTTAGCCAAGCGGGGATTCATGCCGTTATCCACCCGGTTGATCTGTTTTTCCCAACTCTGGAAAAAAAGTCGAACAGCTGTTTTTTGAACTTATTTTTTGTAACATGTGCGTGTATCAGAAGAGGGTATCCCCAATTTTCAACCAAAAAATTCGACTATGGAATCAATTTTTGGGATTATTGCACTGATTTGTGCTGTTTGGGTTATCTACGACGTTTGGGCCGTCCAAAAGAGCATGAGTGCCGGCAAAAAGGTGGTATGGACCATATTTGCCCTGATTTTCAGCATCATCACGGCAATTGTCTACTACCTGGTCCAAAAGAAATAGGACGGTGCTGTCCCGCGCGGGTCACGCCGTCTCTACGCTGGCATCCTCCTGCAGGTTGTAGGTCGCAATCCCCTGCTCGCGCAGCTTGTATTTCTGTATCTTGCCACTGGCCGTGGTCGGATATGAGGAGACGAACCGCACGTATTTTGGCACCTTGTGGCGGGCCATATTGGCCTTGACGAGTTCCTGCACCTCCTCTTCGGTCATCTTTTTACCTTCCCTGAGGATGATGAAGGCGGCGATCTCCTCGCCGTACTGCTTGCTCGGCAGTCCCACCACCTGCACGTCCATCACATCCGGATGCGTGTAGAGAAACTCCTCTATCTCTTTTGGATAGATGTTCTCCCCGCCGCGGATGATCATGTCCTTGATACGTCCGACAATCTTGTAGTAGCCGTCCTTGTCCACCGTGGACAGATCGCCCGTATGCAGCCACCCTTCCTTGTCAATGGCCTCTTCGGTGGCCTCGGGCATCTTGTAGTACCCTTTCATGATATGATAACCCCGGGTGCAGAATTCGCCTGTCTGTCCCGTCCCCAGTTCCTTGCCGGTGGCCGGATCCACGATTTTTGCCTCTATGCCGGGCAGTACGCGTCCGACGGTCTCCACCCGGTGCCGGATGCTGTCGTCCACCGTGGTCTGCGTGCAGACCGGTGAGGCCTCCGTCTGCCCGTAGGCGATGGTGATCTCGGTTGCGCCCATATCGCTGACCACCTGTTTCATCACGGCGATGGGACACGGCGACCCGGCCATGATGCCGGTACGCAGGTTGAAGGTGTAGTTTTTGAACTCCGGATGCTCCAGCACGGCGATGAACATGGTCGGCACGCCGTGCAGTGCGGTGCATTTCTCGTTTTGGCAGGCCTCCAGCACATCCTGGGGACGGAAATAGGGAAGCACCACCATCGACGTGGCATGCGTAAGGCAGGCCATCACACCCAGCACAAGGCCGAAGCAGTGGAACAGCGGCACGGCCAGGCACAGCCGGTCCTCGGGCGTCAGTTTCATGCAGTCGCCGACCGCCTTGCCGTTATTGAGTATGTTGAAATGGGTAAGCATCACCCCTTTCGGGAATCCGGTCGTACCCGAAGTGTACTGCATGTTGATGATCTCGTGGCAGTCCAGTCCGTCCTGCACGGCCTGAAACTCCTCCTGGCTGACCTGCTCTCCCATCCCGGTCAACCGGCTGAAATTGAGCATGCCCTGCGGGGTGTTCTCCCCGGCGTAGATGACTTTTTCCAGCAAGGGGAACCGTTTTGCGGAGATATTGCCGTCGGTCGCATCCTTCAGCTCCGGACACAATTTGGCGACGA
>SKWQ01000090.1 GCA_007128855.1 Balneolales bacterium
CTTTGGTGGTGGTAACATCGTTTGCGAGGGTACTCCCGAGGAGGTGGCCCGCCATCCGCAGAGTTTCACCGGGCAGTTTCTGAAGACGCTGCTTCCCGGGCTGTGAAACAGTTATCTGCCGGACGCTGTCGGCTCAGAACAGCTCCGCGAGTTCGTCAGCGATTGCTTCCAGCAGCTTCCGGTCATTGTCGGTCATCGCCCCTTTGGTCTCGGAATCGATGTCGATCTCCCCGATCAGCTCCTTGCCCTTGATGATGGGTACGACAATTTCGGACTCCACCTCCGGACTGCAGGCGAGGTAGTTGGACTCGGCCTTCACATCGTTGACGACGAACGTCTTACGGGTTTCGGCCGCCTGTCCGCAGATGCCGGTTCCAAACGCGATGCGGATGTGTTCCGTGGGTTCACCAACGTAGGGACCCAGCACCAGCTGGCCTTCAGCAAGCGGGTCGACCATGTAGAATCCGACCCAGTCGTAATGCGGGACCTCCCGGTGAAGAAGTGCGCATATATGCTGCATGGCCTCTTCCCTGTCAGCGGCCTCATTAAGAATGGTTTTGGTTTTATCGAGGAGCGAGTCCCAGGAAACTTCTTTTTGAGTCATATCACAATAAACAAAAAATTCAGCGTTGAATGAATTCATCCTGCAGCCAAATATACATAAATTTGGCATTGAAATAATTCGGTGACGCCGTTAGTTGAATCGGCCCGGCGTCATATTCCGGGAGCAGATCCGGGAGGCCTGCCCCATTCCAGTAACATAATCGAATCAAAAACATTTCCACGACAACAGAATATCGTAAATGACTTTTTTTGCCTTATTACTCGCAAGTTTTACATCTCTGCTTTCCATAGCCAACCCATTTGCGGCCATGCCGATCTTTCTGGCGATGACCGATGGGGACACCAATGAGCACCGCCGCCAGCAGGCCCGCAAGGCCAGCATGTACATGGTGCTGATCCTGGTGGTGTTTCTGTTGGGGGGAAACTACATCATAAGCTTTTTCGGGATCAGCCTGGAGGGAATCCGCATTGCGGGCGGGTTGCTCATCATGAAAATGGCCTATTCCCTTCTGGATCCGGATCGACAGGGCAGAAAGCTGACGGCTGCGGACCATTCCGAAGCATTCCGTAAGCCGGACATCTCTTTCAGTCCGCTTGCCATGCCCATGCTTGCCGGTCCGGGATCCATCGCACTCGTGCTTGGCCTTGCCACTCAATCCTCCTCCGTACTTGATTATTCCGTAGTAGTTCTCGCAATTGTGCTGGTAGCACTTGCTTCGTTCGGGCTGCTGGCAATATCCCGCAGGGTTACACTTATGCTGGGCAAGACCGGGATGACAGCCCTCACGCGCATGATGGGATTCATTGCGCTGACTATCGGAGTGCAGTTCATCATCAACGGTGTGCGGCCGATCATCGGATCCTGAGTTTCCGTGGATTCCGGATCTAACGACCGGTTTCGGAGTTCCATCGGGACCGGCGGCAGCGACCGGATGCTGAGCTTCCATCTCATCTGTACGCGGTGATGCGATGGCCATGGCCGCATCCACCCATTTGGTTTTTCAAATGTGACGGTATTGCCTTAGATTGCCGTAAGGAGTTCCGGCAGCCGTAATCGTCCGGAAACCGGTCATCGGATTTCGTATCTAAAGGAGTTTTCCATGGAAAAACCCAAAGTTGCTGCAAGCAAACCCTTTGTCATGAAAGTGGAACCGGGCACCTATGCCTGGTGCGCATGCGGACATTCAAAAAATCAGCCGTTTTGCGATGGATCGCACAAACCGACACCCTACAAGCCGGTCATTGAAAAAGTGGAAAAAGAGAGGAATGTGGCATGGTGCGGGTGCAAGCAGACCGGATCACCGCCCTTCTGTGACGGAACTCACAACAAGTTGCAGGGGTAGCCGGTTGTAATAAACACAGATAATCATTATTATTAATTACTTAAATAATATTATCTGTAGCAGTCGTTTTTTTGCGGGTTTCGACGGACCGCACAAGCATCCTCAGTTGGTTACAAGTAACTATTTTTTTCTCTGCATTCACTTCATCACTGTCTGATGGATCCGGCCTTGCAGGAATGTCCGGAGCAGATGTGATTCCAAAACGAAAGGAGTTTTCCGTGTATCGTATCATGAAAACCGAAATCCTGGCGCCGACCATCACCAAGCTCACGGTGGAGGCCCCCCTTGTAGCCAGGAAACGGAAGGCGGGCAATTTTGTGATTGTCCGTGCCACGCCGAACGGGGAACGGATACCGCTCACCATTGTGGACTCCGATCCGGACAAGGGCACCATTGTCATCATTGTCCAGGCCATCGGCAAGACCACGCACATCATCACGGAAATGATGGAGGGGGAATTTCTGATGGATGTGGTCGGTCCGCTCGGCGAGCCCACTCCGGTATCGGATTTCGGCACGGTGGTCTGTATCGGCGGGGGAGTGGGGACGGCAGTGATCTATCCGATAGCCAAAGCGCTCAAAGAGGCAGGAAACCGGGTCGTCAGTATCATCGGCGCCCGCAACAGGGATCTGGTGATCCTGGAGGATGAGATGGCTGCCGTTTCGGACGAGCTCATCGTGACTACCGATGACGGGTCGCATGGCAAAAAGGGGTTCGTGACGGATGCGCTGCAGGAGGTGATCACCGGACAGGGCAAGCCCGATGCCGTGTATGCCATCGGACCGCTGCCCATGATGCGCGCCGTGGCCAACGTGACACGCGAGCCGGAAATCCGCACCTGGGTGAGCCTGAACCCGATTATGATGGACGGTACCGGCATGTGCGGCGCCTGCCGGGTGACCGTGGGCAATGAAATGAAATTCGCCTGTGTGGACGGACCGGAATTTGATGCCCACGAAGTCAATTTTGACGAACTGATAGCGCGCAACCGGACCTATGCAGGTCCGGAGCAGGAAGCGTTCAGCGCCTGGAAGAACAGAACCGAAACAACGGATTGCAAACACCTATGAGCGGCAACGGTCAGCAAAAAAAAGAGGCAGATAAAAAATCGCCGGATGCAAAAGCGCCAAAGCGGCAGAAGGTCATTGCGCTGAAGCCCAAGGAGCGGATGAAAATACCGCGCCACCTGCCCAACGAACAGGACCCGATGGAACGCATCACCAACTTCTGCGAGGTTTCCAACGGTTTTAATATCGACAAGGCCATCGCGGAGGCAAACCGGTGCCTGGAGTGCAACGATCCGGTATGCATGAAGGCATGTCCGGTCAATGTGGACATCCCGGCATTCATCCAGCTGCTTTACCAGGGTGATTATGCGGGCGCCATCCGGAAAATCCGGGAATCAAACTATCTGCCGGCCATATGCGGCCGTGTCTGTCCGCAGGAGAACCTCTGCGAGAACAGCTGTATCGTCGGGAAGAAGCTTGAGCCGCTAGCCATAGGCAAGATGGAGCGGTTCCTGGCCGATTACGAAGCAAACAACGGCACGTTTACCCCTCCGCCGGTCGCCGCGCCGAAAGGACAGAAAGTGGCCGTAGTGGGATCGGGTCCGGGCGGACTCACCGTGGCGGCCGAACTGGCACAGATGGGATATGGGGTGACCATTTTTGAGGCACTGCATGAAGCCGGCGGTGTGTTGAAGTACGGTATCCCGGAGTTCCGTCTTCCAAAAAAGATCGTCGACGAAGAAGTGGAGCGCGTGAAGGCGCTCGGGGTAAAGATCGAGACCAATGTGATCATCGGCCGGACGCTCACCATCGATGAGCTGCTTGGCGAGATGGGCTACGGCGCGGTCTACATCGGCACGGGTGCCGGATCCCCCCGCTTCCTGAACATCCCCGGAGAGAACCTGAGCGGCGTCTATTCCGCCAGCGAGCTGCTCACCCGGATCAACCTCATGAAGGCCTACAAGTTCCCGGAATTCGACACACCGATGAAAATCGGCAGGAAGGTGGTGGTCCTGGGCGGCGGCGATGTTGCGATGGATGCGGTGCGCACCTCAAAACGGCTGGGACCTGAAAAGGCACTGCTGCTCTACCGGCGCTCCCGCGAGGAGATGCCGGCAAGGCTGGAGGAAGTGCACCATGCCGAGGAAGAGGGGATCGAGTTCCACTTCCTGACCAATCCGCTGGCTATTCACGGTGATGAGAACGGTTGGGTGAAGGCCATAGAATGCCAGAAAATGCGCCTTGGCGAACCCGATGAAAAAGGCCGGCGCAGACCGATCCCGATCGAGGGTTCCAACTTCACGATCGAGACCGACACGGTGGTGGTGGCCATCGGCCAAAGCCCGAATCCGATTGTCCAGCAGACAACGCCCGGACTTGAAACCACCAAGTGGGGCACCATCGTGGTGGATGAATCCGGCGCCACCAGCCGGCCGGGTATTTATGCCGGCGGGGATATTTCACGCGGTGGCGCAACGGTGATTCAGGCGGTGGCGGACGGCAAGAGCGCATCCCGGTCGATCGATGCCTATCTCACGAAGATCCGGAGTGAGAAGGCCGGCAGCGAAAAATCCGCTAGCAAACAATCAGCCACCTAAGCCGACAGCGAAAAATCCGCTAGCCAGGTCGGTAGCAGCCAGCGAAAAATCTGCCTGAAGCAGGGTCGCTGCCGGTTGACCGGCGGTTTCAAACCTTTGCGGCGCTGGCATCGGGGGAGTTTGGGTGCTGCAGAATCTCAAATATGGGATTTGTTTTTATCTCCGGTATCACGATTTTTCTGTGGAGGGGAGGGTATGCTTCCTGTCACTGAAATATTGATGAGCAGAGGGGGTATAAAATGCAGGTTTATCTTAATGGCCGCTATTACTCACGTGAAGAGGCCGCCATACCCGTAATTGACCGGGGATTCCTTTTTGGTGATGGAATCTATGAAGTCATCCGGGTGGTCAACGGACGCCTCTTTCGTCTTGAGGCACATCTGAAGCGGATGGATCGGGGAATGAAGGGCCTTGAAATGCCCTTTTCCGAAAAGCAACGGGCGGAACTGCCGGGGGTCATGGAAAAACTGGTCGCCGACAACAGGTTGCAGAAAGGAGAAGGTACTATTTATTTGCAGATAACACGTGGTGCCGCACTGCCGCGGACGCATGCCTATCCCTCAGCTGAGACCCCGCCGACCGTCCTGGTGATGGCCTCTCCGTTTGTCCCGGATAAGGAAATACTTGAGAAAGGCGGACATGCCATCACGGTCCCCGATATCCGCTGGGCGCGGTGCGACCTGAAAACCATCAACCTCCTGCCAAACGTCATGGCTGCGCAGGAAGAGAAGAAGCGAAGCGCCGGGGGGGTGCTGATGATCCGCGACGGCTATATCACCGAGGGGTACAAAAACAATGTGTTTGCGGTATTTGACGGCACCTTGTGGACCTATCCCGATTCCCCCTACATCCTTTCCGGGATTACGCGGGACGTGGTGTTTGAGATCGCGGAAAAAGAGGACATACCGGTGAAACTGTCCCCGATCAGCGCGAAAGAGATACTGAAAGCCGACGAGGTCATGCTAACCGGAACCATAACGGATATCCAGCCGGTGGTAAGCATTGACGGACGCCGGATTGGAATGGGACATCCGGGTCCTGTCGCCAAGCTGCTTCAACGCGGCCTTAGGCAACGGATGGATACGGAATAGATTTTACTGTTCAATCATGTTCAATCAGCCCATGCGGGTGTGATCACCACGTCAATTCGCCTGTTTCGGGCGCGGCCCACTTCCGTTTCATTGCTGGCGACCGGGCGTTCGGGTCCGAAACCGACAGACCGCAGGGGGAATTCGGTGCCGATGTTTGCGCGGATATACTGGGTAACCGCATCGGCCCTTTCCTCGGAAAGGCGTTGGTTCAACTCCAGGCTTCCACGAGAATCGGTGTGTCCTTCAATGGCGACCCTGCCGTCCGGAAAGAGCCGGATAGCATCCTGCACCCTTCTCAGAAGGTCAAAGAATTGGGGTTCTATGGTTGACTGTCCGACCGGGAAAGTGAGACCGTGCAACCGGATCAGTACATTGTTGCCATCAAGGAAAACATCGCCGTCATTTGGCGGTATGAGGTTGCGCACGTTTTGGATGGCTTCGTCGCGCTTGCGCTGGACCTCAAGCCTGGAAGCCAGGTCCCCTTTATCGTCGACCTGAGAGCGCAGCAAGGTAATTTCACTCTGTTTTTCGCTGATCTGCGCTGCCTGGTTTTCGTTTTCCATACGGAGATTTTCGATCTGCTGCTGTGCGGCAGCCAGGCTGGCTTCCTTGTCGGCAAACCGGCTATTCAGCTCGTCGACAATGATTTCGGCCGGCGCCTCAAGACCGGAATCGAACCGGACATCCACATCCAATGATTCCGCTATCCGGGCCACGGGTTTCTCCGCCTCCAGGAACAGATCCTCAAAAGTGGCATTTTGGCTGCGCAGCCGTGTGATCTCATGATTCAGATAACGTGCGTAGGAAGCGCGGTACGCTGCCTGTTCCGCAAGGCGTCCGGCCTCTTGCGTGTCATACCGGTCTTCGTTGAGCATCTGCTCCACATTTTCTATTTCAGCCCTGGCCTGTGCAAAGGTTTTCGGGGCATTCCGCTGGGCCTGTTCGGCCTCGGCCTCTTGCAGGGTTTCACGGGCGTCTTCCAGGTAGTTGGCTTTAATGGCCTCAAGCTCCACGACCCGGTACTGGTCTTCCGCTGCCTGAGACTGATTGCGGGCTCGGTTCACATTGCCGGCTTCAAGTGATTCTGCCGCTGTACGGAACTGGGATTCGGCACGAAGCCAGTTTTCCGAACTGAAGACCGGAGCCTTTGCATCTAAAGCATTGTTTCTGGCTTCAATGGCACTACGGAAAGTGACTTCGGCCAGATTGGAGGTCTCTTCGGCCCGACTGAACGCCGACATTGCCTGTTGCAGTGCGGACTCGATCCGGTCAACTCCCCGGTTCCGGATCAGATGTTGTTCCGCCATCCGGTAGTGTTCCATCCCGGTTTCATAGTTGCCCGGACTCAGGACACTTGCGTCGAGGGACTTGAGTGTCTCCAGCTTGGAGTCCACTTCCTGAAAAAGCTCGTTCCGGATATTTTGCTGTTCTTGCGAAAGGGTGGTGCCTGTCACTGGCTCACTGGATCCGCAGCCACCGATTCCGAATGATGTGATCAAGAAAAGCGATAAGATCGCAGAGACAGAAGCTACTTTGTTTAGTAAAGTATATGTATCCATATTACTACCTCTTTCTTGATTGATGATTTACCTGAGACCGCTGTGTTAGATATAATCTAATCAGTATTATGGACGGAACAAACCTATTTCAAAAAAACTGTCTGTATAAAAAAAAGCCCGGCACCGCGAGACTTCTGCGATACAGGGCTTTTGAATAGGTGTGGGACCGGGCGGAATTGAACCGCCGACACATGGATTTTCAGTCCATTGCTCTACCAACTGAGCTACAGTCCCTCCCTTCA
>SKWQ01000061.1 GCA_007128855.1 Balneolales bacterium
AGGTGGTGACGACCTTGGAGCCGGGAGCCAGGCTGGTCTTGACCCAGGGCTTGACGTTCAGGCCTTTGTCGACCGCTTTTTGGGCGACGAGTCCGGCCCCGAGCATCACTGAGGGGTTGGATGTGTTGGTGCAGCTGGTGATGGCCGCCATGACCACCGAGCCGTCACTGAGCATGAATTCGGTGTCGCCGACCCTGATCTCGACGGATTTGAGTCCATCTTTGGTCACTTCCGTATCCACGGAAATTTCCGCATCATCGGGCAGTTTATGGTCATGGTCCTCCCGGGGTTTGGTACTGGGCACCTGTCCGCCTTCGGAAAGCCAGCGTTCCCGCTCTTCCATGTCGATGTAGTCCCGTGCGTAGGTATCCTTCATAATCTTGATGAAAGAGTCCCTGACGTCGGTGAGCACGATTCTGTCCTGAGGGCGTTTCGGGCCGGAAATGGCCGGCACGACATCGCCCAGATCAAGTGCGAGCTGGTTGGTGTAGGTGATCTTCTCCTCGTTCTCACGCCACATCATGTTGTTTTTGGTATAGAGTTCGACCGTCCGTACATGGTCCTCATCGCGAGCCGTGAGGCGCATGTAGTCGAGGGTGCGGTCGTCGATCGGGAAGAAAGTGACGGTGCATCCGAATTCCGGGGACATATTGGAGATGGTGGCGCGGTCTGGCACGGTGAGGTTGGCCAGTCCGTCGCCGAAGACCTCGACGAATTTGCCGACGACGCCATGTTTCCTGAGCAGCTGTGTCACGGCCAGTACCATATCGGTCGATGTGGCGCCCTCGGGCAGGGATCCGGTGAGCTTGAGTCCCACCACTTCCGGATTGAGCATGTAAATCGGCTGGCCGAGCATGACGGCCTCCGCTTCGATACCGCCGACACCCCATCCAACCACACCGATACCGTTGACCATGGGGGTGTGGGAGTCGGTGCCCACGAGGGTGTCAGGGAAAGCAAAACCATCGCGCAGATAGATGCCCTTGGCCAGATATTCCAGGTTCACCTGGTGGCAGATGCCGAGGCCGGGAGGCAGCACGCTGTAGTCGGCGAAGGCCTGCTGGGCCCACTTGAGAAGACTGTATCGCTCTTCATTGCGCTCATATTCCAGCTCGACATTCCTGCGGTAGGCGTCGCGCGTCCCGAAATAATCCACCTGGACGGAGTGATCGATGATCAGGTCCACAGGGATCTGCGGGTTGATCCTGGAGGCGCTTTTACTTCCTTTTTTGCGGCCGACCTCCGACCGGATCGAAGCGATGTCCACCACGGAGGGCACGCCGGTGAAATCCTGCATGAGCACACGGGCCGGCATGTACGGGATGTCGCTGGGAACACCGTCCGGCGACCAGTTGAGCAAGGTCTCGATGTGTTCCTTCTTTACAGCAAAATCGTCGTAGTTTCGCAGGGCGTTTTCCAGCAGGATGCGGATGGTGAAGGGCAGCTTCTGGATGTCGTGCCCCTGCTTTTGCAACTCGGCGAGACTGTAGTACCTGTGGGTGCCGGTTGGGGTTTTCAGTTCTTTCAGAATGCCGAAAATATCGTTGCTCATAGTTCCTGGATATGGTTTTTCAGTAGTGGTAGTAACGGCTTAACGATAGCAAAATGATCGGCAAAAATCTACGCCCAACTTTGGTTTAAACAGTGCGGAATGCGGTCTGCACCGGGTCAAACATATGAATTACCGCATGATCATGCGGTGACATAAAGCCGGTGACTTCGTAACGTATGAGTGGGCAAGGACGACAGGTCCCGACAGATTTTCATAGCGGCGGTCCAACGGGAAGTTCCGTTTTTCCCGTTGTCGCACAACCGAATTATCAAGATGATGCTTGCTTAAGAGAGCGCTCAGCCCCCCAGCTCCCGGTTCGCCGAGGGGCGGGGGGCTTGGTTGTTTCCGGTGATGTCGAATTTTAGCCCGCATCGGCGTTATTATTTTTTATATTCCCCATGCGAGTGAAGCATACTGGTGGAAGTGAATATTTCCTTTCATCAGTCAACCATCTGAAAAGACAATGTGGAGGAGTATCATGAGTGAAACAAGCGTTAAGAGAAGCATTTCCAACCGGACCGACAACAGGAAGGACCATCAGATCCGGTTTGTCATCAGTTCGCAGGGCAGGACGGTCTCAGACATCAAAACACTGAAGGCCGGGGAAACGGCCGGACTGGGGGATGGCAACCGGCTCATCATCATATCCGACAGACAGACCAACTACGCCATCAAGTGGGAAAATGGCGCGCTTTTAGGCGTCGAGCAGGTGAACAACAACCATCCGAAATTTCCGGAATCAACTGTGGCTACCTACCGCCTTGCATCTGCTTCCAAAGAAGTCGAGTCGGAACAGATCCAAACGTCCGATACTGGAAGAGATGGCGACGATCCGGATAACGGCAACGGTCCGGTGATCATCGTCACCGAGCCGGAACAGCCGGACCCCTGATCTCCTTCCCGAAAAACAAAAAAGATTTCTTACATTGGAGTAAAATAGGGTAAACATCGGTAAAACGGATGACTCGCATGCTCCGTGCAGGAAACTGGGTTTCTGGAGGAAGGATGGTTTGTGTCGGCAGGATGGCATCCCTGCTGATTTGCATGCTTGCGGCATGGCAGCTTGCTCATGGTCAGCGCACCGGCCCGGCTCCGGCTGGTGGACCAGGTTTGCCACCAATACAAAACTTTGGTGTGGAGGACTATCGGGGGCATTTGCAGAGCTGGGGAATTGCAAAAGACAGCCACGGTGTCATATATGTGGCAAATTCATATGGTCTCATGCGTTTCAACGGGGTTGAATGGCAATTTGTCCGCATCCCCGGCCAGATGGCTTTAAGCCTTGTCTACGACGATAACGAAAGGATCTATGTCGGTGGTTTGGGAGAAATCGGATATGTGTCGGTGTCCGATCCTGCCGATCCATCTTCCGGTAATCCCTGGTATTACGAGTCGCTGACCCCGATGATAGCTGATACCGTCGAATTTTCCTCCGTCTGGCACAGTGAGAAAACAGATGACGGTTTTTTCTTCCTGTCCAATGAATATTTCTTCCATTATGACGGAGAGCAGATACATGTCATTCCTGCAGAGGCCCGTTTCTCACACCTTTTTACCAAAGGGGGGGAGGTGTATGTCCGGGAAGCGCCGTTCGGGCTGAAGAAATATTCCGGTGGGGAGCTTGTAGAGTGGGACAAAGGGTCGTTGTTCGGGAATACAACGCTGCGAAGCGTAATCGAGCTCGAAGACGGCAACTTTCTCTTTGTCACCTACTTCGGGCTGTTGTTCTTCGACGGACAGGATTTCAGTCCGTTTGATAATGAAGCAGCCGATTATCTCAGTATCAACTTCATAGACATGGCGATTCAACTGGCAGGCGGGACTATTGCCATAGCAACCCGCAATGGCGGGATTGTCTTGCTCCACAGGGATGGCTCCCTGCTAAAGATCATTACTGAGGACAGCGGCCTCATAAGTAATACGGTTTACAGTTTGCTTCAGGACAACAAGGGGTCCCTGTGGGCCGCGACCATCAACGGACTGTCCCGGATCGACCTGCAGCTGCCGTTTCGACACTTTGACAGCCGGCACGGATTGTCGGATACTGCCAACAGGATCACCTCCCGCAACGATACGATTTTCGTGTCGGGCAGCCGGGGTGTTTACATGCGCAACAGCAGGGGTGAATCGCATTTTTTCGACGGGAAGACGTTTTGTCATCAATTCCTACATCATAACGAAGAATTGTATGTTATTTGCGGCGGAGCACTCTATCGTTTTATGGGAGGCCGATTTGAACAGGTTTCTGAATCCGTATTCAGCACCGCTGCCACAACACTGGACCGTGAGAAAGTGATATTGGTTCATCAGCTAGGTATAACTGTTGCAAGGTTGAGCGGTTCCGAGCTGGAACCCGTCTTCCAGGTCACGGATTTCAATTTTCGGCCCAACTCCGTAACGATGTGTTCCTCGGGAAATGTCTGGATAGGTACCGATACACAAGGGCTGTTCCAGGTCACGCTTGACTCTCTTGATGGACAGATAGTCGGACATTCCATTAAAAGGCACCTTCATCAGGCCAGGACATCTGAGAGCCAGGCACGTGTTTATGCTTCCGTCCTGGATGGGGAACCGCTCATTATCACCAATCAACACGGCATCCTGAAGTACGATACGGACTCTGACACCCTTGTCCAGACAGATATTTTCGGACCAGTGTTCATGGATACAAACCGGCAATACCTCCACGCCATCGAGGACCCATCCGGAAATGTGTGGTTTAGTTTGGGGAACTGGTTCCGGGCTGCCATGCGCCAGCCTGACGGCACCTATGAGATCAAGGCGGATATCTTGAATTGGCTTGATATTCCCCAGAATAACCACATGTACTCCGATCCGGAGGGTTATGTCTGGTATGTTGATGCCCGGCAACTTATGCGTTTCGATCCGCGTGTGCACTTTGATACCGGAATCGGCTTCCATACCGAAATAAGCGAAGTGCTGGTCAGGGGGGATTCGCTGGTGGCCAGAGGGGGCAACAGCAATCCGTTGGTTCTCCCGTATGCCGACAACGAACTGCGTTTCACCTATGCTGCCGCCGCCTATCTGGATCCGTCCCGCACACGATACCGCATCAAAATGGAAGGGTTTGATGAGGACTGGTCGGCATGGACATCCGAGGCCTGGAAAGACTACACAAACATCCCGGAAGGGAACTACCGTTTTCTGGTGGAAGCGCGCAACCTGTTCGGCGTGGTCAGTGTGGCCGAGCCTTTCCATGTTCGGATACTGCCGCCCTGGTACCGGACCTGGTGGGCATATCTGATCTATCTGATGATTACGGTGACGGTTTTGTATGCAGGTTACCGGATCCGTGTGAACCAGCTGCTCAGGGTCCACCGCATCCGCAACAGGATCGCCGGGGACTTGCACGATGAGATCAGCGCCACACTCAGCAGTATCAGCTTCTTTGCCCGGGCCATTCAAGACGACAAATTCCGTGGTGACCGAAACAGGTTTGTGAAGCTGATTTCTGATAGTGCCGGTGATGCCAAGGAAAAAATCACCGATATCGTATGGGCCATCAATCCCGAACATGATGACTGGAAATCGTTTCTGTCGAAATGTCGGCGTTATGTATCCGACCTCATGGAAAGCAAGGGCATCACTTACGACCTGCACATTGATCAACAGATCCCCGGTAAACTGGAAATGCAGCTTCGGCAGAACCTCTGGCTGATATACAAGGAGATGGTGACCAATGCTGCCCGTCATTCCAATGCAACGGAATTGGTGGTTACCCTGAATTATCGTTCGGGCCTGATCCACATGAAAGTGTCCGATAACGGCAACGGCTTTGATGCAGCGGCGGCCACCGTAGGGAATGGCCTGAAGAATATCCGTGTCAGGGCAGAACAGATCGGTGCAAGGCTGACTCTGGATACAGATCCGGGCAAAGGAACCCGCTGGGAGCTGGTCCTGAAACTGTGAGTGCAGAAAACCGCATGGATATGCGGTGATACAGAAGAAGGGATGAGTTAGATTTCCGGTGCAATGCAACATCCATTGGCACAGACAGGAACTTAAGCACCGGGGTAACACATTGTTAACGAATACAACAGAAAAAACGAAAACATCAGCTGGACTCCGGTCCGGTTTTTTTGATTGGCGCGAATACATGAACAAACAGGCTGCTTTGATCAACATCGGCATAATCGAAGACAATAAGTACATGCGTGACGGCTGGGAGGCGTTTATCGGTTCGGAACCCGACCTGAACGTGATCGGCACCTTCGGTTCCTGTGAGGAGGCCTTTGCATCGGATATCATGAACAGGGTGGACCTGCTTCTTATGGACATCGGTCTGCCTGGCATGAGCGGCATTGAGGGTGTCCGCTACGTGAAAAAGCACCATCCCGATATCATCGTGATCATGGCAACCGTATTTGACGACGATCAGCACATCTTTGATGCACTAAAAGCCGGTGCCATGGGCTATCTGGAGAAAAAGGTGAGCCCGGAAGGGCTCATTGCAGCCATTCGTGACGCCATGGACGGCGGTTCCCCGATCACACCCAACATCGCGAACAAGGTAATCCGCAGTTTCCACCAGGGAGGCAATGAAGAGCAGCTTACGGAAAGGGAGCAGCAGATACTCGAAAAACTGGCAACGGGAGTCTCTTATCATGCCATCGGCAAGGAGATCTTCCTTTCGGTCGACGGCGTGCGGTACCACATCCGTAATATCTACCGCAAATTGCAGGTCAACTCCCGGTCAGAAGCCATTGCAAAAGGTATTTCCAGAAAACTCATCAACCCGGGAGTACTGTTCCATTTGTAGTCCGGGAATACGCGACAAAGACCTCGATTAACTACCCCGTTTCCCTGACAGGAGGCGGGGTTTTTTTGTTTGTGGCTGAAAAATACCGCGAAATTCCGTATTTATAGGGCAATATTACTTGTTTTGAATCATACATACGCAACAAAAAAATAACCGCTAAATATATGTTAATGAAAAAGTTTGCTTCCGGTGCACTGCTACTGTGGTTTCTGGTTGCCGTACCTCTCACAAGCGATGTGCATGCTGAAGGGCTGACGCCACAGCAGGTATCACAGATCCAGAATGTCGGATCCGCACTGATCTCACCCGATGGGGATTTCATCGCGTTTACGAAAGTGGTTCCCCGGGATCCCTTTGATACAAATGCACCCGCCAATCTGGAGCTGCATGTCATGGATCGCCGGACCGGTGAGAGCCGTCTGATTGAGCTGGACAGCCGTGCCGGAAACCTCCAGGTGCGTCCCGGACACAACACGTATTCCTTCACGACCCGTGGTGAGGATGACAGTGCCGTGGCCCTGTACGAGCTGGATCCGGAGTCCGGTCAGATTACCCGTCTATACCATCACGAAGCCGGGATCATGGCGTACAGCTGGCATCCGTCCGGAACCATTGTCTCGCTGGTGTCGCGTGAACAGCTGGACCGGCCGGAAAATCCGCTGCCCTATGAGCCAACCGTATACGAAGAGAACATCCCAAACAGGGAGGCCTTCATTGTGGACCTGGATCAGGCCGAGCCGGAGCGGCGGCGCATTCAGGTTGCCGGTGCCGTATATCTGATGGAGTGGAGCCCTGATGGACGTTATCTGGCCATTTCGGAAACCCCGACTCCCAACATCGATGATTTCTACATGTTTCAGCAGGTCAGGGTGATCGACGCTGCCACGGCTCAGGTTCGCAATGAAATCGACAATGCGGGCAAACTGGCCCAGATTACTTGGAGTCCGGATGGCGACAAACTGGCGTTGCGTGCCGGCAACAGCATCAACGATCCGATTGATGGCCGGATCATGGTAGTTTCCGCTACCGGTGGCGCCCCGGAAAATATTTACCCTGATTTCGAAGGCAAGTTCGAGCGGATCGCATGGTCCGGGGACGGCCTGATCCGGTTCCTGGCCAGTGAGAGCACTGCCACCACTTTCGGATCCATTGCCTATGACGGCTCCGGTTTCACCCGGGTGCTTCATGTGGAGGACGGGTATGTCACCAACTTCAACTATGCAGATGACGGTACGGTTGTGTTCACAAAGCAGACCCCGGCCCATCCCACCGAACTGTACGTCATGGATGCCGGGAGCACCGAGCCCGTACGCGCAACTGTAAGCAATGAGTGGCTGGCAGATGTGCCGATGGGACGCCAGGTCGTGGTCAGCTACGAGGCACGTGACGGCCGCAACCTCGAAGGCCTGCTGATCTACCCGCTGGAGGAGCAGGGCGGACCCTATCCCACCATTGTGGTGGTTCACGGAGGTCCCGAAGCGCACTACAGCAACGGTTGGCTCACGGCCTATTCCATTCCGGGACAGGTTGCCGCAGCACGTGGATTTGCCGTTTTCTATCCTAACTACCGGGGCAGCACGGGACGCGGACTCGAGTTCATCAAATCCAGCCAGGGCGATCTGGCAGGCGCCGAATTTGACGATATTGTGGATGGCGTGGACTACCTGATTGAACAGGGTATAGCCGACGAAGACCGTGTAGGTGTAACCGGCGGCTCCTATGGTGGATACGCGACCGCGTGGATGTCCACCCGCTATTCCCACCGCTTTGCGGCCGGGGTGATGTTCGTGGGCATCAGCAACAACATCTCCAAATGGGGTACCAGTGATATTCCAGAGGAGCTCTACCTGGTGCATTCCCGCAAGCGGCTGTGGGATCACTGGCAGTGGAACCTGGAGCGCAGCCCGGTCTACCATGTGGACAACTCCCAGACGCCGCTGCTGATCATGCACGGGGAGGATGATACCCGGGTGCATCCGGCGCAATCTCTGGAGCTGTTCCGCCACATCAAAGTGCGCAAGCCGGAAGTGCCGCTGCGCCTGATCTGGTATCCGAACGAAGGACACGGCAATGTCCGGTCCACTTCCCGGTTCGACTACCATCTGCGGATGCTGCAGTGGTTTGAGACCTATCTGCTGGGAGAAGATCCAGAAATGCCCTCTTTTTACCTCGATCTCGACGAACTGGGCGTGGAAAAACCCTGATCTATTTATGCCGTCATCCTGAATGACAGTACAATGAATTGTGGAAAGCGGATTCCGGGTGAGCATCGGGTCCGCTTTTTTTTACCGCTTTTTTGTGCTGGTACCTTGATTTTACTACACAAATATTTTTATATACTTATATGCGAACCACAGTCGACATACCGGATCATCTGATGAAAAAGGCAAAGATCAAAGCGGTCCAGGAGGGCATTACCCTGAAAAAAATGCTGATCAACTGTCTTGAGAAGGAATTGTCCGCTCCAACAGGAAAAAAGGAGGCACCCTGGAGGGCATTGAGGGGCGAGGAATCGGCTGACTCGCTGAATCCGGAAGTTTCCGGATTCGATGGGTATGCCGGTCCTGACTGGTACCATGCCTCACAGGTAAATGACCCTGACACATGATCCTTCTTGATACGCACGTTTGGCTTTGGTGGCTTCTTGGGGATGGGGCTCTGAACCCTTGAATCAAACGGAACACATGGTCGACACTTCAGAAAAATGGATCGGGGCGCACGTGAGTGCAGCGGGTGGCGTACAAAATGCCCCTGTCAATGCACGTGATATCGGCGCGAACGCATTTGCCCTGTTTACGAAAAACCAGCGTCAGTGGAAGGCAAAGCCCCTGCAGGAAGCGGATATTGCCGCTTTCAGGGAGCGGTGCGGGGAACTGGGTTTCACGCCCGACCGCATCCTCCCGCACAACAGTTATCTGATAAATCCGGGACATCCGGAAAAAGCGGGCATCGAGAAGTCGCGCGAGGCCCTGCTCGATGAAATGCGGCGGTGCGAACAGCTGGGCATCACTCAGATCAACATCCATCCCGGCAGCCACCTGCGCCAGATCAGCGAGTCGGAGTGCCTGTCGCGCATCGCCGAAACGGTGAACATGATGCTGGACAGGACCCGGGGCGTGACAGTGGTGCTGGAGAACACGGCCGGACAGGGAAGCAACCTCGGCCACCGGTTCGAGCACCTGGCCGAGATCATCGAACAGGTCGGGGACCGCAGCCGTGTCGGTTTCTGCATCGACACCTGCCATGCCCATGCCGCAGGTTACGATCTGACCACGCCGGAAGGATACCGGAAGACCATGGAGGAGGCCGACCGCATCGTCGGCCTGTCAATGCTGCGCGGCCTGCATCTCAACGACGCCAAAACGGAGCTCGGGAGCCGTGTGGACCGCCACGCGCCGCTTGGCAAGGGAACCATGGGCGAAGAGCCGTTCCGGCTCATCATGAACGACGACCGGCTCAACCGCCTGCCGATGATCCTGGAGACGACCGAACCGGACAACTGGGCGGATGAGATCGCCTGGCTTCGCTCGCTGATGGAGTGAGCCAACTCCAGGCTGACTGCTTGCTACTCTGCCTCGCGGATAACGCGGAAACCGGTGAATTCCGGATCCAGTTCCCGGCTGTCGGGGTCGGCCGCATCCACAAAATCCCTGGCACTGTATCCGTAGACGGAGCCGGCCTCATTGGAACCGGCACCCGACCATTCTGCCACATTGCCGCCCAGGTCGTAGATTTCGGCATCGCCGACCTTCACCGGAGGGAAGGAACCGACCTCGCGCACCAGCCGTTCCGCCGGAAGCAGGTCCATTTTCTGCCTCAGGATGCCAACCTCATCCACGGTAATCCCGAACCCGGCCAGCTGGTTCAGCGTGTTCTGACGCGCTCCGCTGCGATGTGCGGTGCGGTGCAGCGCTTCTGACTCATCCTCGTTGGGCAAACGGTACGTGTGCCCGGTGTGTCCGCTGAGCCACTTTGTGTATGCGCGGGCCTCATCCACACTGATACCGCGGACCGGATGGTTGGCCTGCAGCGGGTGGAAGGTGTGCGTGGAGTCGAATGCCTGGAACTGCATGTTGGTGACTGTAAACCTGCCGATGGCAATCGTGTCCCTGCCCACGGGGACGACCTCGGGTATCAGAAGTTCGCTGTTGCGCACTCCGAAATACCCGTCGTGGATGGCCAGGCTGTCGCGCTTGAGGAGCCCGGCGAGCGGACTGTCATCCTTGAAGGCGCGGTTTGGCTCCTCATATGTGCCGAACAGCCAGCGGTCGAACCAGGCGATCTCTTCCTCCAGTTTGCGGCGCTGGTGGGTCAGCTTGAGCAGGCCGTGCGGTTGATCGGGGAACCACAGGAAACGCACGGGTGCCTTGCCTATCTGCTGGAGGGCGCGGAAGTGCTCCCAGCCCTGGTCGCGGGGCACGGCCCGGTCCTCGCTTCCGAAGAAGATGATGGTGGGGGCCTTGACGCGCTCCATCCGGAAAATGGGCGACTTTTCAATATAGGCACGGTTGTAGAAGGTGCCGTCGGTGCTGTCCCAGGGAGCCCCTCCGATATAGCTCTGGTTGAACCGGACGCCGAATTCACATGTGCCGTAATCGGATGCCCAGTTGACGGTGCCGGCACCGGCGCCGACCACCCGGAACATGTCCGGGTACTCAATGGACAGTGCGATGCCGATTATGGAGCCGTTGGACCAGCCCATGACTCCCAGCGAATCCTTGTCTACTTTGCCGGCTTCGTGCAAGGTCTCGATTCCATTTACAATATCCACAAGTTCAAGCTCGTAATAGCGGCCCTTGATGGATTCCACGAATTCCAGCCCGTGGCTCGAGGAGCCGTGGTAGTTCGGCATCAGCACAAAGGACCCCTTCTGCGAAAGGATGTGCGGGAAGTAGGCCCAGCTCATGTTCCACCAGTCGAGGGTGACGGCAGCGGGTCCGCCCCGGATGGCCACCACCAGCGGATAGGCCCTGCCGGGTTCGTAATTTTCGGGGTAATAGAGGATACCGTTGACCTCGTTGTCCTCCGCGCCGGTCCAGCGGAAAATCTCGGATTTCGCCACGTGCTTGTCCGCCAGCGAGGAGTTCAGGCGGACCAGGTGTTCGCCTTCGGATAGCCGGGCGCCACGGCGCCGAATGTCCAGCTCCCCGATCCGGTACTGGGGCATGGTGGACGCGGTCGAATAGACAAACACCACCTTTTCATGATCCTCAGAAATGGCAGCAACTGCAACGCGCTCATCGTGTTTGCCAGTGTCAACAATGCGTTTGCGCCACTCCCCGTCCCCGCGACGCTCATAGTGTGCCAGGGTGCGTGTTGGACCGTTGGCCAGCGATGCGATCACATCATTGCCGACAATATCGTAACCCGATCCCAGGGCCCAGTCCCAATCCAGGGGTACGTTGACCGGTTGCAGCGGGTGGTTTGGCTGAGTCTGCTCTAGTCCGTTGTTTTCAGTGTCCGCGAAGGCACTGACGTCAAAATCTGACGGGATATCCACGTAGTAGAGTTTTGAGATGCCGGCTCCGCTCCATTGCGGATCCGAGGAGGTCACCGCCGTGAAATAAAAACCCTTGCTGTCTTTGGTAAAGTCGAAGCTGCCCGGGGTCTGCATCCCGTCAAGTATGCTCAGGCGTTTGCCGGATTCCAGGTCCCAGAAATAGTAAGAGGGAGGCGATTGTGCGTCGGCGCCGTAATGTGGACTCCGGATGTGTCCGGTCACGGCCCAGCGTCCATCATCCGATGCGGCATAGGTGTTTACGGGATACCGGTTGTCCGTGAGCCGCCGGACCTGCTTGGATTCCGGATCAAAGGAAAACAGTCGCGACGGTTTGAACGTCAGCGTGTCTTCGATGACCTGAACATTGTCCTTTTGCTCTTTGCGCTGCGATTCAATGAGCAGGTCGCCTTCCTGAGAGACAAAAAGGATGGTGCCGTCATCGAGGATCCGGGTATTGCGGATCCCTTCATCAAACTCATGGACCTCATATGGTTCGCCGCCGTAAAGGTTCATGGCCCAGAGTTTTTTGCCGCCATCTCGCGATGAAAGGAAATAGAGCAGCTTTCCATCGCGGGAGAAAAACGGATTCCTGTCAGACTCTTCCGATCTGGTGAGCTGCACGGTCAGGAAAGGAGACCGGTCCCGGTTACCGCTGGCGGTGCCCGAGGCATCCGCTTTTTTGTCCAGCCGAGTCAGGTACAAGTCGGTGGCATTGCGGTCATTATCCGATGAGTTGCGTGATCTGACCCAGGCCACCATGGTCCCGTCCGGTGAAAACGTGAACTGACTGGCCGACTCCTGGCTCACGATATCGGCCGGGGTCCAGTGACTGGCTTCGCCATTCGGGGCCTTGACCCCACCATCAGATTGTGAGGCGGCCACACCGGCTGGCATGGATGCTGCCGCTGACAGCGGTGTCAGCATTGAGGAGATCAATAAAATCGCTGTTAGCAGGGTATGGGACCTTCCTCTGGAAGGCTGATTCCAACGGGCTGTACTCATGTTTTGTCAGGTTTTACTTGCAGGAATAGGTGAGGCAGGGCGTGAAATACTGAAAACGTCACTATTAATTGAGCATCGTCAAAGCGTCACGGAGATGCACAGCAAAATATTACTTTCTCCCCATCCAAGCACGCCGTGATGTTCATTTTGTTGGACCGGGGTTCACTGAATGATAACATGGGATCAGTTGTTCAGGATTTTAGTATGTAATGCTGCGCAATCAACGATCCGGGTCCATTCTCCAATTTTTTTTTACAACTTATGATATTCGACAAGACATCCAATCCGCACCGGGGACAACCGGTAATCGAAAAGGGAAAACTGCTCAAGGAAGCCGATGTGGCGGTGATCCTCGTCCATGGGCGGGGAGCCACAGCCGAGAGCATCCTCATGCTGGCCGATGATATTGACCGGCAGGATGCGGCATGGCTGGCACCGCAGGCGTCCAATTACACATGGTATCCGTACTCGTTCCTGGCGCCCATCGATCAGAACGAGCCCGGACTCACTTCGGCTCTGGAGCTGCTTTCGGAGGCGGTTGCAAAAGTTGAAGAGGCCGGGATTCCGAAGGAGAGGATCGTGCTGGCCGGCTTTTCGCAAGGTGCCTGCCTCTCCCTGGAATTTGCCGCCCGGAATCCGGCCAGATATGGCGGTGTTGTGGCGCTCAGCGGCGGGGTGATCGGACCTGAACTGGATCATGGCCGTTATAAAGGAGATATGGCAAAAACACCGGTTTTCCTGGGTTGCAGCGACTATGACCACCATATCCCTGAGGAGCGGGTCCATGAAACAGCGGACCTGTTAGAGCAACTGGGGGCCCGTGTCACGAAAAAGATCTACACCGGTCTGGGTCATACCATCAACGAAGATGAAAAAAAACATTTCCGGTCCATCCTGGATGATCTGCTTGGCAAATAAGCAGATGCCGGGGTACCGAAAAGGCACCGGGTCTGAAACCCGGCATGTGCAGCCCGCAAGTATTTTCCATTTTGTGGATACCGTTTGTCAACTCAAAACACCAGCACCATGACCGTAGCCGAACTGTTTGTACGATGCCTTGAAAAGGAGGGGGTCACCCACATTTTCGGTGTACCCGGCGAGGAAAACGAGAGCCTGCTTTTTGCACTGGGGGACTCTTCCATCACATTTGTTCCGTGTCGCCACGAACAGGGCGCCGCCTTCATCGCCAACGTGCATGGTCGGCTCACCGGCAAAGCGGGGGTCTGCCTGGGTACACTGGGTCCCGGTGCCACCAACCTGATCACCGGGGTGGCTGATGCCAACCTGGACAAGGCGCCCCTGGTTGCCATCACGGCGCAGGGAGGGCTCGATCGCCTGCATCACGAAAGCCATCAGAAAATCGACATCGTCAACATGTTCCGGTCGATAACCAAGTGGAACGGATCGGTCACCTCGCCGGAAGTGGTCGCAGAGATGGTGTGCAAGGCATTCCGGGAAGCAGAGCAGGAAAAGCCCGGTGCCACGCACATCGAACTCTCAGAGGATGTGGCCGATCTTGAAACAGGGGACAAGGCCGTCCCGATGGAGCCGAGACGTCCCCGCCGTCCGGGGTCGGACTACAAGGCGATCCGGCAATCGGTGGATCTGATCGGCCAGTCCCGGCGTCCGCTCATCCTGGCCGGCAATGGCGCCATCCGCAAGCTGGCAAGCAAACATCTGACCGAATTCGCCGAGCGCCATCAGGTGCCGGTCGCCTCCACGTTCATGGGCAAAGGCGCCCTTTCTGACCGGTCGCCACTGTCGTTGGGAGCCATCGGACTCGGTTTCCGTGATTATGTGGCGGAGGCGTTCGACGAGGCGGACCTGGTCATTGCCGTGGGGTACGACATCGCCGAGTATCCGCCTCAGAAGTGGAACCAGGGCAAGCCCAAACACATTATCCACATTGATTTCGATCCGGCCGAGGTCTACTCGGAATACGATCCGGATGTGGAAGTTGTAGGGGACATTTCAGCGGCGATTTGGGAGTTGAACCGCATGCACGCTGGCTCCGGTGCTGACGAGAAGAATGGAGCGCTCTTCAGAAATATGGAGAAAGGGTGGTTCGGGCCGGTGCGTGACCGGATCCGGGCCGACCTGGAAATGGCAAAGCCGAAGGAAAACGAGGCCCTCTCCGTGCCCTCGGCGTTGCATGTCATCCGGAAGGTGATGGCCGATGACGGATTGCTCATCAGCGACGTTGGCACCCACAAGATGTGGATCGCGCGCAACTATCCCACCTATTGTCCGAACGGATGTCTGATCAGCAACGGAATGGCCAGCATGGGGATCGCGCTGCCCGGGGCCATAGCCGCATCCATCAACCAGCCGGAACGGCAGATCGTGGCAGCTATGGGGGATGGAGGGTTCCTGATGAATGCGCAGGAGCTGGAGACGGCCAAAAGGATGGAAACGGCGTTTGTCGCCGTGATATTCAACGATAATGATTACGGGCTGATCAGCTGGAAACAGAAGCTTTCACGGCAGAAATCGGTCAGCACGCGCATCGGCAACCCGGATTTCCCGGCATTTGCCCGGAGTTTCGGGGTGGAGGGGCACCGGGCGGAAACGGCCGGCGAGCTGGAGGACCTGCTCAGGTCCGGATTCGAACGTCGGTCGCTCAGCGTGATCGAGGTGCCAATCCGCACACATGTAAACGACGAGCTGGTGAATCGTCTGGAAAATTATTGGAAAGGGAAGTAATGAAGGATCACAGGTGCAGGTGATGGTGCCGGTTTGAATCCGGGATCAGCCAGTCCGTGACACAGGAAAATCAAAAAATGACGAGGTGACCATGAGTATGAAAGCAGTCAATCCGGCGGATGGATCCACCATCAAAACCTATACTCAAATGAGCAAGGAAGAGATGTGGGACGTACTGGACCGAAGCCACGAAACCTGGCTCAAGTGGCGGAAAACTTCTCTCGATGAACGCAGCCGGCTCATGAAACGCGCTGCCGGCCTGCTCAGGGAGCGGGCGGACAAATACGGCGAAATGATCACCCTGGAGATGGGCAAGACGCTGAAATCGGCCGTGGGCGAAGTGGAAAAATGCGCACTTGTGTGCGATTACTATGCCGAAAACGCCGGAAAATTCCTTGCCGAGGAGCCGGTGGAGACCGACGCCGCCGAGTCCTTCATCACCTACAATCCGCTGGGGGTCGTCCTGGCCGTCATGCCATGGAATTTCCCGTTCTGGCAGGTGTTCCGGTTTGCGGCTCCGGCGCTGATGGCCGGCAATACAGGCCTGCTCAAGCACGCCAGCAACGTGCCGGGATCGGCGCTGGCCATCGAAGAGGTGTTCCGTGATGCCGGCTTCCCGAAGGATGCCTTCCGGTCGCTGCTGATCAAAACTTCGTGGGTGGATGAGCTGCTGGAACACAAGCATATCAAGGCCGCCACGCTTACGGGCAGCGGACCGGCGGGAAGCGCCGTGGCCTCCAAAGCCGGGAAAATGCTCAAGAAAACGGTGCTGGAGCTGGGTGGGAGCGACCCTTATATCGTGCTGGAAGACGCGGACCTGGACGCGGCCGCATCCACCTGTGTCACAAGCCGGCTGATCAACGGCGGACAGAGCTGTATTGCCGCCAAGCGGTTCATCGTGGTCGCTTCCGTACTTGAGGACTTTACGGAAAAATTCGTGGCGGGAATGAAGGCCGCGAAGATGGGGGATCCGATGGATGAGGATGTGGCGCTCGGACCCATGGCGCGGGAGGACCTGCGCGATGAACTGCATGAACAGGTACAGAAGTCCGTGAAAGAGGGTGCAAAATGCGTCCTGGGCGGTGAGATTCCGAACCGGAAAGGGTCCTGGTATCCTCCAACCGTGCTCACCGGGGTGAAGCCGGGTATGACCGCATTCGATGAAGAGCTGTTCGGACCGGTGGCTGCCATTGTGTCCGCCCGTGATGAAAAAGAGGCGGTGGAGCTGGCCAATAATTCGGTCTTCGGGCTCGGAGCGGCCGTCTTCACCGGGGATGCGGGCCGGGGGCGGCGTATTGCGGCGGAGGAGCTTGAGGCCGGATCCTGCTTTGTCAACGAATTTGTGAAATCGGATCCGCGCCTGCCGTTTGGAGGTATCAAAACCAGCGGTTATGGACGGGAATTGTCGTATCTTGGGATTCGTGAATTCACGAATATCAAGACCGTGTATGTCGCCTGATGCCGTGCATGGCCAGGCGGCCCGCGTAATGGCATGGCCCGGTGTTCTGCGTAGTGAAAGTATTTTAGTACCAGCACAATCCCGTACCAGTGAATTTCTGTACCTGTAACAATCCCGTAACCGTAACATCCCAATGCCGTCGCACCGCTATCGGATGCCCCCGGAATGGGCAACCCATGAAATGACCCTGTTGACCTGGCCGGACAATCGCGAGACCTGGCCGGGTGCCCGGCTGAACCGTGTAGAGCACGTCTATGCCGATATCCTGGAGGCGCTCACGCCGCACGAAAAAGTCCTGCTGCTCGTAGCCAATGAAGATGCGCAGCAGGCCGCCGCATCCATGATCCAGAACCGCAACATCGGTTGGGACCGGGTCCGGATGGTGCGGATGCCGACCAATGATGTGTGGATCCGTGATTACGGTCCGATTACCCTCTTGCGGGAACACCGTGATGAACCGGAGGATGGAGCGAAGGGGGAGAGATCGCGCGACATGGTGATGTGTGACTGGGGGTACAACGCCTGGGGCGGCAAATATCCGCCATACGATGATGACAACGCGGTTCCGGGAAAGCTGGCCGAGTTGCTGGACTATCCGCTTGTTTTGCCGGGCATGATACTGGAAGGCGGATCCATAGAGGTCAACGGCGCCGGTTTCCTGCTCACTACCGAGTCCGTCCTGATGAACCCGAACCGCAATCCCGAAATGAGCCGGTTCCAAATTGAGAAAAACCTGAGGAAATATCTGGGGGTGGACAAGATCCTTTGGTTACGGCGCGGTTTGCGCGGTGACGACACCGACGGGCACATCGACGACCTGGCCCGGTTTGTCGGTCCACAGACCATCGTGACTGCGGTCAGCGACGATCCATCCGATCCCAACTACGAAATCCTCCGTGAAAACCGTGACCGGCTGGTGAATGCCAACGATTGCAAGGGTGTGCCGTTTGAAGTGATCGAACTGCCCTTGCCTGCCACGCGCATCGAAGGTACGACTGTGGACGGGTCGGAACACGTGCCGGCCAGCTATGCCAATTTCTACATTGCCAACGGCTGCGTGCTGGTCCCGCTTTACGACAAGCGCTACGACGATCAGGTCCTGAAACTGTTCCGGCGGCTGTTTCCGGACCGGAGCATCAAGGGGATCCCGTGCAACGACCTGGTCTGGGGACAGGGATCCATCCACTGCATTACCCAGCAGGTCCCCAAACTCCGGGTGCCGGGCCGACCATCCGGGACACAATGATTTTGTGATCTGTTCGTCGTATCATTTGTCAGTTTTCCCGTTAGCTGACCATATTGAACAATATGAACCCAACGAAAATCTGAACTGCCACCGAATATGAAGTTTCTGCCATTGAATTTCCTGTCTGTCATGCTGTTGCTTTTGCTGAGCTCCTGCAACTCCACTGCCCAGGATGCCGGATTCAAGAGTATCCAACCGGGTGGACTTGCCGGGTTCCTTGAAGAAAATGATTCTGTTATCCTCGATGTGCGCACACCGGGGGAGTGGGAGGCGGGTAAAGTAGAATCCGCGTTGACGATCAATTTGGGTCATCCTCAATTCAATGAGTCCATTGCCCAGCTTGACCGCGACGTCACCTACCTGGTCTATTGCAATTCCGGCAACCGAAGCCGTATTGCATCCCGGAGGATGGTGGAGATGGGTTTCACCAGTATTTACAACTACGACGGCTACCATTACCAGATCCGCCGGGAGTACGAGGAACTCGGAAATCAGCCGTCCAGATAGTCGGGAAAATTCGTATTTTGTCCCGCTGAATAGCAACAGTAATTTTTCACTGTCGGATATTATTTATGAGCGTGGATACGCAATTTGAGACTGTCATAGGACTGGAAGTACACGCGCAACTCCTTACCGAATCCAAAGCATTTGCACCGGTTTCAAACCGGTTCGGCTCGGCCCCGAACACCAATGTCACGCCGCTGTGTCTTGGGCACCCCGGAACGCTGCCGGTCCCGAACGAGAACCTGATCCGGTATGCCGTAAAGCTGGGACTGGCCACCAATTGCAAAATCCGCCCAAAATCCATTTTCGCCCGGAAGAACTATTTCTATCCCGACATGCCCAAGGGCTACCAGATCTCCCAGTTCGAAACGCCCATCTGCTACGAAGGGCACATGGATATCGGGTTGGAGGATGGCAGCACGAAACGCATCGGCATCACCCGCATCCACATGGAAGAGGATGCCGGCAAATCGATACACGACCAGGATCCGCACAACACGCTCATTGACCTGAACCGTGCCGGCACGCCGCTGCTGGAGATCGTGTCCGAGCCGGACATCCGCAGTCCGCAGGAAGCCGGGGCCTACATGCGCAAGATCTGGCAGATCGTGCGCTACCTGGGCGTGTGCGATGGCAACATGGAGGAGGGAAGCCTGCGCTGTGACGCGAACGTATCCATCCGTCCGGCCGGACAAAAAGAATTCAACATCCGCACCGAGATCAAGAATCTCAATTCATTCCGCAACGTGGAGCGGGCGCTGACCTACGAGGTGGAGCGCCAGAAGGAACTGGTGTTGTCGGGCGGATCGGTCATCCAGCAGACCCTGCTCTGGGACCCCAACGAAATGCGCACCCGTCAGATGCGATCCAAGGAGGAGGCGCACGACTACCGCTACTTTCCCGAACCCGACATCCCACCGGTGCTGGTCACAGACGAGATGCTTGAGGAGATCCGCCTGGAGATCCCGGAGCTGCCCGAGGCGCGCCGCCTGCGCTACATCAGCCAGTTCGGCCTCACCGACTACGATGCGTCCGTCCTGACCGAAGACCGTCCGCTGGCCGACTTTTTTGAGTCGATCCTGGAGCAGGGCGCTTCCGCCAAACCGGCCGCCAACCTCATCATCACCGAAATCCGGCGCGTCTTGAACGAAAAAGGGATGGCCATAACCACTTTTCCCGTTGGGCCGGAGCGGCTGGCCGGACTGCTGGCCCTGCGCGGGGAGGACAAGATCAGCTCCTCTGCCATGCAGACGCTCCTTGACGCCATGGTGGATGCGGGTCCGGACAGCGCCGCTTCTGCCGGGGAGCTGGCTCAAGAGATGAACCTGCTGCAGGTTTCCGATACCGGGTTCCTGGATCCCATCGTCGAAGAGGTGCTGCGCAACAATCCCGAGGAGGTAAAGCGGTACCTGGGCGGAAAACATGGGCTCATCGGATTCTTCATCGGTCAGATCATGAAAAAATCACAGGGCAAAGCAAATCCGGGCATGGTCCGGGAGCTGGTCCAGAAGAAAATAACGGAATTTAAATAAGATGGCGGACAGAAAATCAGGTTTGAGATTGCTTTTCCATCGAGGATGCGGGATGATTTCCGGCTGGATGCCGGTCCTGCTGGCAATGGCAGTTGTGCTTGGCGTCTCCGGATGCAGCAGTTGCAGCCGGGAGGAGCCCGGACCGATGGAGGAAAGGACAAGGGTGTACGGCACCATCACCCTGGACGATGGGTTTGTGCCGCAGCCGGACGACACGCTGGGCCTGGATGGCACCGGGGTTTTCCTGCTTGACCTGACCGGCGGACCGGACACGCTACTGCGGACCCGCGCGGATGTCAACGGTTTTTTTGACGGTGAGGCCGTCTTCCCGGGTCAGGGCGCCTACACGTTGCGCCTGTATCGCAACGAGCGCCGCATGGCTGATACCACGATGCTCCTGGCACACCAGGACACGGTCCGTATTGAAGGATCACTCCCGCGCTTTTCCGGAGCGGCCCGCTTCCACTCCGCTGAAAACGAGGCGATGCGTACGTTGAACCGGCTGGAGCGTCAGTACAACCGCATCATCCAGATCGCCGCGGCCGGCGGCATAGCCCGGGATACCATCCCCCATGTGCTTGACAACTGGAGCTCCATTTTCTGGGAGGTGTATGACAAATGGCCGGGAACGGTTGCCGCGCGCATTGCCGCCCGCGAGTCGCTGCGCATGCTTGAGGACCGTAATGACGAACTCCTGATGCGCCGGCTTCGGGACTACGGACACGATGAGGACATCCGCATGTTGGCAGCCCGGTTCGGATTCATGTCGATTTTGCAGCGTGATGGGCTGGATGCGGCCATCGCCTGGGCCGATTCCATTGAGTCGGAAGCCACATCGCAGGAGACGCGGCTCCGGCTGGCCAAGAACCGCATCGAAGTGCTTTATGACAGCTCGCGGATCGATGAAGCGCGCACCCGGATCCGTGATTATGAAACTTTTTTTGGCGGCGATGCCGAAGCCGATGCCTGGCTGTCGGTCATCCGCTACGATGTGGAGCAGCTCTCACCCGGCCTGACGCTACCGTCCTTTGAACTGGAAGTTGTTGTCCCGCAAACGGACGCTGGTGAAACCGGGGGCGCACGGGATGCCGGTGCCACAGACAGGTCCATCCCCGGATTCGGCGTTGAAACGAGAACGATGACCCTGGAGGATCTGCATGGTTCCATCGTGCTGGTAGAAGTCGCATCCCTTGCCGACCGTATGTACCAGGCAACCTATCCGCAGCTGCAGACACTCCATGTCATTTACAGCCAGGAAGAAGTGCAATTCCTGACCATTCCTGTGGAACAGAGTCCCGTCGCCGTGCGGGCTTTCTACGATGAACGGGGTCAGCAGTGGCCAGTGGCGAGGGCAGGCGCCTATGCCGAAACCGATTTGGAGGAGCGATGGAACATCTATGAAATGCCGGTCCGATTCCTGATCGACAGGGAGGGCCGCATCATCCGCAAATTCCACGGACACAATGTCAACGAAATACTTATTGAACTGAACAACATCATAAACGACGGAGAAATCTCATGAGAAGCATATTGATAGCCGGAAACTGGAAAATGAACATGGGTCCGAAAGAGACCGCTGACTTTTTTGCGCAACTGGACGATGCCGCTCAAAAGCAGAACCAGGGAGTAGAAGCGGCCGTTTGCCCGCCATTCGTGTCCCTTTCTGCCGCCTTCTCGGCGCGCAAGTCCGGCAGCGCGGTGAAAATAGGAGCCCAGAACGTCCATTTTGAGGACAACGGGGCCTACACCGGCGAAACCAGCACGACCATGCTGAACGAACTCGGCTGCGACTTCGTGATCCTCGGGCACTCCGAGCGCCGCGAATATTTCGGTGAAACCGATGCCATCATCAACAAGAAAGTAAAAAAGGCACTGGCCGAGGGGATTACCCCCATCGTTTGTGTCGGTGAAGTACTCGCCGAGCGCAAGGAAGACCGCCATTTCGATGTGGTCAAAGAGCAGACGACCGGCTCCCTGGCCGGCCTGTCCGACGATGAACTCAAGAAGATCGTGGTCGCCTACGAGCCCGTCTGGGCCATCGGCACCGGCGAAACCGCCAGCCCGGAGCAGGCGCAGGAGATGCACGCCTTCATCCGCAAGGAACTTGCGGCGCTTTTCAGCGAGGACGCCGCCGCCACCGTGCGCATTCTCTATGGCGGCAGCATGAAGCCGGACAACGCCGACGAACTGCTGCAACAGCCGGATGTGGATGGCGGACTCATTGGCGGCGCCAGCCTGAAGCCGGCCGATTTCAGCCAGCTGGTGTCGATAGCTGCCAGCAAAAAATAACCCCATTCCAAGCCGATGGCCAAATATAACGTACTCGTTTTGGGATCAGGCGGAAGGGAGCACGCGCTGGCGTGGTCCCTGAGCCGGTCCCCGCTGCTCGGGAAGCTCTACATTTCCCCCGGAAACCCCGGCACGGCAGCGCTTGGTGATAATGTCGACATCCAGCCGGCTGCAGATGCCCCGCCCGGACCGGAAGCCTGGTTCGAAGCAATTGACTCGTTCCTTCGTGAGAAGGAGATCGCACTGACGGTGGTCGGACCGGAACAGCCGCTGGTCGACGGGATCACCGACTACCTGGAAGCGCGCGGACACAAGGTTTTCGGGCCTTCCAAAGCTGCTGCACAACTGGAAGGGAGCAAAACCTTTGCCAAGTGGCTGATGCACAAGTATGAGATCCCGACGGCCGAGTCCATTGAGTTCAGCGGTGAAGCGGCCCTGCACGACCTGGAGGCCTGGCTCAGCATGGAGAACGAAAACTGGCCCGTCGTCATCAAAGCTGACGGACTTGCAGCCGGCAAGGGCGTGTTCATCAGCCACAACCGGGCCGAATCGCTCGATCATATCAACCGGATCCGCGGGGATGCCGAGCTGCGAAAAGCAGCCGGCAAGATCATCGTCGAGGAGTTCATGGAGGGCGAAGAGGCATCGGTGTTTGCCATCACGGACGGACGCAACGCGCGGCTGCTCCTGTCCGCACAGGACCACAAGCGGATCGGTGAGGGCGATACCGGATTGAACACCGGTGGCATGGGCGCCTACGGTCCGGCACCGGTAATCGGCGAACGCATGCTGCGCCTCGTTGAGGACACCATCCTGTATCCGACACTCGGTGCGATGCAGCTCGAGGGCCACGCCTACCGCGGGGTGCTCTATCTCGGCCTCATGATCACCGATGAGGGTCCAAAGGTGGTGGAGTACAACTGCCGTTTCGGGGATCCGGAATGCCAGGTGCTGCTCCCGGCCATGAAATCCGACCTGCTCGAGCTCATGCTTGCAACCGTGAACTTCGAGCTGGAGAAGACCGAAGTGAGCATGTCCGACGATCACTTCTGCTGCGTGGTCATGGCTTCGGGCGGCTACCCGGAGGCCTACGCAAAGGGCATGGAGATATCGGGCCTCGACAAGGTCTCCGGCGAAGCGCTTGTCTTCCACAGCGGCACCCGCTCCTCCGATGGCAAACTGCTGACCAATGGCGGACGTGTCCTGAGCGTTGTGGCGCACGGAGCCGACCTGAAGTCGGCCATTGACAATTGCTACCGGGAAGTCGATAAGATCTCGTTCGAAAATGCCTATCACCGTCGCGACATCGGTGCAAAAGGCCTGAAACGGTCCGGATGACCGAACAGGCAGCCTTTGGCAACATGGCATGGAACAATCCGAGTGGGTATATTGACAACAGATGAAATACCGTTTCGCACCCTGGATAACATACCGGTCCACCCCCCGGAACTCACCGGACCCGGTCCGGCCTGCAATGCGACCACTCATATTGCTGCTGGCATTTTTATTTCCGCTTGCACTGCCGGGAGCTGCTGCATCCGGTGCACCGGAGGTCCTGCTGAGCGGACTCAATGATGCCCGAAGTGTGCGCACCTCCGCCCTGGGCAACATCTTCATCGTCGAGACGGGGCGGCACCGCATCCTCCAGCTTGACCGAAACGGGATCCGCGTGGATTCTGTCGGCCGCCTTGGCAACGGTGACTACCAGTTCGACTTACCCGTGGCCATTGACCCGACGAACGAGCTCAAGATCTACGTCGCGGACCAGAACAACCGCCGGATCCAGGTATTCGACAGGAGACTTCAGTATTTGTCGACCCTTCACATGCCCCAGCGGGCTGGATTGCCGTCACGGTACCTTCCGGCAAAATTGACCGTTGATCCGTCCGGCAACATTTTTTTCTTTGACGAAGACCGTCACGTGATGTACCGTTTTGAAAGTCACGGCCAGTACGAGCTTGATTTCGAACTTTTCGGGGAGGATGGGCGCATCGTACCCGTTGCCCTGGCCATGCTCGACGATGAGCTGTGGGTGGCCGGACAACGGGGGGAGCTGATCCATCGGTTTACATCCCGGGGATCGTACCTTGGATTTGTTTACGCTCCGGAACCGGTGCGTTCGCTTCGGGCGAGCGCCGGGTCAATCTGGATGTTAGGAGCCGATAACGTTATTCAGTTCGGTTCCGGTGGAGAGGCGATACGTGCACAGCCGCTTCCGGAATTCCCCGGGACGATTCACGGGCAGGAACATTCGAGACAACATCCCCGGACTGCCTGGCACAGCTTTGACGTGCGGGACGACACTATTTATTTACTTTCAAGTGGCATGCTGGTCCGGGTGAAGCTTCCCGAGTGAGGCACGGGCCGCATCCAACCGGAATATTCCGGCGATTTTAATACATTTTGACCTATATTATGCATCAGTCCTACACTACCTGGCGAAACTATTTACTGAACACGGACATCCCGTTTTCTGACAAGGCGTGGACCGTCTACCGGCATCAGCTGGAGCATCAGCCCGTCTACCGGCGATTTTGTGACGAGCTGCCCGTCAAGGAAGGGAGGAACGGCGATCACCGGGCGGATGCCGATCCCGATGCCATACCATTGATCCCGATCCAGACGTTTCGGGATGCGGCGGTCAGGGCGGATTACGTGGAGGCACCACAGGCGGTTTTCCGGAGCAGCGGCACCACGGGGATGAAGCGGAGCACCCATGAGATCGCGGATCTTCGGCTCTATTTCGATTCCTGTTACCGCGGTTTTTCACAGTTCTACGATCCGCGCGAATTTGTGCTGCTTTCATGGCTGCCGGGCTATCTGGACAATCCGGAGTCATCCCTGGTTGCCATGATCGACCATCTTGTGCAACGCGATGGCACCGGTCAGAGCCGGTTCCTGCCGCTTGACCAGCCGCTTGCCGGTGTCGACCTGTCCACCGTATCCAACATGAACACGGTGAAATACCTGAACAAAAGGCGTCACCGCAGGTCTTCCGGGCTGCTTCATGCCAACGGCGAGGCCAGCGAAGCACCTGCCAAAAAGCGGCGCATCATGCTTTTCGGGGCGGCATTCGGACTGCTGGACCTGATCGATGCCGGTGCCCCGAAACTGCCGGCCGATGCCATCGTCGTGGAAACCGGCGGCATGAAGACACGGCGGCGTGAGCTCTCGAAAGAGGAGCTGAGGGGGCAGCTTGCCGAGGGATTCGGACTCCCTTCGGCATCCGTCCATTCGGAATACGGGATGGCCGAAATGTGCAGCCAGGCCTGGGATACGGGCAAAGGGAGCTTCCGTTGTCCACCCTGGCTCCGGATCACGGTCCGGGATCCCGAAAACCCGCTTCAGGCGCTGCCGCCGGGTGAAGAGGGGCTGATCGGCATCATGGACCTGGCCAATGTCCACTCGCTCGCATTTTTCCTTACCCAGGACCGCGGCGTGTTGTTTCCGGATGGCTCGTTCCGGGTCCTGGGCCGTTGGGATCATGCCGAACTGCGCGGGTGCAATTTCCTCGCGGAGTGATAACGCCCAGATGGCACGGTCCCCCGAACATATCACCCAGCGGATAGCAGTAATATGCGAAGCGATCGGCGCATGGCTGGATAACGAGGACGGAATTCTCGGGATAACGGTCAATCGCACGGCCACCGAGGGCCTGTTCCCCCGCCATGATGTGATGTTCATGCTGGACCAGATTGCCCGTACCGTCACCCTGGAGGCGCTGCAGGGATGGGCCGATCGGGCCGCAGGCACGACGCCTGTTCCCGGACCGGCATCGGAAATGCCGAACGTGCTCTGCCTCCATGCCGGAAACCTGCCTCTGGTGGGTCTGCAGGACATCGTTGCTACCCTGCTCTCCGGTTCGGTCTACTATGGCAAGCTCTCCAGGAAGGATCCCTGGCTTGCGGACGGGTTGCTCCGTGTGCTTCGCAAGCGGATGCCCGGTCAGCTGGGTGGATGGGCGGTCCGGCTGGAGGATCTGGACAGGGCCGGGGCGGAGCGGGTCCTTTTCGCCGGGGCGGAAACGTCCGTTCCGGAAGTGCAGCGCAGGGTCCGGGAGCTCGGACTGGCCTCAGAAAAGGCACTTTTCCTGCCCAGGACGGCCCGGTTTTCCATGGCATGGCTTGCAGATGAGGACTTCCCCGCGGACAACGCACAGTTGGGCAAGCTGAGCAGGCAGCTGGCCGGGGCCATGCTGCGGTATGAGGGTCGCGGATGCCGGTCACTTGCCCTGGTCGTCGCACGGCGCAGTCTGTCCGATTTTGCCGGCAACCTGACCGATGCCGCGGAGGTCTTTGTTCGCAAAAATCCGCCATCGCATTTCAGATCGCCGGGTGTCAGCTACTGGAGAAGCTATCTGAACAGCACCGGGAAGGATGTGTACGACCTGGGTGGGCAGATCATCACGGATGATCCTGAACTGATCGGGAGGGATAACGTAATCTGCTGGATGCGCGGCGACGAGGATGATGTCCGGCGGCTGGTCCGGCAACTTGGGCCGAAGCTGCAGCAAGTCTATGTGCATTCCGGGCAGGACGCCCCAGCCAGCCAGGATACTGCTGACAGTCTGGACACTGCTGCCAGCCTGGACACTGTTGCCAGTCAGGATACTGTTGCCGGTTCGGCCCATGAAGCCGGGATGGCGTTCCACCCCCTGGCCGGTGTCCCCGGAATACGCCTTGCGCCGCTGTCCGAGGCCCAGTCTCCGCCTATCGACTGGCAGCCGGACGGGGTCGACGCGCTGTCCTGGCTCTGGAAGGGCTACTCCCCGTAGATCATCCTCCGGGTCATCCCGCCGTCGATGACCAGCTGTTCTCCGGTGATGAAATCGTTGTCCGGGTGGCACAAAAACAGGCACGCCCTGGCTATGTCATCGGGTTTTCCGACCCGCCCGCAGGGATGTTGGCTGTGGTCGATGTCGCGAAGGCGTTCATAATCACCGGTGTGGATCCAGCCGGGACTGATGGCATTGACCGTGATCTTTTTTCCGGACAGTGAAACGGCCATCGCATGGGTCAGGGCGAGCAGGCCACCTTTCGATGCCGCATAGGCCTCGGATCCGGCCTCGGACATCAGAGCCCTGGTGGATGCGATGTTGACGATTGCGCCACCGTCGCTCATATGCAGGGAAGCTTCCCGGGAGCACAGGAAGGCTCCTCTCAGGTTGGTGTTCAGCACGTTATCCCACTCGTCGACGCCGAGTTCGTGGAACGGCTTGAATACCGAAATCCCGGCATTGTTGATGAGCATGTCGATCCGGGGGTTGTCAGAGACGGTTTCGGCGATCATCCGGCGGATCGAATCAGGGTCGGAGACATCTGTGCGGATGAACGTGGCGGATGCACCCGCACCGGTCAGGGAGCGTGCCAGTTCCTCACCGGCCGGTTCATCTGTATCGGCGATAACCGCGCGGGCACCAGCTGCGGCAAAAGCCATGGCAACGGAGCGGCCGATCCCGTTCGATGCTCCCGTGACGATGACAGTCCTGCCCTTGAATCCATCCTGGCTATCCAATCGTTCCATATCCATTTGCGTATTTCGTTTAAAATGGGATGTTGCCCGCCTCATCATGTGCATCCTGCTCCGGTCCGCTGCCTGAAAACCGTAGATATGCAGAACTGTTCGCAGAACCGTGAGCCGATCCTTGGCGGCAATATCGAAAATAACAGGGTTACTCCAAAAGGTATGCAATTTGTGACCAAAAGGGACGTGAAAGGTCGTGCTGCAGCTTCAATTAGCGGAAAAAAAGCTGTATCTTCATCCATCTAAAATCGGCCCGAATGGTTTCCTTCCCATCATTTCCAGGAAGCGGAACCGCAGCGGACCGCACCCGTCATCCACCAGAGTCAGTGATAACCCGACCGATCGCCCGACATGAAAGAATACAGACCTGCAGAAATCGAACCGAAATGGCAGCAGTACTGGCTTGAGAACAAGACCTTCCGTACCGATGACAGCGATCGTGTGCGTCAGAAGTACTATGTGCTGGACATGTTTCCCTATCCCAGCAGTTCCGGCCTGCATGTGGGTCATCCCGAGGGGTACACGGCCACGGACATCCTGGCCCGTTACAAGCGGATGAAGGGTTTCAACGTGCTGCATCCGATCGGGTGGGATGCGTTCGGACTTCCTGCGGAGCAGTATGCCATCAAAACCGGGACCCATCCCGGTGTGACCACGAACAACAATGTTGACGGATTCCGCCGGCAGCTGCAGGCGCTTGGATTCAGTTATGACTGGGACCGCGAGGTCAACACGACCGACCCGGCGTATTACCGGTGGACCCAGTGGATCTTCCTGAAACTGTACGAACAGGGCCTGGCCTATGAGGCGAGCGTGCCGGTGAACTGGTGTCCGGAACTCGGCACGGTGCTGGCCAACGAGGAGGTGATCGACGGCAAGAGCGAGGTCGGCGGTTTTCCCGTCGAACGCAGACCGATGCGGCAGTGGATGCTCAAGATCACGGTGTATGCCGAGCGTTTGCTTCAGGACCTGGATGACCTGGACTGGCCCGAATCCATCAAGGAGATGCAGCGCAACTG
This sequence comes from Balneolales bacterium, assembly GCA_007128855.1. GTDB lineage: Bacteria > Bacteroidota > Rhodothermia > Balneolales > Natronogracilivirgulaceae > SKNL01. The sequence goes on from SKWQ01000061.1 coordinate 29,110, forward strand.
GATAGGCAAGTCGGAAGGGGCCCATGTGGTGTTCCCGTTGAAAGCGGGATCGGCGGATACCGGTGAGTCGATCGAAGTGTTCACCACGCGTCCCGATACCCTTTTTGGCGCCACCTATATGGTACTGGCACCCGAACACCCGCTGGTGGACCGCATCGCCACGGCGGAACAGAAACAGGCCGTGGACGGTTACCGTGAGACGGCTGCCAGGAAGACCGACCTGGACCGGACCGACCTCAACAAGGACAAGACCGGCGTGTTTACCGGTGCCTATGCCGTAAACCCGGTCAACAATGAGGAAATACCGGTCTGGATCGCAGATTATGTGATGATGTCCTACGGCACCGGAGCCATCATGGCCGTACCGGGTCATGACGAGCGGGACTGGGAATTTGCCCGCAAGTACGATCTGCCGATCGTTGAAGTGGTCAAAGGCGGGGATGTCACGAAGGAGGCCTACGTGGATTCGGAAGAGGGTATCTGCGTGAACTCTGCCAACGACGAGGTTTCCATCAATGACCTGCCGGTCCCCGAGGCCAAGAAAGTGATCACCACCTGGCTGGAAAAGAAAGAGCTGGGCAGATATGCGGTCACCTACAAGCTGCGCGACTGGCTTTTCTCACGGCAGCGCTACTGGGGGGAACCGTTCCCGGTGATCCATGTGGACGGCCAGCCCAAACCGCTTCCGGAAGATCATCTGCCGGTCACACTTCCCGAAATGGACGATTTCGAGCCTACCAAAACCGGGGAGCCGCCGCTGGCCAAAGCCAGAGAGTGGGTGAACACGACCGATCCGGAGACCGGCAAACCGGCCGTCCGGGAGACGAACACCATGCCTCAGTGGGCCGGATCCTGCTGGTATTACCTGCGGTATATCAGTCCGGATTACGAGAAGGGTCCGGTCGATCCGGAATTGGAAAAATACTGGATGCCGGTGGATCTGTACGTCGGTGGGGCAGAGCACGCAGTCCTTCATTTGCTCTACGCCCGGTTTTGGCACAAAGTGCTCTTCGATATCGGAGTTGTTTCCACAAAAGAGCCGTTCCATCGCCTGGTCAACCAGGGTATGATCCTCGGAGAACTCGAATTTACCGCCTACAGGGACGCCGGTGGAAACTACATTTCCTTCGATAAAAACGGGATGAGCGATGATTTTGAGCGGGTCAAGCTCCAGGAAAAGGATGTTGAAAAGCGCGGAGACCGTTTTGTGATAAAAGATACCGATACGGTCGTGGACGCGCGCTCATTTAAAATGTCCAAATCACGCGGCAATGTCATCAATCCGGATGACGTGGTCGAGCTTTACGGAGCCGATGCGCTCCGGCTTTACGAGATGTTCATGGGTCCGCTTGAGCAGGTGAAGCCCTGGAGCATGCAGGGGGTCGAAGGGGTGTACCGTTTCCTCAAGCGGGTCTGGCGTTTGATCATGGACGAGGAAACCGATGGTGTGAACCAGGCCGTGGCGCGATCTGTGAACAGTGACGGTTCGCCCCCGGTGAAGCCGGACCGCGCCCAGCTGAAGATCCTGCACGAGACGATCAGGAAAGTGACGGAAGACATCGAGGGACACCGGTTCAACACGGCCATCTCGGCGCTCATGATCTTCACGAACGAGGCAATGAAGTGGGAAGTGCGTCCGGTCGAGGTGCTCAAACCCTTCCTGCTCATCCTTTCCCCGTTTGCACCGCACCTTGCCGAAGAGATGTGGGAAAGACTGGGGGAACTCACCGGGGTAACAGCCGCGGCTGGAACAACGACCGGCAGTTCCACAGGTGTGCCACAGGTGCCGGCCCGCACGCTTGCATACGAGCCCTGGCCGGCTTACGAGGAGGCATTGCTCAAAGACGACAGCAAGACCTATGCCGTGCAGGTGAACGGCAAGGTGCGCGGACAGGTCGAGGTGCCTGCTGACCGTGCTGCCGACAAGGATTTTGTCCTTGATGCCGCACGTAACGAACCGACCGTAAGCCGTCATCTTGAAAAAGGCCGGGTCGTCAAGGAGATCTTTGTCCCGAACAGGGTGATCAACTTCGTGGTCAAGTAGGCACTCACCCATGCCCCAGGAAGTCCGAAATCTGGGTGGTGAGTTCATTCAGCGGTGTCACCACGACGCTGTCGGAGATCGGGTAGCTTTCCTTGACCGGAGCAGCAATGAAGGTGAGATCCGCCTGGATATCCTTCAGCGCATTCCTGTTAGCGGGAGAAAGATCGGGCTTCATCGAAGGCCGGCACTCGATGGCAACCACCATGGATCCCGACTCGATGATGATATCGACTTCATTGCCATAACTGGACCGGTAGAAGTTCAGTGGCAGACTCGGGAAGTGGGTATGCAGGTGCATCAGCACCACGGATTCCCAGAGCGATGCCCAGACCGGATGTCCATAGGCGGCGTCGAAATTCTGAAGCTGCAGCAGGGCACAGGTTATACCGGGATCGGAAATGTAGATTTTCGGGGATTTGACCAGTCTGCGATCCGATTTGCCTTGCCACGCATCCAATTGCGTGACCATGAACATCTTGCTCAGGACGTCGATATAGTTCCTGATCGTATTATGGCTGACTTCCAGTGATGTTCCGATTTTGCTGTAGTTGACGGTCTGTCCGTTACTGTTGGCAAGCATGGGCAGCAATCTTCTCATTGTGCGGTGCGTGATGCCGGCAAATTGCGGGAGTTCACGCTGAAGGAATGAGTTGATGTATTCAAGCCGCCACTCCATCGATTGTTCATTGCTCCCGGCCATCAGGGACGGATAGTAGCCGCCTCGCGTCAGGTAGTTTTCGAGACTTGTACTGTTGGAGACTTCCATGTACAGAAGGGGCGGGAGATGGACATAGTTGACGTACCCGTACAGTGCTTTGTGATCCTGTCCCAGGAGTTCTCTCGAGGCTCCGCCAAGCAGGAGATACATTCCCGGACGCTTCCGCTCATCCACGGTACGTTTGAGCACAGAAAACAGATCGGGAACGTGATGGATACCATCGATACATACCAGTTTGTCGATCTGGGCTTCAAAAAACCATTCCGGGTCATCCAGTTTCTGAAGGTCCGATGGGTGCTCCAGATTGAGGTATAAGGTCTCCCTTCCGCGTATCTTTGACAGTAACTGTTTGGAGAGCATACTTTTGCCGCTGTGCCGCGATCCCGTGACGACCGTTACGGGTTTGGTTTGAAGTGAGCGTGCAATCTCTTTTTCTATCACTCGAGGAAAATAGTCCATAGCGTCCCGTGGTTTGTAAAGGTTGTTTACATATTGCGCAAGGATATTGCACAATATGCCCGATATTGTCAAGGGAAAAAACGGAGTTTCAAGCGCTTGTAAATATGGGGCCACATTTGGCGAAGACAGGAACGGGGAAACGGGTGTAAAAAACTGCCCGGGAAGTAAAATCGGGTACGGATCAACCGCCGCTTTTTTTCTCAAGATCAGGTTCTGCATCCCTGCAAAATGTGATCATATCAGCAATTTTTTCTTCTTCATCGAGGATACGCGGCATTTTTGTCTGTGCATGGAGGGCCTGATGTTTATCACGCCAGTGGAACATGGCATCCTTGGTAAGGTTCAGGAGCACAGGTGGATGGATTCCCATGCTCTCTCTGCGGTTGTGGTAATGCCGGTTGATCTTCCGCAAGTTGGCATCCAAAATCCGGGCGAACTCTTCGGTATTTCGGGGCTCATCGACCCACTGGATAAACCAGTAATGCCGCGGGGCGCCGATATCGGGATCGATCAGTCCACCCATGACAAAAACCGAGAATGAGTCACCGGTCTGCTCCGCTGTAGCTTCAAGGGCGCTTTGCGCCTCATGTGACTCAACAGCCTCGCCAAAACGGTCAAATATCTCGGATACACGTCCGACCACCTGGATCCGGGGCTGCTCCAGGTCCGTAAACTCGATCACATCGTTGATCATATAGCGGAAGAGCCCGGAATTACTGGTCACAACGAGGGAATACGGTACCCCTTTTTCCACCTGCCAGGTCGGAACCGTTTTCTGTCCCTGGAGATTATCCTTATGTTCTTTGGGATTTGGTATCCACTCATAGAAAACTCCGTTATCGATGATCAGGCGCAGGTCGGTCCGTGTCAGGTCGTCACTGAATGCGAAATAGGATTCCGAGGCTCCATAGTTCTCGATGTAATCCATATCAAGGCCTTCCAGAAGCTGGTTGAAATGAGGCCGGTACGTGTTCAGGGCTTCACCTCCACAGATAAGAAGCCGAAGGTTCGGCCAGATTTCCCGGATATGTTTTTTTCCGGTAATTTCCAGGGCTCGCTGGAAGAATCGCAATGCCCATGAGGGGATGGCCACGATTTTGCGCACATCGGATTTGATCGCCATTTCCAGTGTCCGGTCGAATTTCTCCGTCCATGCCTCCCGGATCATGGTTTGGGGGGAACGGACCTGGAAGAGGGAGAGCCACCCGGGTGACAGTTTGGCCAGGTAGGCGCTGATCTCACCCAGCCGCACATTGGACTTTGGGTCGAGCCGTTCGATGTTCCCGGGCAGACTCACATGGCTGCCCATGAAAAAGTGGAGGAAATTGGGATTCTGCTTGATGTAGGAGAGGATAACCTTGCGCATGAAGCGCTGGTCGCTGCGGAGCCGGTCTTCGCTGAGGGGGATATGCTTCCCTTTTCCGGTTGTGCCTGCGGAGACGGCGAAATTCTGGATGTTGCTCGGCCAGAGAAGGTACTGTTCCCCTTTTTTCACCCGCTCGATGTACGGCTCAATGTCGACATAGGTGATCATGGGCACATTGCGGACGTATTCATCAAATCCGGAGATCCCTGAAAAACGGTATCGTTTTCCGTATTCGGTCTGGGCTCCTTTTCGGAGCATGTGGCCCAGAACCTTCTTCTGGGCCTTTTCAACTGATCCAGGCATGGAGAATGGGTGAGAGGATTACTTCCGTTTCCCGATTGGGGTCCAGGGCAGGTTCTTTTCACCAACATAGAGCTGCCGCGGTCGGATCAGCCGGTTGTTTGCGGCCTGTTCGATGTAATGGGCCGTCCATCCGGTAATCCGGCTCATGGCAAAGATACAGGTAAACAGATCCGTTTTGATGCCCATGGAGTAATACACGGTTGCCGAGAAGAAGTCGACGTTCGGATCGATCCCTTTTTCCTGTTTCATCACATCCATGATCTTTTCAGACCACTCGTAAAGGTAGACGCTGTCGGTTTCCTCGGCAAGGGATTTTGCCATGGCTTGCAGGTGCTTGGCCCTGGGGTCGACCGTGCGGTAGACGCGGTGGCCGAATCCCATCACTTTTTTCCTTTCAGCCAGGCGTTCCTTGATATACTCTTCGATATCGGCATCCTTGTCGAGTTTCAGCAGCATGTTCATTACGGCCGTGTTCGCACCGCCGTGAAGGGGGCCTTTGAGGGAGCCGATGGCCCCGGTGACCGCGGAATAGATGTCGGCCTGGGTCGAGCAGATGGCGCGCGCGGTGAAGGTGGATGCGTTCATTCCGTGTTCTGCATGGATGATCAGGCAGATATCCATGGTCTTTTCGGCACTTTCACCCGGACGTTCACCATTGAGCATGTAGAGGAAATCGTAGGCGGTGCTACCTTCCTTAAGCGGTGCAATGATCTCCTTGCCATCCCTGGCTCGCTGATAACCGGCAATGATGGCCGGCATTTTTGCCGTCATGCGGATGGACTTCCTCATGTTGGCATCCGGGTCGTCCAGCGGTGCCTCCTCATCAAAATCAGCCAGCATGGAAGTGGCGGTGCGCAACACGGACATCGGCTCTGCATCTTTGCTGGTGCTGTTGAGATAATTGATCACAGGCTCTGGAAGTTCCCGCTCGGCAAGAAGCTTGTTCTTCAGGTCTTCCAGCTCATCAGAGTTTGGCAGCCGGTCATTCCACAGCAAAAAAGCGACTTCTTCAAACGAGGAGTGCTTTGCAAGGGTGTCGATATTGTATCCGGAATAGATCAGTTCACCTTTTTCACCATCGATCGCACTTTTTGTGGAAGAAAACGCGACAATCCCCTCCAGTCCACGGTTGACGTAGGGATATTTGTCGGTGTCAATGTTCTCATGAAGTTGATTGCTCATAAATGCTCCGTATTTCGCAAAAGATTGTCAGTAGTCTCGTTATTTATTCTGTGCGGTTGAAAAACAACAGCTTAAGAATTCTTGCAATTGTGTTGCAGCACAGGAATTTACTTATGGTTACCAGTCAATAACATTTCATTTTCCTGTGCGGTTCATCCAAATGTCAAAAAATTCAGCACCGCCACATTCCGTTGGGAGAGCTCGTCTTCCAGCTTGATGTGTTCTGCAGGAAATATTACCTGTGAAAGCGGGGCTGCCACCAACCCGACGCCATTGCAGAACTACCTGCCTGCCGGCTCTTCCGACAGGGAATAATAGTGATATTCATGGTAAAATTCATCTGGAATGTTCAAATGAAATTCACAAAAGGTTTTGCGGGTGCCGTTTTCAGTCCGATTTATTGGCATGAGAGTCAATGATGGAATGTGCCTACGAATTAAATATAAATTTTGTATGAAGAAGTGATCCTTCGTAATTTGTCTTCCGTCTGACGTCTCGCATTAGCGATGCCAGATCAACGACACCTGGAAGCTCATTCGTTCCGAACATGAAAGCAATCAATGACAAGGGGTTTTATCACGATTTCGGATACAGGCCATCGGAACCGGAGAAACTGATCGTTTTTTACCTTGAAATGTTCGAGGAAAGTTCCGCATATTATCTGGCAGCCCGATTGCAGAAAGAGCATTGGGAAATAAATGTCATGCCAGCCGGCTCCTGCTGGATTCTCCTTGCACACGCTCTGGTTTCACCGGATCGAAAGACAATAAGCGATCTTTGTGACTACCTGTCGGATCTGTCCGAATTTTATGGCGGGTCGTTCAAGAGATGGGAGCTGGATTCACCATTGTAACGATACATGTCAGAACCCAGAAGTCCCTCCCGCAGTTTTTCCGACCTCGTAGAAATCATGGCCATCCTTCGCAGGGAGTGTCCCTGGGATCGCCAGCAAACCCATGAATCCATCAAGGATCTGATGGTCGAGGAGATTTACGAGGCCATCGAGGCGATTGACAATGATGACCCTGTCGAACTCAGAAAAGAGCTGGGAGACCTGTTGCTCCATGTGGTTTTCCACACCGAGATAGCACGGGAGGCGGGTCGCTTTGAGATCGGGGATGTCATATACGGCATCCAGGAGAAGCTTATCCGCAGGCATCCCCATGTCTTTGCCGATACCCGGGCCGACGACACCTCTGCCGTAATCCGAAACTGGGAAGATCTTAAGATGAAGGAAAAGGAGCGCAACTCCGTCCTTCAGGGTGTCCCGGACACGCTGCCTGCCCTCATCAAGGCGCAGCGCATGCAGGATAAAGCTGCTGCCGTCGGATTCGACTGGAAGACGTGGGAAGAGGCATGGCCCAAACTGGCCGAGGAAATAGAGGAGTTCCGGATTGCGGCCCAGGAGGGCGATGAGAACCAGAAGGCCATGGAGTTCGGGGACCTGCTCTTTTCACTGGTCAACGTCGGACGCCTCGCAGGCCTCAATTCGGAGGACTGCCTGCGCCTGACAAACCGCAAGTTCAAGCAGCGGTTCCAGTACATAGAGGAGGTGCTGGGCGCTCAGGGCAGGCAACTGAAGGAAGCCACACTGGAAGAGATGGATGCCATCTGGAAGGAAGCCAAGAAGCACCTGGAAAGTGGCAGCTGATCACCATCATTTACCGGATGCAACAGGAAGAAATAGTTCATCAAGGAGCCTATCCGTCTGCATTTCCTGCTTCTGCGCTGCCGGGAAAAGGATGTTGTTGAGGATCAGGCGGTAGCCCGGACTGTTGGGAAAGAGGTCCAGCTCGGTGGGCGGATCCCCGACGCGGTGGGTGTAGTCTTCGGGGTCATGTCCGCCATAAAACGTAAAAAAGCCCTCGCCGAGGTTGCCGTGTATGTATTTCACCTCGTCCCTGCCCGGCGTCTGTGCCAGGATCACCACGTTGCTCTTGATGGTTTCCTTACGAAAGGCGGTGGTCTGACCGTAAAAACCCTTGATGCTGCTGACATGGTTCTGGGTGAGCATGGTCGGGACCGGATCCCATTTGGCCGAGAAATTGAACAGGGTGAAGTAGTCCATTTCCTCATCGACTTCCGCCATGCGCTGCTGCACGTTGAGGATATCGATGTTGCCGTGACGGTATTCGGCAGGATCCAGGGTCACTTCAAAGTTGTGGAATGCCAGTGTGTGCCGGAAATCCAGTTTCTCATTGGCATCCGGGTCGGCCGGGTCGCCGTCGAACTGGGTCGGGACGATGTCGACTTCCATAGCTGCCAGTGCGATATCGAACGTATCGGTCCCGGAGCACATGGCAAACAGGAATCCACCATCCTCAATGAATTCACGGATGGTCCACGCAACGGCTTTTTTCATCTTCGAGACTTTGTCATAGCCCATTTCGGAAGCCATTTCTTCAAGGTCGCGGACCTGGCGGATATACCAGGGCTGGTTGCGGTAGATCGCCCAGAACTTGCCGTGCTGTCCGGTGAAATCTTCGTGGTGAAGGTGCAGCCAGTCAATTTCGTCCAGCGCCCCCTGGAGAACTTCCTTATTGTAGATGGTCTCGTAGGGCACTTCGGCATAAGTCAGGGCCAGGGTCACGGCATCGTCCCATGGAAGGGCGTGATCAGGGGTATATACGGCGATGCTCGGGGCTTTTTCCAGCTCCACGACGGACATGTTCACATTGGGCCGTTCCACCTCCTCGATGATCTGGCGGGCCCGGGTTGCAGGGATCTGTTCGATGCTCACACCGCGGACACGGCTCCGGCGCACCATGGATTCTGTCTGGGGGGCCAGGAAACTTCCACCCCGGTAGTTGAGAAGCCACTTTCCGGTGTGACCGTCCTGCAGGTGCTGGAACATGACGCCATAGGCTTTCAGGTGGTTGCGCTGGCTGTCATCCATCGGGATGAGCACATAATTGGATTGTGCCTGTGTCGCCGGAGCCGCGAGGAGCAGTATTGGTAACACGAGCAGTGCCAAAAGCAGGGGAGTGGCGATTGTGGTTCTACGATCCTGGTTTCTCATGTTAAGCTTCCATTCCGGTGTGATAAATGTGTTTCCTTCGGTCAGATTTCCCGCTGGGTCCGTTCCAGGTCGCGGATCCGGTTCCTGGCGATGTCGGAGTAGTATCCATCCGGATAGTTCAACAGCAGTTCTTCATAGTACCTGGTGACCGCGTCGGCACCAAGCAGCATCAGGTCGGGGTTTTCGTTTCCTCCATAAAACCGCTCTTCTGCAGAAAGCGGGTGTGCCAGAAGTCCGGCCGGAACCACACCGTCAGCGGACCTGTTATCCTGCGTATCGCGTTGCTGCATGATGTAGACTACTTCCGCCAGCCGGGCGCGCTCCCACAGCAGGCGTTCACCGGCGTTCTGACGCACGGATGGGCGGCGGGTGTGCCGGTCGACGACTCGAAAAGCGACTTCCGGATGAATCCTGCGCAGTGTGCGCGTGAGCAGCAGGATCGATTCGCCATGAAGCGGGTTGGCAGCCGGTTCATCGAGCACCGGAGCCAGCAAGTCGGCCGCCTCGGCATAGCGCCCTGTGTCGTACAGGTAACGCGCATGGGCAAGGCGTTTGATTTCCAGGTTTTCACCATCTTCCTCATGGCCTTCCTGGATCATGAATCGAAGCTGAAGGGCATTGTTGGCATACCATGAATGGTTTTGCCGTTCCAGCGAACGCAGCTGAAGCCGCGCATAGGTGAAATCGCCATTGTAAAAGTCACCGAGTCCCAGGTAGTAGCGGCTTTTGTCTGCGTTCTCACTGCTTTCGGAAATCCGGTTGCTGCGGGTAAACGCCACACGTGCCATGGCGAAACTGCCCTCGAACAGAAGCAGCCGGCCTTCCACATAGTGAAGCAGTGCCTGATCGGACTCGTTCCGTGCGGCCCGCTCCATCTTCTGGTGATAGGCCGCTGCCTTATCCGGTTCCTTGAGGTGATCCAGGGCCAGCTCTGACTGGATGGCCAGCGTGTGCATGAGGCGGTCGTAGCGGGGGAAACGGTCGGTCAGCAGCTCCACCGTGTCGAAGGCCTTTCGGTATAATGAGTCGGCGGCGCCGTCGAAGTCAAGGTTGCGATCCGTCAGGTAACCGGCCCAGTCCAGGTAGGAGCGCGACAGCTCCTCGTAGCTTCGGGCCTGAAGCGGATGCGCATCCAGTTCCAGGTAGTAGCGGAAAGCCTGTTCGGCAAGTTCAAACTCATTCCTGCTCCGCAGTTCCCTTCCGATGCGGAACATGGCGTGGTGTTCGTTGCTGGTGTGGCGTTCCAGCGTGCGCGCCGCCGCCAGTGCCCGGCGATAGAGTCCGCGCTCCATGGTCAACCAGATCAGGAAATCGCGGAAAGCCACATCGGTTTCACTTCCCGGTGTGAGCCGGGCGAGCCGCTCCTCGGTGAGCAGGATGGCCGTATCGTACAGCCGCCGTTCGTCGTAATTGAGCAGCTGACGCTGGATCAGGCTGGTGCGCCGGCTTTCCCGGCTGATGATGTCGAGGTACTCGCTGACGGCCGGCTCGAAGTCCGCCACGGCGAGATGATTATTGGCGATCTCGAAGGCGAACAGGTTGGCATCGCCAAACTGTTCCCTGGCCTGCTCGTAGACAGTGATGGCTTCCCGGAACAATCTGCGCTGGTTCATGGTCTCGGCAACCCGGCGGTAGACCTGCGCATTCCGGGTGTTCTGGCGAAGCACCTGGTCCCAGGTATCCAGGGCATCGTCCCGCTGCCCGGATATGTCGTAAATCTCGCCCAGTTTGATGAGCGTATTGCTGTCATCTCCCACCCGGTCGAGCCGCTCCCGGGTCAGCCGGATCGCCTCATCATACCGTTTCAGGTTGATGAGTGCCGTCGCCGCCCGGTCATAGATCGCATAGGAGTGGGGGTTCTCCCTGAGCATCCGTTCAAAAATCTCGAATGCCTCCTCATTTTTTCCCTGTCGGAGCAGTTCGTTTCCGAGGGAATACTCACCGGCTCCGGTCTGTGCGTACAGGGAAGTTCCCGTGAACGACATAAGGGCGAGCGTTATCATCAGCACGATCAGGTGAATGCGGATGCGGGACATGGAAAGGTTACGTGGCATGGGAACTGAGTAATGCAATGCGTCGATTTCCGGTGGAAGTGGTCACTTGGCGACTGTCATTTTGCGTCTGTCATTTTACACCGGTCACCGGTGCAAAAGGTGTAACGATGCCGGGTGCCAGCTTATTGACTTCGCGATAGAAACGGAACAGCGGGAACCCGACCACGTTGTAGTAGTCCCCGTCGATGCGCTCGACGAACAGCGCCCCGAGGTCGTCCTGTATCCCGTAGGCGCCGGCTTTGTCCATGGGACTGCCGCTGTCCACATAAGCGGTGATCTCTTCGTCGGCCAGGGAACCGAATGTGACGTCCGTGCGCTCGTGGAAGAGATGGTGACGGAAACCGTTCCGGTTGGATGCGGGCAGTCGTCCGAGTCCGGCCGCATCCACCAGTTTGCTTCCAAAAACAAGTGCGACCCCGGTATAGACCTGGTGGGTGCGTCCGCTCAGGGAGCGCAGCATGGCGGCGGCATGATCCGTGTCGTCGGGCTTGCCGAGGATCTGCCCGTCGAGCACCACGATGGTATCGGCGCCAATGACCATGGCATCCCTGATGCCACAGGATTCCGGATCGCGCCGGGATGCCAGCTGTTCGGCGACCATGAGTGCTTTATCCAGGGACAGCGCCTCCACGGTGTCTGCCGGGGCGACGCCCGGAGCGACCTCTTCACTCATATCAGCCGGCAGCACATCAAAGGCAAGCCCTATCTGGCGGAGCAGCAGTCTCCTTCGCGGACTGGAAGAGGCAAGGATGATTCCGGGTCTGTTCATAGGGTGTTGTCTTCGTTGGCGGAGTTAAGGCGTAAACATACAAAAAAAACAGACAATTCCTCCGATTGCGCTCACCTGATCACATCCATACAGAATAATTCCTGCCGGATATAAAGATTACGGTGAAGACTGGTCATTGCTGAATACCGGTGTGTAAAAGGAGTAGTAACAAAAGTGCGGTTTGCTGACTGCTGTATTCGTCAAAACACCGGGTCCAATTAATGGCAAAAATTCGTATTGTGCCTCTTATCAGGTTTTTACGGATCCGGCAACAGTATGACCAATGTAACCGAGTATCAGCAGTGGGCTCGCAGAATCCGCGCTTCTGATGAGAAGGCGTTTCATGACCTTTTCATGGATTCCTATCAGCCACTTATGCGATACGCAATCAATTTTGTGAAAGACCCGGATGTCGCAAGCGACATTTTGCAGGAGGTGTATGCCCATCTGTGGGATATCCGCGACCGGCTGGATGAAAATAAGTCCCTCAAGGCCCTGCTGTACCGGATGGTCAAAAACCGCAGCATCAATGTGATCCGGTCCCGCCGCCCCGTCCGCCTGGATGATGTCGCCCCTTCGGAGCAGCCCAGCGAGGAGATGGCAACCGATTCCTTCCGGGTCGATGCAGACGGGATTCTGGAACAGCGGCTGAGCGAGTGGATCGAGGCCCTTCCGCCCAGACAGCGGGAAGCTTTTGAGCTCAGCAGATTTGAGGGGCTGGACCATCATGAAATTTCCGAGGTCATGGAATGTGCACCCCGGACTGTGAACAATCATATAGTGAGTGCCCTGAATACGTTACGGGAGCAGCTGAACCACTGGAAGGCAGAACGTGAGAATTGAAATGAACAGAAAAGAACCGGACAAGAGCATACTGAACCATTTTCCCGGGAGTGAGCGGGACGATGTGCTGCTGATCTGGGACAAGGCCAGGTACAGCGATCCACAGGCCGGTGATCGGGCGGGGGTCGACCTGCAGGCCGAGTGGACGCGGTTGCAGAAACGCATCCATCCGGCTCGTCCATCCCTGCAGATCCGTCAGATGAGGACCCGCAATTCCACGGCAAAGACCTATGCTTTCATCGCTGCGATGGCAGCGGTCCTGCTGGGCGGGTTCATCATGTGGTACCTTTTTGTGCCGGTGAGCATGGAAGCCCCAAGGGGGGCGTATTCCACCTTCACATGGGACGATGGAGTCACCGTGGAGCTCAACAGCGGCTCCGTGATCACCTGGAACCGCAGTTTCGGAAACGGGCACCGCAACGTGCGTCTGCACGGGGAGGCCTATTTCGATGTGCCATCCTCAGACAAGCCGTTTGTGGTTGAGACGCGCACGGCCCGGGTGGAAGTGCTGGGGACACGGTTCAACGTCCGGTCCTGGACAGACGACCCGGACGGGCGGACCACGCTTACCCTGATTGACGGCCAGGTTCGGCTCGCATCACTTCTTGAGCCGGAGCATCAGGTGCTGCTTCCGCCGGGACACAGCAGCCAGATCGATCTGCACAGCGCAGAACCGCGGGTGCCCGAGCCGGTGGATACCGAACAGGCGCTGGCATGGCGCAATCACGGGTTTTATTTTTCGTCGATACCGATGAGCGAAGTGGCCGCCGAGCTGGAACGGCGCTATGACACAAGCATCATCATTGAGAACGAGTCATTGAGCCAGCGGGAACTTACCGTTTATCTTCCCCGACCGGGCGATCTTGAAACCATCATCGAGACCATTTGCTTCGTGACAGACTGCCGTTATGAAGAGCAGGGCGGACAGGTGCACCTCTACTGACAGGGTTTTCACGGGATCATGCCCGGTAATGGACATTTCATCTGTTTAACTCCCGACAGCAAATCTGACCGCTTAATTTCTGCAGGAATTATCCTAAATTACCTGCATGCGGCGCATCAAATCACATTCCCCGGGATTATGCAGGACACTGACAGCGGCTCTCTGTCTGACGGTCGTTTTTTTCCAAAGCACAGCGGGAAATCCGGTCAAGGAAGCTTATCCGCCGCCGGGAGATGTTGCCCTGCAGACACATGACCAGGGGAGGAATGCCTGGAGTTTCGAATTCCGGAATATAACGCTGGATCGCGCCCTGTACCTGATTTCGGAACGCACGGGTGCCGAGTTTATCTACGAACCCAGGGTCACGGCAGGGGCCATGGTGGATGCGGAATTCAGGGAGAAAGAACTTATATCGCTACTTGACGCGCTGCTGCTGCCATCCGGGCTGGAAGCCCGCCGGATCCGGACCGGCATCTATGTCATCCGGCAATCAATGAGGAGGGCACTTCCAACGCAGATGCTCACAACAAGGCGAACTTACGAGCCGGTACCGACACCCATCCAACCGCAACAGGTTCCGGTAAAAGCGACGGACCGCACCGTTCCATTGCGGGAAATCATCAGGCAGATCGTTGTACCATGAGTTACAGTGAAAAGGCCTCCAGGTATGCCGAAAGCCTGATGCTGGGGGAACCGGCCCTGCTGAAGGAGTTGCGGGAGGTCACCGCGCGGGAGCTGCGTCACGATGACATGTTGAGCGGACCGGTCGTGGGTGGGTTGCTGAACATGCTGATCCGGATCAGCGGCGCCCGGACGGTACTCGAAGTGGGCACGTTCACCGGCTACGCCACCTTGTGGATGGCCATGGCGCTTCCGTCCGATGGCCTGGTGGTCACCTGCGAGTCCAATGAGAAATATGCCGAAATCGCGCGTCGCTTTTTTTCACGCTTCCAGGCCGGACAGGGGCAGGTTGGAGATGGATGCACAGGCAGGATAGGGAGCAGGCCGTCACCCGGACCTGCTGGTGATAAAAGCATGCGGCAGGGTGATGCCGCTGGGATTCAGCTCCTCATGGGTCCCGCTCTGAATGCACCGCTGCCGGACCGGATCGATTTTGTTTTCCTGGATGCCGACAAGGAGCATTATCCCGAATATTATCAACTCATAAAACCGCTGCTTGCACCCGGGGGGCTCATGGTCATCGACAACGCATTCTGGGGTGGCGAGGTGTGGGGTGCCGGATCGGGAACCGGCGACAGGGAGGTGTGTAAGGGGACCGCTGCAACCGGGCACAAGGCACAGGCCATTGACCGCCTGAACCAGGCGATTGCAAGAGATCCGGATGTTGAAAATGTGGTCCTTACCGTACGCGACGGCCTGCATCTGGTGAGAAAAATAAGATAATTTGCACTTAATTATTGGCATATCCCCCATCATTGCCTTAAATTAGTCTGTCCGTCCAGGCGAACCGGGTCGTGCCAGACGAATTGGCATTTAAACAAATCTGGGGTTTAACCGGTATCGCCAGCAACAAGTGAACCTGGTGTCTGTACGTGCCGGGAGCGCGTTATTATTATTTGCGGCGGGTTGCTCTATTTTTCCATCGAACTGTCATTAATCGGAAATCTCTCATGAAAAAAACACTTACCGTTATCGCGGCAAGCCTGCTCGTACTGTGTCTGAATGCAACTACGGTCCTTGCGGGCGGTTATCAGCTCAATCTGTTGGGACAAAGGCAAATTGCCATGGGACACACCGGCGTCGGAATGCCGCTTGATATTGCCACTATCTCAATGAATCCGGGCGGACTTGCAACTATAGACCACAACGCGATCCTCCTGGGCTCCAGCGCCACTTTTATCAGTACCCATTACCGCGCTCCGGCGCCATCCAGCTATGTCGCAAAAACAGACAGCCCGATGCGCACCCCGTTCAGCATCTATGCCAGCTATGTCACCCCGGTTGAGAATCTCCGCGCGGGGATCGGGATCTATACTCCCTATGGTAATGCGCTGCGCTGGGAAGAGGGTTGGAAATACCGTTTCCTGATGCAGGAAATTTCACTGACCGCCATATTTGTACAGCCTACGCTCAGCTATCGCATTGGTGACCGGATCGGCATCGGAGCCGGATTCATTTTTGCCTATGGTGCCGTCAACGTACAGCGTGATCTTCCCGTTGATGCCCAGGATGGTGTGACACCCATGGTGGAGCTTGACGGAACAACCACGGCATTCGGCTATAATGTGGGTATTCATGGAAAAATTACGGACCAGATTTCGTTTGGTGCTGCCTACCGGTCACAGATAGATATGGAAATGTCCGGCGGGGATGCCGATTTTACCGTACCTGTATCCCTTAGTGGAACATTTCCCGCCGGGAACCGTTTCGATGCGGCCCTGCCGCTGCCGGCCGTGCTCAGTTTCGGTCTGGGATTCCGGGCCACGGAAAACCTGAGACTGAATGCCGATGCCAACCTGACGTTCTGGAGCGCCTACGAAAACCTCAGCTTTGAATTTGAGCAGAATCCGGAAACGCTGAATTCCGTCGGGCTCCGCAATTTCAACGACCGCTGGATCTTCCGAATCGGCGGTGAATTCGATGCCACCGATCGCTTGCAGCTCCGTCTTGGCGGCTATTATGACCCGTCACCGGTCGACGAAGGGTACATCACTCCGGAAACACCTGACGTTGACCGTATCGGTATTTCCGGTGGATTCGGTTATGCCTTTACTCCGCAGACCGAAATCAATGCTTCGGTGCTTCTGGTGCTCTCAAGCCCGCGGGAGCAGACAGCCCAGGATGCCATGGAGGCCGGAACTTTTGGCACCGTCCCGGTCGGTGAATTTGTCACACGCGCCTGGATTCCAGGCATTTCCATTTCTCACCGTTTCTGAGGTGACACTCATTATTTGTGGCTGCCGTTGCAGTCCACACATCCTGAAGGAAGACTTTTTTCAATCATTTAATTTTTACGACTATGAAGCGGTTATCTCAACTTTTTCTGTCTGCGCTCGCAATACTGGTACTGGTACAGTGTGAACCGACGCTGAACGAGCGTACCCCGGACGCCGGCCAGGCGGATTTCAGCAGTTACGTTGCCATTGGCAATTCCCTGACAGCCGGCTATGCCGACAATGCCCTGCACCGTGACGGGCAGCAGAGTTCCTTCCCGAACATCCTGGCGGGCCAGATGAAGCAGGCCGGCGGCGGCGACTTCTTCCAGCCCCTGGTAAACCCGGGTGTCGGATCCAATGCGGACGGCCAGGCCCGACTCGCGCTGCAGGTCAGTATCGGACCTGACGGCACGCCGTCCCTGGCTCCAGGTCCGGCCGCCGAAACCGGGCAGGATATCTTTTCCCGCCAGGTCGAGGGTCCGTTCAACAACATGGGTATCCCCGGTGCGCGGTCGTTCCACCTTGTCGTTGAGGGCTACGGCAACCTGAACCCGTTTTTCGGCCGCATGATGAGTGATCCCATGGCCACCGTGCTGGGTGATGCGATGATGGCGCAGCCCACCTTTTTCACCCTCTGGATCGGCAACAACGATGTGCTCGGGTATGCCACCAGCGGTGGAACCGGCGAGGGCTTTGCCGAAATGGGCGATCCCGCTGCCGTTGCCGGCAACGACATCACGCCGATGAACGTCTTTTCAGGCAGCATCGATGCCATTGCAGGCACCCTGGCCGCATCCGGTGCCCAAGGGGCGGTTATCAACATCCCGGATGTGACCAGCATTCCGTTCTTCACGACCGTACCCTGGAACGGGCTGCTCCTGACCGCCGAGCAGGCGCAGCAGCTCCGCGCCGGCTATGCCGCACAAGGGGTGCCCGCACCACTGATCCCGGATTTCCAGGCGGGACAGAACGGTTTCATCCTCGCCGATCCTGAATCGCCGATTGGATTGCGGATGGCGCAGCAGGGTGAACTTGTCCTCCTGTCGGTTCCCCAGGATTCCCTGCGCAACGCCGGCTGGGGCAGCATCACTCCGATCCCGGATCAGTACACATTACGGGCATCGCAGATCGGGGAAGTGCAGCAGGCAACGGATGCCTTCAATGCAAAACTCCAGGAAGCGGCCAATGCTTACGACCTTGTGTTTGTGGATGTCAACACAGTGATGGAATCCGCGGTGAATCCGGGACTGGTGTTTGACGGTACGTTGTTGAACACCGTTTTTGTACAGGGCGGTATCTTCTCGCTGGACGGGGTGCACCTGACCCCGCGCGGTTCCGCCGTTGTGGCCAATGTGATTTCCGAAAACATTAACGCCAAATATGGCTCAACGCTCTCACCGGTCAACGTGAGCGCTTACCCGGGAGTTCACTTTCCCTAAAATGCAGCATTGATGCATCTGCTTTCTGATATCAGAAGGGATGTGCGACATCCCAAATCACGGCCCGGTAGTTACGAATGGTGGTATTTCGATGGAATTTCGGAAGACGGTAACTATCAGGTCGTGATCATTTTTTATGAGGGATGTCCTTTCTCCACCCGGTATGTCCGGAGCGTGGAGAAAGACCCGGAGGGGGAAGATGCCCGGGCCGCCCGTCATCCCGCCATCAGTATCTCGCTGTACTACAAGGGAGTACCGATTTTCTACAGTCTGAGCGAATATCCGCCGGACCAATGCTCTTTTGACGAGGGGCAGGCCGCTGTGGCCATCGGGGAGAATTCGCTTCGTTTCACTGAACGGGAGACGCACGGAAGCGATGGCTTCGGAAGTTACGACCTGCGCATCAACGAGCGGCTTCCATCCGGTGACGAACTCAAGGGCATCCTCACGTTCAGCGGGATGGATCCCAACGAGCGGCTTTTTACCGGGAACGGCAAGTCGCCGGCCGCTTCTGCTGATTCCACTGTTGCAGATGGGGAGGACGTACCTGGGCATCTCTGGAATCTGGTGCTGCCGCGAGCCAACATGCAGTGCCGCATCAATCTTCTGCGGAACGGACTGGTCAAAAAGGAGCTGAAGTTTGAGGGAGCGGGATACCACGATCACAATCTCGGAAGCGAACCCATGAAGGAATCATTCCGGGACTGGTACTGGGGGCGGGTGCATTTTCCGCATGCGACCCTGGTGTACTACATCATGAACAAAAACGGGGTACCGGGCAGCAAAGAGCGGATCCAGGATTATCGCGCCTGGCTTATCAGTCCGGACAACCGCCGGCTGCTGCATTCGCTGGAGCTGACCGGTCTCAAGAAGCGATCCACCAACGGATTCCTGCTTCGTCCGGCCCGGCGGCTGCACCTGCGCGACAAGGAGCTGGAAATCGAGGTGCGCCATCGGGTGCTGGCTGATTCCGGACCGTTTTACTGCCGATACATCTCGGAGGCAAAGCTGGTCCATCCCGCACTTGAGAAGCAGACAGCCACCGGAATTGCAGAGTATATCCGTCCCGACAGGATACATCGCCGGCTGTTCTGGCCGCTGGTACACATGCGTCTGAGGTACGTGGACCAGAAACCGCACTGGGTGCAGAAATCACCGCGGCTTTTCCGCTGGACCTGGTAGGTCCCGGACGTACTTTTGTCAGGGTGGATGTGTCAGGGTGGATGTGTCAGGGTGGATGCGGTGCGCGGTCTGAACCGGGGTCGCACTGATTTCTGCTACTGACTTTGGCGGCGAAGATGTTCAGCCCTGGCTTTTCTGTCCCGCAGCACACGGACATAGCGCAGGGCGCGTTTGTCGCCGAAATCCTCGTAGGCAACGCTGGCCCAATCGATTGCCGCATCCAGGTCGCCGTTGATTTCGTTTATGATGGCCATGTTGTAGTGTGCGCGGCCGGCGATCTTGCCTTTGCGGTTGTCGGTCTCCATGAGCCACAGTTCGGCGGCGCCGTCCCAGTTGCCCGTCTGTGCCCGGCGTTTGGCCATCTTGAAATTGTTGTTGCCGCGCACGTAGTACTCCCTGCGCACCCGGGTCCAGTAGGGGAGGATGCTCTGGCCGTAATATCTGCCCACGTTGCCGCTGATGCTCTGGACGGCTTCGGTCCTGCCGGTGATTGCCCTGGCCGCTTCGGCCGGATTGATGCCCCTGCCGGCGGTCACCACATTATCCCCCGAAACGAACTCGTCGACGATGTTCCTGCCGGTGCTGTCGTAGATCCGCCAGCCGGTTTTGATGGTGGTGCGGACCTCTGCCTGGTGTTCCAGTGCGGGGATTTCCACCCCCAGAGGGCCCTGGACCGTCACCCTGCGCGTGCTGTAGTCGATTTTGCTGTTCGTGTCATAGAATTCAAGTGAAAAAAGACCGTCCAGGTCGTGTTCCCTGCATATCTGCTCAATCTTGTCCCAGGGAAGCGGGGCCGGGAAGACACCGAAGGCCGGATTTCCGAGCTGTGCCACATCCACCACGGTCACACTGGGGAACCGATCGTTTTTGCGCAACTCCTCCGTGAGGCCGTTCACTGCGGCGGCGGCCCCGAGTTTGTCCATTTCGGGGCTTTTCAATGAAAATACCTGGTCGACGGTCTCCAGGATGCCCGATTCGGTCGTAGTCAGGCTGCGGTTGATCACACCGACGTTTTTCAGGGATGAGGGGAGTGTCACAACAGCCGGTTCCTGGACGCTCATGGTCACCGTATTGGTGGAACTGCATCCGATGGTCAGGGCAATCGCTGCCAGCAGGATAAGAGGTAGGCGGGCCATTGTATGGGGTGGGTTTATTGGGGGTTATGCCGAACGTCCACAATTTATTTGAAAAAGGACTGAGGAACAAGGTTACCGGAGCATCCTGGCCAGTGCGCGTCCAAAGATTCCGGCCGCATCGGGATGATGGCGCAGCCAAAGTTCCGGTTCGATGAGCTCGAGTTCCATCACCGACCACTGTCCGTTATCGTCCCGGGCCATATCCACCCGGCCGTAAACGGGGTTCCAGGGGCATGCGGCCATGGTGCGTTCGGCCAGTGCGACCTGCTCCGCTGCGGGGTCGAGCGGGTAGACCGTGCCGCCGTGGTCATCCTGCACCCGGAAGTCACCCTTTTTTGCCACTTTGCGGACGGCGTGGGTGAAGCGGCCGTCGATGATCACCAGGGTGTCCTCACCCGTTTTCTGGATATCGGCGAGAAAGGGCTGGATGAGGAAGGATCCATCGGAAAGGAGCGGTTCAATGACGGTTTGGAGCGTAGCGGCGTTGCTTTTGCTGATCCGATAGGTGTGCCAGGCGCCGCCGGAGATACAGGGTTTGATCACGGCTTCCTGCCACCCGGTTTCGTCCAGCAGGCGGGGGAGGTCGATGGCGCTTTTCGCATCAATGAACCTTGTCGGTACAACGGGGATGCCTTTTTCGGACAGGTCGGCAAGGTAGTGTTTGTCGAGGTTCCATCTGATGATCCGGGGGTCGTTGCACAGGCGGGTTTGGGTGCTGGCGCGATCGAGCCATCCGGTGAACTCCGGCAGCCGTTCGAAATAGTCCCAGGTAGTGCGGAAAACGGCGCAGCGGAAACCGGACCAGTCGATATCGGGGTCGGACCAATCCACCCGGACAGAAGAGAGGCCGGCGTCTTCCAGTGCTTGTTGGAGCAGTGCGTCATCGCGGAGGATGTTACTGAGATACCAGTCGTCCTCGTGTGCCTGTGAAGCGGTGTAGCGTCGGTCGGTGAGCAGAGCGATATCGGCGAATTTGGATGTCAACGGGCTGGCGGTCATGGTTTTGTGGATGTGTGTTGCGAACCGGGGGCGGGATTGGTGCGGATGCGTGCTGCCAGAAGTCCCGCCAGCGCGCCGATGACGGTGGGGATGATCCAGGCAAAGCCGGCAGTGGCGAACGGAATCGTATCCACCAGACTGTTGATGAAACCGATGGGCAGGCCGATGATCGTGAGTGCCTCGGGGATGCTTGTGAGCAGTGCGCCTGTGACCGCGCCGATGTAGACGGAGCGATGGGCGAGGGGGCCGCCGGCGAGGGTGAGGATGATCAGGGCGATGGCCACCGGGTAGACGGTCACCAGCAGGGGGTAGGCCACGTTTACAATGGTGGTCACGCCGACGGTGGCAAATATGCCGCTGAATACGACGGTCATCACGGCGATGGAGCGGTAGCTGAGACGGTTTTTGGTGAGGCCGCTGAAGTAGTCGGCGACGGTGGCGGTGAGGCCGATGGCGGTGGTGAGGCAGGCGAGGCTCACGGCGATCCCCAGTGCGATTTTCCCGGAGCTGCCCATGAGTCCGCCGGCGATGGCAATGAGCAGGTCGGTGCGTTCCACCTGGACGGGGTGCACGGAGCTGGCGGTGGCGCCCAGGTACATGAGTCCGCCGTAGACGATGCCAAGTCCCAGTGCGGCAATGGCTCCGGCCATGGAGGTCATTTTGACCTGCTCCTTGACGTTGCCGTATCCTTTGAACACCAGTGCGGCAATGATGATCTGTGCGAAGACGAGGGAGGCCAGCGCGTCCATGGTCTGGTAGCCCTCGCGGAACCCGCGGCCGGTGGGGCCTTGCAGATCCATATCGACAATGGATCCGTAGGGGGTGAAGATGCCCTTGAGGATGATCCAGGCGAGTGTGATCACCAGCAGCGGGGTCAGGTATTTGCCGATTTTGTCGACGACCTGTGACCGGTTGAGGGCGAACCAGAGGGTGATGCCGAAGAAAACGGCGGAAAAGAGGGCGATCGGGAAATCCGGGAAGGAGGGGCGCATGCCCAGTTCGAATGCTGTTGCGCAGGTGCGGGGGATGGCCAGCAGGGGTCCGATGGCCAGGATGATGACGATGCTGAGCAGGCGGCCGAACCAGGGGCTCACACGGCGGCCCATGTGTTCGACGGTGCCGCCGGCGCGTGCAGCGGCCATGATGCCCAGCAGCGGCATGCCGATGCCGGTGATGAGGAAACCCAGGAGGGCCCATTTCCAGTCGACTCCCGCCAGCAATCCCATGTAGGGTGGGAAGATGAGGTTTCCGGCACCGAAAAACATGGCAAACAGCGCCACCCCCACTACAAGAACATCCTTGTTCGTTTTCTGCATCAGGCGACTCCCCCGTCATTTGAGTGCATTGCTTCCGCCGTTGGGTGAAATAATAGCGTTGCCGGTTGATCCGGCCGGCATTTGTGGAAGTAAAGAAATTTTCGGATAAGTTTCCCGGATTCTGTCAGAAACCTGACCGGCGCCGGGTGCCGGGTGTGGGTTGCGGGTGTCTATTGCTTGTTGCGGATTGTCGGGTACCGAGTGCCTATTGCCTATTGAAGCCTGGCGCCGGGTGCGGACTGTCGATTGCCGGAGTAGGGATAGCCATCCGTGCTCTCCGGCGGCCCCTGCCGCGGGTTGAAGGAAAAGTCAGGCAAACGGATCGATGATCTGGAGTGAATAGATCTTTTGCTTGTGCTGCAGATCTTCTGAGTAGAGGACTGAGCAGGATGCTTCCAGGGCGGCGGCAACGATCAGGGCATCATAAAATGAGTACTGCCACCGTTCGGAAATGTCCAGTGCACTGCTCACTAATTCACGGCTCGAATATATTTTCCATAGCGGGTGCAGAATATTCTCGATATACTGCCGGCAGTCGTCATGGCTCAGGGATACTGCAAATTTCCTTGTGGCCACGTTTGCAAACTCCTGGACGACCTGGTAGCTGATGCAACTGTTTTGTTCGCTCAACCCTCTTTCAATGAGCTCTCTTGCGATAGCCTGTTTCGAAGGATTGTTCCCGTCAAAAGAATAGATGATGATGTTCGTATCCAGAAAATATCTATCGCTCATGCATTTCCTCTCGTGTGAATTTTCTACCAGGTGAGGCGTATCCCAACTTCTTCATCACTTCACGATACTCTGAAACGGGACTTTCCAGGGCGGCATATGTTTCCAGCCATTCCCTGAACCGGTTGTTCAGCGAACTGTTTTCCCGTGCCGCTTTTTCACGAGCTTTGCGGATAAGCGACTCATCGGCGCTTAAGGTGATGTTTTTCATAGTATTAAAACATTTTCGTGCTAAAGTGTACACTGTTATCGTGTAATTTAATGGATCTGCTAAAAAAGTCAATCCTTTAGTGCGAACAATCGAGGAGCGCGCTTCCTGGCAACTGCCATTTCATTGCATCTCAGCATATTATGGAAACAAAATCGATCAGATAACGTATGGAAGGGTTAGAACGCAATTATTATCGCGCAGGAACTTCCCGGTTATGGTCATGGATGCGATGCGATGGTCCGGGATGTTGAATGCACTGGTCCGGCATATGCAATGCGCTCATGCGTGACACGAGATAGCATTGATGTGGGATGCGTGCTAAATCATAAATATTAATGAGGAAAGGGTATGGTGATTATGAGATTACGATTTTTTTACATTGCATTGGTTGCTTCCGCTTTGTGTGTGGCTGCTGAACCGGCCTGGAAAGTATCGGAGGGGGCTGCCTGGGAATCGTCACAGATGCAGGAATTGCGGGCACGTGCCTGGATGGGAACACGATTTGAAATCACTGGAGAAACCCCGGAGCAGGAAGTCCCGGTTGACAGTGAAGCGGATCAGGGCGCAGTGGCCGGACTGCTTGTGGAAGAGGTGCTGGGCGGCACCGGCGAGCGCCTGGGTCTTGTGCCGGGTGACCGCCTGCTGGCTCTGAACGGACAGCTGGTTGGGGATATGTCCACCCTGCGTTCCATTATTTCCGACAAAAGGGAGGGAGATCCTGTGACCGCGACGATTGTCCGCGATGGAGGGGAGCACATCCTGGAAGGTACGTTCGCATCCCGTGGGCCGGAAACGCATCCAAACTCAGAGGTCATCTATACCTCCGCGCCGTTCCGCGACGGGTTGCTGCGGGTGATCATCAACAAACCGGCGGGTGAGGAGCCTATGCCGGCGCTGCTGTTCATCCCGGGCTATACCTGTGCCAGCATCGAGCATTTCCGCGAAAACCACCCGTACAAGAGGATCATAGATGCTTATGTGGATGCCGGTTACGTGACCCTGCGCATCGAAAAAAGCGGGCTGGGGGACAGCTGGAACACCCCGGAGTGTGCTTCCACCGACCTACTTGATGAGATCGAGAGTTTTGAGCAGGGGCTGAAGAAGCTGAAGTCCCTGCCATACGTGGATCCGTCCCGCATCATTATTTATGGACATTCGATGGGCGGGGTGGTGGCACCGGCCATAAGCGCCCGTCACGATGTGGCCGGTGTGATCGCATACGGAACCACGGCTCTGTCCTGGTTCGAGTATTTGCTCGGTCTGGTTCGGGTGCAGAACGAACTGGCGGGTATGGATCCCATCGAACACGAGCAATCTGTTGTCGACACATACGAAATGTATTATCGCTTCTATATCCAGGGGGAATCACTGGAGGATATGGCCTTGGAGGAGCACCTGGACACTCTGTTGCGATCGAGGATGAACTACGACGACGAGGGGCGCATTTACGGGCGGAATCCGGAATACTGGCGTCAGATCCAGCATCAGCCTCATCTGGTGAACTGGAAAAACACGACGGCGCAGGTGCTGGTGCAGTTCGGCGAGTCCGATTTCCAGGCCTATTCGCTTTCAGCGCACGAGCAGATCGTCAAGACCGTCAACCATTATCATCCCGGAAATGCCACGCTGGCGGTTTTCCCGCTGACCGATCATTACTTTGCGAAGTCGGGTACCATGCAGGAGGCCTACGACAAGCTGATGGGCGGACAGGTGCTTCAGCTGTTTGATGAATACAATCCGGAGGTGGGGAATTCGGCGGTGACATGGAGCGACGGGGTGGTGCGGATGTAATGAGCGGATGGATTGTGCGTATGGATTGTACGGATGGATTGTGCGTATGGATTGATTCGTCTGGCTAAATCAGGGACGTATCCAGCGGACTTTTCACCGCATGTCCGCCTGTTTTCAGGACGTGCGTATAGATCATGGTGGTTTTGA